>NZ_JAMYLM010000010.1:0-202207 GCF_040317995.1 Mesorhizobium sp. M1334
AGGAGGACGAGACCATTCTTCCTGTCGGTGGTTCAGACCAGCGGCGGATACGGTTGTCTCCCTGGATCCGCGTGGGGCTGATTGGCCCCTCCGGACAGGTATGGGAGTTTCAGGTCAAGTGATATCAAAGGCGCATAATTCCTCCTTTTCTGTTGGCGGAGCTTCCAGGGTTTGAGCCCAGCTGCGTTGACGCGGCGCGGCGTATTTCCGAGCCTGGTCCAACTCACATGCGGTCGCCGTCCGGGACGGCTGCACCAATATCCCGCTTTCGGCGGGCAAGGGGCTCAGGAGGACGAGACCATTCTTCCTGTCGGTGGTTCAGACCAGCGGCGGATACGGTTGTCTCCCTGGATCCGCGTGGGGCTGATTGGCCCCTCCGGACAGGTATGCAGGGTTGATCGCCTTAGGCGGTTTTCATGACGGCGCCCTCGATGACCACCCCCTGCGGTCGCATATTTCCAGAGAGCGACGAGCAACTTTCGTGCGAGCGCGACGATCGTTGTTTTGCGCACGCGCCCGGCGTTACACTCGGCTCGTTCGCGGAACCAACGAGAGAGCGCTGACTCGGGCTGGTAGCGCAGCCACAGCCAGGCAAGCTCGATCATTGTTGTCCGGAGCCGGGGATTGCCAGCCTTTGAGACGCCTTGCTCGCGGTCGATTGATCCGCTCCGCCAAGGCGTCGGCGCAAGCCCGGCATAGGCTGCAACCTGCCTTCGGTTGTCGAACTTTCGAACAGCCCTTCCGTATACAAGATGGCGGCACTCTCGGTGCCAATGCCTTTGAGGTCGAGCAGCAACGCCACAGGCGTGTCAGCGACATCGGCGGCCAGCAACGCGTCACGCTCGGCTTCGACTGACTTGATCTGCTCGAACAGCAGCTCGAGGCGATCGAGCTCGCGAATGAGCTGCGCCTTGAGCTGCCTGCCCAGCACACGGCCATCACCCGTCCGGAGATCGTCAAGCCGCTCGCGCCGGTCACGTCGCAGCGGATCATAGCCGGTTATCCCTTGCGCAAATAGCAGCCCCTTGATGCGATTGGCGTGGCTCGTCCGCTCACTGACTAGGACCTTGCGCTCCCGGCAGATCCGGCGCCGATCCTCTGCTTCGGGCGTCGGTGGCTTCACCATCGCGCATACGCGTGGCTCGCCGCGTTTATAAGCAAGCAGTGCGCGCACCAACGTTTCGCCGTCGATCTTATCGGTCTTCGCCCGCCGTCGCCGGCGCGAGGTGGCAATGGAGGCAGGGTCAACAACATGGCTCTCGATCCCCTCATGCTCCAGGACACGGTGGATCCAAAAACCGTCCAAGCCGGCCTCTTGGATGACGACAATCCGAAAGGTCTCGCCGGTGCGCACTTGAGCCTTTTCCCGAAGCTGTGCAAAGCGCGCCAGCAGTCCCGCAATATCACCACCTCGCACCGCATGCCTCGACATACGCTCACCCCCGCCTGGTAATAGCGACGTCACCAGCCACGTCGACTTGCTGAGTTCCAATGAAACGAAAATCGCGCCAAGATGGGTGCGGATAGCGGCAGGCGCCGCAGATTGATCGGCTACAACATGCATGATTGGCCTCCACAGAGTTGTTGGTCAGCAACCCCACTCTGCCAGAGCGCGGGTCGCTATCCACCACCCGTCATGGGATCTCACTGCTGCACTGCCTGCCCGACAGCTTCCACGGCATCCGCCACTATGGCTTCATCGCCAATGGATGCCGCCGGACCCGGTGCGCCATCATCCGGCTACTCCTGGTGGCGATGAAACCCGCTCCGACCGCCGCATCCGGCGAGACCACCAGGCCGCTCCCGCGCTTTGACCCAACCGTCTGTCCCTGCTGTGGCGGCATTCTGCGCATCACCGCCACGCTGCCGCGCCGCACACCGGGCCGTCACGACCGCAGCCGGATACCTCATGACGACAGGATGTCGCCCCAGCATCGATCGTGGCAGCGTCGCGGCATCAGCGTCGACGGACGCAATAACCCCCATATCGTCATCTTCCCGACCAGCCCGAAGAGCAGACGCATTACCCCGCAGCACGCTCAAGATGCCGACGGGCGCGTCTATCACCTAGGTCAACGTCGGCGTCTCGGCCTCGTCTTCACCGACATGGCAGCATTGCATCACACCAAGCCGCTCACCTGGAACGGGCTTCGCGACACTAATCCCACAGCGCGTGGCCGCGTCAGCGGGTTCGCTCAATCCGGATTCAATGAGGTCGCGCACCGCCCCAAGCCAGACCATCACCGCCGCGCGACCTTACAGATCCCTCCAGATTCACGACGCGGTGATTTTGTGATTCAAGATGCTGGCTGGGCGGAGGCCAGCATCGGATGCCAAGACCCTATTCAAACGATCTTCGTGAGCGCGTTGCTGCGGCGGTTGCGGCTGGCCGGACATGCCGGGAAACGGCTGCATTGTTCGGGGTGAGCGTGGCGAGTGTTGTGAAGTGGTCGCAACGCCAACGATCGAGCGGAAGCGCGTCGGCGTTGCGCATGGGGCGTCAATCCGGCCGGGATTTGGAACCACATCGCGTGTGGCTGCTGGAGCGGGTAGCCTCACAGTCGAGCGTGCGAGCGCTGTCGGCGGAGCTTGCCGAGCGCGGCATCGTGGCAGCCCCGGTGTCGGTGTGGCGGGTGCTGAAGGAGGCCGGGTTCAGCTTCAAAAAAACGCTGTTCGCCAGCGAGCAGGACAGGCCGGCGATTGCGCGGCGCCGGGCGCAATGGAGGAAGTATCAAGACAGGCTTGATCCACGGCGCTTGGTGTTCATCGACGAAACCTGGGCAAAAACCAATATGGCGCGGCTACGGGGCTGGGGGCCTCGTGGGCATTGGCTGGTCGCCAAGGCTCCGCATGGCAAATGGCGCACGCTGACCTTCCTGGCCGCGCTGCGCTGCGAGCGCATCGACGCGCCCTGCGTTACCGATGGTCCCATCAACGGCGCAAGCTTTGCGGCCTGGGTTGAGCAGTTCCTCGTGCCGACGCTCTCGCCCGGTGACGTCGTCGTCATGGACAATCTTGGCAGCCACAAGGGGCAAGCCATTCGTCGCGCCATTCGCGCGGCAGGAGCCAAGCTCTTCTACCTGGCACCCTACAGTCCAGACCTCAACCCGATCGAGCAGGTCTTCGCCAAGCTCAAGCACATGCGAAAGGCCGCGGAACAGACTGTAGGCCACATGGCGACGTATCGGAACGCTCCTCGAGAGCTTTCAACCCGCAGAGTGCGCCAACTATCTCGTAAACGCTGGATATGCTTCAATCTAAGTGAAACACGCTCTAGCCGATTGTTTTGTGGAGCGAAGGTGTGACTTCGCTGAGCACGCCTACCGCTTGCCGGCGCCCACAGAGCGCCCTGCCCCATCGGGCGAAGGGAGATTGGCATGAGCGTCGAGTAATGGCTGGAGGGTCGCCATGATCTTGGGCAAGGGGGCCACGGAACGACCCTCACTTGAGGAGACATGGAGCATCAAGTTCTCATAGGTAGACAGCAATCGACCGTCCGAGGCTCTGTGCAAGGACATGAACGCATGGACCTTTTTCCCGTCCGAAGGAAGGAGTTGCGCCTCGACGTAGAGGGCGTCACCAAGCTTCGCCTCACCAAGGAGCCGAACATGGCTCTCCACGGTGTAGTAGCTGTGCCCGGCCTTGACATAGTCGGCGTCGGCGCCGATCAGTAGGAGAAGCGCATCGCAGGCGTCGGCGAAGCACTGTGTATACCGGTACTCCGTCATATGGCCATTATAGTCGATCCAGGCGGCCGGGACTGTTACTTCGAGCAGCGTCAACAGATGCTGGCTAGGACTGACCTCGCGTTTTGGCGCGGTTTTCCGAAGATGGGATTCGAAATCTGCCAGAAGCTTCCCAGCCCCCCACCCTCGCCCCTCGTCGCCGGCCTTGAGCGCATGCATAATCCCGACCAGGTTCTGGTCCCGGATGCGTTCGAGCTCCCTTATCCCGCGCTTCCCTGACTGTGCGTCAGAAAAATAATGTCACATTGACGACGCTGCAGATCATGGCAAACGGCTTGCAAGTGTCCTTTGCAGGACTGCTCGCCGGCGGTAAGAAAGTTCCGGAATGGGCGCATCGGTTGGACGACGATGCGATCCGCAAGCGGCTGGCGCACATCATCGATTTTGAGCGACAACGACGTACTTTGCACCGCTATGAGACGGCCGAACTCATCGGTGTGGCGGAGGCGACCTTCACGAAACTGGAGCGCGCGAGCGGCAACATCAGCGTGGACACGATTGCCGCGATCGCTAAGGCGTTGAAACTTGATCCAGCGACCTTCCTCTTTTCCGAAAAGATCTCGCCAACAGGGGATCTACCTGTTTCCGATAAAGTGGAGGGGTAGGCTTCCATTCGAGAGCCGATCCAGCATAATTATCCTTCTGGCGGAGAGTACGGAATGACCTGGCAGGCTCTGACGGTGCTCGCGCACACGGAGACCAGCGCCCTCTCCTCCTCCCGGCTGGCTCGGACGGAGGGCAGGCTGTTCGCGAGCGTAGGGCGCGCGGGGGAGAGCCTTTTTTCAACGAAGGAAGATGTCGCTTGTGCGTTTCGGTCAAGCAGTGGATATGTTTTAGTAACCTATTGCTACAACTGCAGGTTCCACAAGGTGGATGATGGATGATCTCCTCAGTAAGATAATACATCGCATCTAACTTCAGTATTGTTGAGATCCGTCGAAACAATGACGACGGTCATACATCTCGATTCGACAAATCTGTCTTACTTGAAACGCCCTGATCGTCTGGTCAAACTAGACGAACGCTCTAAGCTCCTCTGACCGCGGCTCCCCGAGCCAGACAATCAGGCGTAATGGTGAAATATCTCGCGAGCAAGGTGAATTGGTGCGTCGCGCGAGATACCTTTCGGAGCGCCCCTAGGATCTCGATCGTCTATCCGTGCAAATTCCGCGATGGCGGCTCGATTCCTGGGCCAAGATGCCATTTTCGGGTGGCAGTTCCAGCGCCACCCTTGAGCGGATCATGCCGCTTATCTTTTAGATGTCTCATGTCGTGCCCCGCTTAAGCCGGCCGGGCCTCCCGACCGCCGGATCGATAATGACCATCGCCTCTGGAGAATTGTTCTTGTTGTCGAGCGCGACGGCTTCCACCGTCTTGCCGTGCTCTACTCTTTGCCAATGGCCGGCACGCGGCCGAGCGATGTCATTGGCGTCGCAAGCCTGCCCGACGTGCTGGTCCCTGACGCCATGCAGTCTTGCGATCTCGATCATTGGTTTCGACCAGACCAGCCCATGAAGCTCGAGGCGCGTCATTTTCAGCATGTTTCTTTCCGCTCAGTGGTGAGCAACGCCAGCCAGCCTGCCGACACGTTCGACGAGGTCCCCTGCATTACCTGCATCGTGTGAAGGTTTTGTGGGTTCGCTCGGGCCGCCCCATCCCCAGCCTACCTCCCATCACGCCCAACAGAGAAGCATCCAATCCTAATTCGTGAAGCGTCGAGAAAACAAAAATTTGACTGGCAACCAAGTTTCTGCGGCGCCGACCTTCCTGGATGCGAGAGCCACACAGCCCAACCCACTGGAAATGCTTGCTGCCTAGAGTCTTTCACGTTTTGACGGAAGCGTAGCCGGCGTTTGCGAAGTAGTTGTTGCATTCGGTTGCCTCGATCGTTTCAACGAGGTGGCCGATGTGGCGCCAAGTGTCCTCGACGGTACGCTTCTGCGCTTGGCGCATCCAGTGTTTGATTTTGGCAAAGGCCTGCTCGATCGGGTTGAGGTCGGGAGAGTAGGGCGGCAAATACCAAAGCCTGGCGCCGGCGGCCTTGATCATCTGTCTGATGGCGGCCGACTTATGGCTTCCCAGATTATCCATGATGACGATATCGCCGGGCTTCAGCACGGTGATGAGCTGTTGCTCGACATAGGCGCGGAAGCATTGGCCGTTGATCGGGCCGTCGAAGACGCAAGGTGCCGCGAGCCTATCGCAGCGTAGCGCGCCGAGGAAGGTCAGCGTGCGCCAGTGGCCGTGCGGGGCCAAGCCGCGCAGCCGCTTGCCCTTCGGCCCCCAACCGCGCAGCGGAGCCATGTTGGTCTTGATCCAGGTCTCATCGATGAAGACCAGATGCTGCGGATCGAGGCCGGCCTGCCAAGAGCGCCATCGCTGACGCCTGCGGGCAATATCGGCGCGCGCCTGCTCAAGGGCGAACAGCGTTTTTTTTGAAGCTCAGGCCCTCGCGCCTCAAGAACATCCAGACCGCGTTGTGCGAGACCTTGACCCCGCGTGCGGCCAACTCATCCTTCAGACCGTGCAGCGTCAGATGCGGTGTCTCACGCAGACGCGCCTCGATGAAGGCACGGTGCGGCTCCAGCACCCTCTTGCGATGTCCGCCCATCTTGCCAGGCGCAACCGAGCCAGTCGCCCGATGGCGCTGCAACAACTTCACCGCCGCCGAAACCGAAATGCCGAACCGTTTCGCGGCCGACCGGCGGCTCTCGCCACCCAAAACCGCCGCTACAACACGTTCGCGAAGATCATCCGAAAGCGGTCGCGTCATCCGATGCTGGCCTCCACTCCAGCCAGCATCTTGAATCACAGAACCGACTGATCGGGAATCCCCTTCGATTCCGTCAAATCAGGAACCGCTCTAGACCTCGCTCCGGCCGGCCCACCGCCATCGCTTCCTCGTAAAACAAAGCGAAGGTGATGGACCGCTCAGGACTGACGACCAGCTTCCAACTGCGGAGGCGTTACGGACGGGACACAAAGGGCACAGGCTGAACCTGGCTGCCGGCGGCAGGACCTGTCGAGCGCTCGATCGAAAGTGCGAGACGAGGAGGACAACCATCGACCTGCAGAGCGGCAATGCGCTCGCCTAGCTCCCTGTCGGTTACCGTTAGCCGATGATTCAGGCGAAGATAGTCCGTCCATGTCGGCGTGCGGAATGTCTCGGTCCAAAGCGTCGGCTTCTGAAGGTCGCGCTGGAGGGTCCAGTCCCGCGCACCGGCACGGCTTTGAACGCGGCGCCTTTCGCGCATGCAGCGCAGAAATTCCTCGATGTTTTCCTCGGCGATCGAGTACTCTATCTTGATCACGATCGGACCGCTCCTGGGTTTCGGATCGAGGGCCAGTTCTGGCGGCGTAAAGTCGGAGGCCCCTTGATCCGATTCTTCCCATAGCTGTATCGGCAAGAGCTTTCCCGCTGCTGCAACCAGCAACAGTGCCCCTGCAGCACCTTCCAAAGCCCATGTCAGGGAATAGTTCTGCGCGACAGTACCCCAGATCCAGCTGCCCGCTGCCATGCCGCCGTAGGTCAAGGCGTAGTAGATCGACAGGGTGCGACCAACGACCCACCTCGGGCTTGCCAACTGGACACACACGTCGGTTCCGGTCCAGGTGACAACCCAGCCTGCGCCACCGATTGCAAGCGCGATCGCCGCTACAGCCACCGATGATGTGAGAGCCAGTAAAAGGCAACACGTTGCGCACGCAATGGACGCGAGCGTGATCAATCGATTTTGCGACGTGATGCTTCTCAAGTAGCTATTGCTAATGCCGGCGATCAAGGCGCCTGTGCCGAAGCCGGCCAACAGGACGCCGTAAACAATTGGCCCGCCCGCCAGTTGGTCGCGAACCAGGAGGGGGAGCAAAGCAAGAATCGAGATGCTCGACAGCCCGAACAGGGTAGCACGCACAATGGCCACTCTGATCTCCGAGGAAATCGCCGTGAAGCGCATGCCATCGTGAATGGCCGTCGTCATCCGCTCGCGCGGAAGAGGCGAAGAGCGAACTTGCCATTTGGAGCGCAAGACAGCGCTCAACGGGACCAGGTCGCTCAGCGCCGCGAAGACGAAAGCCGACAGCGGTCCCAGCAACGCCAAAATCACACCGCCCAGCGCCGGTCCTATGCTCCGAACAACGTTGTACCCCACCGACATCAGCGTTACCGCAGCGGGTATCTCGCGCTTTTCCAGGATGTCACCGACCGATGCGTGCCAGGCTGGATCGTTCAAGGCAAAGCCGCACCCGGCCAAGAAACTCAGCCCCAGGATCAGCCATGGACTGACAAAGCCCAGCCCCACAGAGAGCGCCAGCGCCGTGGATGCCAGTGCGATCAGGCAATGTCCGGCAAGCATCACCCCGCGGCGGCTGAAGCTGTCTGCAATTGCTCCAGCAACAATCGACAAGAAGAAGGCGGGCAGCGTCGATGCCGCCTGCACCAGCGCAACCATCAAATCAGAGGCCGAAATCGTGGCCATGAGCCAGCTTATGGCAACGCTTTGCACGAGCCAGCCAAGGCTGGATATCTGCGTGGCTGTCCAGATCGAACGAAAGACCGGGTTTCGAAGAGGGATCAGTGTGGTTGCCGCGAAGGGGCGGGAATCTCGACGCATGACTTCTCACCTCCACCACGTAGTTCTTTCGCTCGCTCACCTGCTGACAGCGGTGCGCTTGCGCCCAGCTGTGTCACAACCAAGTTATGATATCGCGCTCACAACAAAGCCGATGTCGCATCCACGGTGCTGATGCGCGATGTGTGTGCCGGTTGGGCGTCAGCTGGTCTGGGTCGCGCAGCCCGATGGGGTGTGGTCTGCCCTGCGACTCTTGGCCTTGGACGGTGCTACCGCGCCGATCGCTGCGTTGTCAAACTGCCGCGGGGCTGGCAGGGCCTCTAGCATCGGCTGGACGATTTCATGCACGCAACGAGCGACGCCAGTTGACGACGTTCAGCGAAGACCGCTGGGCATGTCGATATGCCCGGTTGGCTACTGCCTTGGCGCGAAGCGGAGTGCCTCGGTATAGGCCAGAAGCGCCAGAGACGCACGCCATCAGCAGCTGAGCCGTGTGATCGGACCACAACGTTGTTCGGCGGTCAGCACGCGCGAGGTGGCGATTGCGTGCACTGGAGTCATGGGCGCCCGGCTATTTGCCCGGTATGGGGTGCGATTGCAGACATCGCGGGGCTACTCTATTCTCGCCATTTGTGCGATTTGTCTGACTAGGAGGGAAAACGTTGGCTGAGGGTGAAACGAGCAACGCGTTTGTAGAGCTAACCGCCGAAATTGTTTCGGCATACGTATCCAACAATCCGGTTCCTATGGGAGAACTTCCCTCTGTGATCGATCATGTATACCGGTCGTTGCACTCGTTGCCGTCTGGTGCCCAATCCCAACCAGAGGCAGAGCCGTTGAAGCCCGCGGTTCCGATCAGAAAATCCGTGACGCCGGATTTTATCATCTCGCTGGAGGACGGCAAGAAGTTCAAGTCTCTCAAGCGTCACTTGGCTACGAGCTATGGTATGACCCCGGCCGATTATCGTGCGAAATGGGGACTGCCATCCGACTACCCAATGGTTGCGCCGAATTACGCGGCAACTCGCTCGTCTTTGGCAAAAAAGGCGGGCTTAGGGCGAAAACCACCCCAGCAAGCTGCAAAAGGACCGCCGGTGCAGAAATCGGGCAATCGGAAGCCAAAAGCCTGATCGAACGTTTTCGCCAAAAATCGCTCCTTCGCTCGGGTAAAGCTCTGCACCAACACTGGGAAGCGCCTGCGCGGTGCTGCTCTCTTCGGCAGTGGTGTCCCTGTTCAATTGGCATGCAATCAAGGATGAAATTATGAGGCGGCAGACCCGACCGTTTATCGTGGAAGTCAAGCAAAGGCGCGGCTATCAAAAACGCGACAATTCCCTTTGGGGCGACATGGATCTCTCAGCTGCTTTCGCCGAGACAACACGGCAACTCGAGGAGATGGACACGTCAAACCGTCAGTTTGTTGATTCCAATATCGTGACTTTTAATGCTGAACGTTTGGACCAGGCAAAAGAGGAGCATCACATGGCAGAGACCGAGCATACTGAACCGTTAAACGCCGCTACGAAAGGCGCTGCGAACATCGAGGCTCCAGAGACGAAGAAGAAGAGCCGCCCGCCGCGAAACACAAAGACGGATTTGAGGTCGGCCCGTAAGAACGGCGCTTCATCCGAGGCCAATAAGAGCGTCGGTTCAGTGCGGCTCGGCCGCAAAATGTACTCCGAAGAGGAGCGCGTCCAAAAGCTCAGTCAAATCGAAAAGTTGCTCAGTGGCGGCGCCACTCTAAAAAGCGCCGTGAAGCAGGCCGGCACATCGGAGCAGACCTACTATCAATGGAAGAAGAAGGCCGCGGTTGCCGCGCCAGCGGGTGACGATCTCAAAAATCTTCTGGCGCTGGAGGAAGAAAACAAGCGGTTGAAGAACCTGCTTGCGGAACGTCTGCGTACAGAGAACGCGGAACTGAAGAGACGGCTGGGACTATAACATGGCAGTCCCAGCCCCACGGGTTTGAATGGGAGCGGCGCCGGTCAAGCCCGGTCCAAGCTACCTCGATGGTCCGGGCGCCGCGGCCTATTAGGGGTCGACCTCGTCTTCCGTCGCTGTGCTCTCGCGTTCCTCGAAGGTGAGAGCATCGGCCGTACTGCTCATCGCCGTGCCGTTGGCGCAACCTTGGCCGTTTATCGGCGGCAATACGATTTCGGCGCTGGTCAGGGTGATCGCGGCGCAATTTGATCTTGGAACAAAAATGTCGTGGGATCCAGACAGAGTGATTTAGCGATGCCAGCAATTGTATCGACACTGACATTTCCAGCGCCGCGTTCCAACTTCCCGAATGTAATCTCCGAGACGCCGATCAACTCTGCCATCTGATACAGCAGAAGGTTCCTGCGCGCGCGCTCGCTGTTGAGAATGGCGCCAAGACGCCTCCGGATTGAGTGGTCTTCAAGCTCATGAACCCAAGGCTCGATATCGGTTCTGGCTGTCAGCAAAGCCGCAATCGAGATCCGAAGAGAACGGGCCATCATGTCTAAGGTACGCAAGGTGACATTGTTCCTACGCCGAGCAGTTTTGATGTAGGTCCGGTAGGCGAGACCCTCACCAGGCGAAGTATGAAACAACTGCGCCATGTCCTGGTGGCGAAGCCGCCTTCGCCGGCGTTCGGCCTCGAGGACCGTCGCAATGTTGGCGCGAAGCGGGTTGTCCACTTCGCCGTTTCCATTTCGTCTCATAAATCGATGCGTGCGCACAACTTGCCTGTCGCTCGGCCCTTTTGCCTCGACGATATAGCCCATAGTAAAATGACAGACAACATAGCTCGAGCGCCTGTCATTTCCAACCCCGGCGTTCATTCGGCAACCTTAGCGATTCCGACTTATCAGGAATGTCAGCGTCGATGGTACTGCACCAAAATTTCTATGCTATGGCGCTTCCGTCGGATGCAGCGTCGATTTGGGCCAACTGGACAGTGACGCGCCTCGCGTTTCCTGCCCTAACGACACCTGTTAGGGGTGCATGAGGAACGGTGGGGCAGTCACAGGCAGTCACAACAGTGACGGCGTCTTGCGCTCGCAGGGCCGCGCGTTTTTTGCTCTTCGCCCGTGCCTTTCTTCAGCGTCTTGACTGGTACGAGCCGACAGCCTATCTCACTGCCGCGTTAGCACTCGCCACTGGCGAGTGCTAACCTTCTCCGGCAACGGAGAACCGTTCAACATCCTCACCAGGGAAATCCAAAAATGGCAAAGTCGAATTTCCGGCCGCTTCATGACCGCGTGGTCGTTCGCCGCGTCGAGTCCGAAGCGAAGACCGCCGGCGGGATCATCATCCCCGATACGGCAAAGGAAAAGCCGCAGGAAGGCGAGATCATCGCCATCGGCTCCGGCGCCCGCGACGAAGCTGGCAAGCTCGTCCCGCTGGACGTCAAGGCTGGCGACCGCATCCTGTTCGGCAAGTGGTCGGGCACCGAAGTCAAGCTCAATGGCGAAGACCTTCTGATCATGAAGGAATCCGACATCATGGGCATCATTGGCTGATATCAGGCCTTTTCATCAACTGAATTCCCGGGCTCAATCTAAAGCCCCTGCCAGGAGCTAAAAATGGCTGCCAAAGACGTAAAATTTTCTCGTGATGCCCGCGAGCGCATGCTGCGCGGCGTCAACATCCTCGCCGACGCGGTGAAGGTCACGCTCGGCCCCAAGGGCCGCAACGTCGTCATCGACAAGTCGTTCGGCGCGCCGCGTATCACCAAGGACGGCGTCACCGTCGCCAAGGAAATCGAGCTTGAAGACAAGTTCGAGAACATGGGCGCGCAGATGGTCCGCGAAGTTGCTTCGAAGACCAACGACATCGCCGGCGACGGCACCACGACGGCGACCGTTCTGGCGCAGTCGATCGTCCAGGAAGGCCACAAGGCCGTTGCCGCCGGCATGAACCCGATGGACCTGAAGCGCGGCATCGACCTGGCCGTGACCGAAGTCGTCTCGGCACTCGGCAAGGCTGCCAAGAAGATCAAGACCTCCGAGGAAGTTGCCCAGGTCGGCACGATCTCGGCCAATGGCGACGAGTCGGTCGGCAAGATGATCGCGGAAGCGATGCAGAAGGTCGGCAACGAAGGCGTCATCACGGTTGAGGAAGCCAAGACCGCCGAGACCGAACTCGAAGTCGTCGAAGGCATGCAGTTCGATCGCGGCTACCTCAGCCCCTACTTCGTCACCAACGCCGACAAGATGGTTGCCGAGCTCGAGGACGTCTACATCCTCCTGCACGAGAAGAAGCTCTCCAACCTCCAGGCCATGCTGCCGGTTCTCGAAGCCGTCGTGCAGACCTCGAAGCCGCTGCTCATCATCTCGGAAGACGTCGAAGGCGAGGCCCTGGCCACGCTGGTCGTCAACAAGCTGCGTGGCGGCCTGAAGATCGCCGCCGTCAAGGCGCCGGGCTTCGGTGATCGCCGCAAGGCCATGCTGGAAGACATCGCCATCCTCACCGGTGGCCAGGTCATCTCGGAAGACCTCGGCATCAAGCTCGAGAACGTCGGCCTCAACATGCTCGGCCGCGCCAAGAAGGTGTCGATCTCCAAGGAGAACACCACCATCGTCGACGGCGCCGGCAAGAAGGCCGAGATCCAGGGCCGCGTTGCCCAGATCAAGCAGCAGATCGAAGAGACCACTTCGGACTACGACAAGGAGAAGCTGCAGGAACGTCTCGCGAAGCTCGCGGGCGGCGTTGCGGTGATCCGCGTCGGCGGTGCGACGGAAGTCGAAGTCAAGGAAAAGAAGGACCGCGTCGATGACGCCCTCAACGCGACCCGCGCGGCCGTGGAAGAAGGCATTGTCGCTGGCGGTGGCGTCGCCCTGCTGCGCGCTTCGGCCAACATCAAGGCCACAGGCGCCAATGCCGACCAGGCTGCCGGCATCAACATCGTTCGTCGTGCGCTGCAGGCTCCGGCCCGCCAGATCGCCGCGAATGCAGGTGCGGAAGCATCGATCGTTGCCGGCAAGATCCTTGAGAACAAGGGCGCGACCTTCGGCTACAACGCCCAGACCGGCGAATATGGCGACATGATCGCCATGGGTATCGTCGATCCGGTCAAGGTCGTTCGTACCGCTCTCCAGGACGCGGCCTCGGTCGCCGGCCTGCTGGTCACCACCGAAGCCATGATCGCGGAGGCTCCGAAGAAGGAGTCGGCTGGCGGCGGTATGCCTGGCGGCATGGGCGGCGGCGGCATGGGCGGCATGGGTGGCATGGGCTTTTAAAGGTCCACGCATCTCGACAATTTCGAAAGGGCGGCAAGCAATGCCGCCCTTTCTTCGCGCCCTTGCGCCGGTTGTCGGCGACCCGCAAGCCGGGGGATACGCCCGCCAAGGGTATGCTTATGTTTGAACGGATTCTGCCTTTTTTCCTGGGGCTGGCCTTACTGTTGGGCAGCGGCTGCGCGCACAGCGATGATGGTACAGTGATTATTCCGAGATCGCTTGATGCCAGGCGATTCTTCGACAAAGAGCCGCCACGCCTGCAGCAGCGGCGGATCGAAGCCAGCGTGTTCCCGGTTGCGCCACAGGAGCCGGAGAGACTCGAACCGCGCCGTACGGCAAGTCTCAAGACATCAAACAGACGGGCATCGCCGGCCGCAAGTCCGCCGCTCTCCTCTTCCGAGCCACACAAGCCGCTTGTCTGCAAGAACATCAGCGAGCCCGGCAAGCGGTACCGTGTGGTTTGCGAATAGGACACTTGGTTTGGCCAGCATTCTACCCTTGGAGCGTCGCGGTGCCTTTCCGGATCAGGTTGTCCAGAGCGACGCCTCCCTTTTTTCCCCATGATTCAGTCGTTCTAGCATTCCCAGCTTCACGAAACGGAACGAGTTTTGCCGGCGGCTTCCCGCGAAGCGCTTGGCTACCGATCAGAACAGTCTTTGAAAGAAAAGGCCGCGCTCTGCCGCGATCGCAACCGCATGGGCCAAGCTTTTGGCACCAAGCTTTGCCCGTGCCAGATCAAGATGAAATCAGACCGTGCGAGGGGATAGCGACAGTATCTCTGCGGTCCGTTTGACCTTCTCTCCCCTCGCGTACCATTTCAGGCATTCGATCTCTCTATCGGAGCAGACAGTCGGATGGCGTGGCCTTCCTTGGATTCGACCGATAGCATTGTGAAATTCACCGGCGAGATGCTGGAAGTCGCGAACCTCGGATTTGAGAAACGTCTGCCACGCCGCTGCGTTCTCGTTGCTCGTCACCGTCAGAATGCCGCGGTCGCCGTCGACACCCCTAACCGGGAACGTGACGCCATGCTTCCCGACACCATGTTCCCTCGCTTCACCGAAGAACGTGCGCACGGGCTTGTCCGATAGGTCGATCTCCTTCCAATCAACCAATTTCACAGCACGCAGCCCATAGCGAAGCACGGGATCGATGTCGAAAAAATCCTTCTCGATGTAGCGTTTCACCCAGTCAGGCGAATAGGTGGTCACATAGAACGGCTTACTCGGTTCCTCGTAAACCGGCCTGACGGTAAGAAAGGCCGCCGTCTCAAGACCGTAACTTTCGACAATTGTGTTCAGAAGGTCCGCCGCGTCCGCAGGAGAGGCAACTGCGTGAATACCCTCCGTCACGTCGTGAAAATTTGAGTCAAATCTCGCCATATCCAGCTTATCTCCTTGCTATCGACGCGCCTCTCCAAGCCATTCGCGCGGCTATCGAACTAGGTTGCTCCTCGCTGGATTCCAGCGTCTCACGACCTGTCAAAAGTGACAGGCAAAACCGCCAGTATACATAGGTTGCAACCCGCATTATTCCAGATTGGATGACCACAACCCGGCGTGGAGGAAACGCCTTGGATACGATTTTACTTTCGTCGAACGATGTGGGTCGGCAGACTAACCCTACGCGTACCTCGCGCCGTGCATCACATCGGAGTTCCGGAACGGACGACCACGAAATTTGCCGTCTCTGCTCGGAGCTAAAACAATTAGACGCTGATCGGGTAGCTCTTTTTGCTTTCTTCCCCCCGCCTGCGCCGGGCAACCCTGCGCAGAGCAGGCAGTTTTTCACAAAGCTGAACTCGATTACGGCTCGCTATTTAGCGCTCGAACAGCGGCTTCGAAAGGCTCGCAGCGATATCAGGCAAGGCCGCCCACGAAGCCGCTGAGTTCGTCCAGCGGATGCCGCTGCGACCGCCACGGCATAGCGCGCATTCAGAGTATCGATTGCCTGATGGCCCCGCGTCAACTCGACACCGAGGCCCTACCCGGCCCATCGGGCGCGGATCCGGATACGAGCACCCCTCCTCCCCTCGCGGGATATGATTCAGAGACACTTGCACAGCGATTTGCAAGATCGTTTACTGACTCAATGAATCTGACGAGGAGTGATCCATGGGAACCAGCAATCAACTTTTGTTTCGTGCACCTATCGCGGCGTCGACGGCTGCGACCTGGGCCAGACCGCGACGCTGGGAAAGCAGGCGTTGCCTTGCGGGGTTGTCGCCATGGCATGGCTCGTAACCGCCACCTTGAAAAAATGGCTTGTCTGCTCGCCGATCCGGAAAGACGAGGGCGTTGTGCAGCCAGCGAAATGGCCGACGTCGCCGGCGAAAGGCGGAAAGCAGGCGTAGCCGTCACCCTCCCCGATGAACTCGATCGTCGCATCCCCCTCTACGCCCAGATCGAGCGTCAGGCTCGCAAAACCCATCGCGGCATTTGGGCCAGCACCTTCCAGATGCCTTGGCTTCACCGGAAATTCTCACCTGCAAACCCATGACCCCCGAGCACGATATGCGTTCTTTTCGTCACATCCTCCACCTCGTCGCATCCGCGGCCTTGCTCGCCGGTTGCGCCGAGCGAGTGCCGGATGCTTCACATTCGGCCGGCCCCGTTTCGGCTACGGACTCCTATTGGAAGCCTGATCGGGTCAGTCGCAGCCGGCAAGAATATGCGCCAGACTGGGGGCGCTTCCCGCCGGTCATTACCCGGCGAGCCGGCTACCCAACCGAAGCTCAGGCGAATAACGCCTTGCGCCGCTCGCATTGGAACTCCGTGCCTGTGCGCACGCTCATCACCAAGGAAGGCATCAAGACGATCTCCGTCCCCGCGGAAGCCCCGGACACGATCGCTGCAGGCGTTCGCGTCTTTGCCTGCCGGCCAGGAGCGCTCAACGGCTATACTGGCCGCGTGCAATTTTACGACGGCCCCGTCGTCGCCTGCGCTTCCGACCTCCTGTCTGCCGATGGTCGCGTGCTCGCCCGAGTACCCCTCAATTTCTACTACTGGCAGAAGGCTTGGCGCGTCCAAGACCCGAGGCCGTCCTACAAGTCTGTCCCGTGGGCCTATCAGGAACCCTCGCCGCCCAAGAGCAAGGGCTGGTTCGGCGACCGCTACTAAGCGGCGGCCGTCACACTGCCGCGTGTCGGCTGGCCAGATGCGCACAGAAGCCGACGGCCAAACCAACGGCGCCGGCGTGGCAAGATTGTCCGCGGGCGTATGAGAGGTACGCTGCGAGCGGCTTTTACGACGCTCCGGATGTGTCGTCACGCAGCGTGCCAATTCACCACCGCGTCTCTTCGTGCAGATCCCAGTTCGAAGATTGCGACGACCGTCTTCGGCGACTTCGAGCGTATTGCGTGTGGTCGCGCCAGCAGTCATGGCGACCTTCACGCATGGAGGCCGCATCGCTCACCTCCGGCCGAAAGATCATGCTTCCCTATGCGAGACCGATCCTGTCGTTCGGCCAAAGCGTTTCGCAAGGCTTTAGTTCAATCTCTTTCCTGGCGAAATCAGTGTCAGTGCATGGCATTGCTGACGGTCGTCCACGAAGATCAAACTGCGGATATCGTGCATTCAGCATTCCGGGGGATCGAGCGGCAGGCCGCACAGCCCCCCAACATGGTAGCTACTTCGCGGTCGAAGTCATCTACCGGTCAGGTTCTGCTCTTCTGCTGGGAGCTCGCTTCGCACGAACACGTCCAGCACTTGCGCGATATCGACCCCTAACGGCGATCCGTTGCGCACCATACCCTTCGATACCGCCGAGCGCATGGCTCCAATGACGCAGCATGCCGCGACGAGCGCTGCCACGGCATCGCCGTCGGTCTCGGTCAAAAGCTGCTCCGCCAGCGCCCTCGCTCCTCGCGGAATTTGATCGACATCTTCACCACCAAGCGACCACTGACGATTTTCTTCCGTCACGGCAACACCTCCCGGACTGTTCGATTTGACCATTGGCGGCCGAGCTGCCGGAGCGGATCTCCGATTGCCACCGTCAGCACATGAGACAGCCCGATCGCGACCGCGATCGAGAGCGTTGCCGTCGCCGGAGCGTCCAGGAATTGGCCAAGCGACCAGTTGAACAGCGCCAGCACCGGCAGATGGATCAGATAGAGGGCATAGGAGATGCCTCCCAAGCGGCGCAGCATCCGCCCCGGCCAGTTCACAGAATCATCCCGCAAGGTCGCCCTTGTCACGATCCACCCGCACATCAGCGCCAGCACGGCAGTCGCCACGCCATGCATCGCCGGCGGCAAGATCGCCAACATGAAGGCCGCGATCGACATCCAGAACGCCGCTTCCATGTTGCCGATCACCCGCAGGTATTCCGTCAGACGGGGCCATGCGCTTGTGCCCATGGTTGCTCCGATCGCCAGCCCGACCGCGATTGCATCGATGCGGAACGTCCAAAGCGTCCCGCCCCAGGGCCGCAGCGTGAACGTCCCGACCACGAGAACGAGTCCGGCCAGCGCGAGGAGCGCCCGCCGCGATAGCAAGAACACCAGGAGCGGAGCCAGTAGATAAAATTGCATCTCGGCGGCAATCGACCAGAATGGCCCAAACGCAAAGGCGTTCCCGCATCCTGTGGCGCCCCCGAAACAGGGTGCCCAATGCGCATTCGAGATGAAGGCGAATGCCGCCTTCGCGTCTGCAGGCTCAACGCCGCTTCCCGGGATGATCAACCCGATCGAGAGGATGGCGCCGACGCACCAGGCCAGCGGCACGATCCGCATAGCACGCCTGACATAGAAGGCGGAGGCCGCCTCGAGCGCACCGCGCTCGAGGCGCAGGCTTCGCAATGAGCGTTCCACCACCAGGCCGGAAATCACAAAGAACAGGTCGACCCCGACGCTCCACGCCGGCGCAAA
Organism: Mesorhizobium sp. M1334; assembly: GCF_040317995.1. Lineage (NCBI taxonomy): Bacteria > Pseudomonadati > Pseudomonadota > Alphaproteobacteria > Hyphomicrobiales > Phyllobacteriaceae > Mesorhizobium > Mesorhizobium sp. M1334. The sequence goes on from NZ_JAMYLM010000010.1 coordinate 18,392, forward strand.
CAGCAGAGCGGCGACCGTCCCGAAGACCGGCCCGACATGCGACAGCACCACCAGCCCGATCGCCAGGCCTCGCAATTCATCTAGCCCCGATAGGCGGGGTTTTTGTCTCATCCAAATATCACGCTCGACAATCATCACAACATTGATTTAATCATAGGGCACACAAGCGAGGCAAGGAATGCATGCACGCCTGACATTTGTCGCAGTCGCGGCTGCCCTTAGATTGGCGCCCCACGCTTCGGCCCAGTCGCTCACGCATGATCCGAACGCCTGGCGCGCCGTCACCTATGCCGATCTCGAGCTCCCGAACTCGGAAGCCGTGCCCTACGCCTCCCTATGGGCCGACCGACTGAAGAAGAACAACGACGCCTACGTGGCCAAAGGCGATACACGCTTTGCGGTCGCCAACGCGCCAGCTTCCGAGAGTCACATCGTCGTTCGCAGCCCGACCAAAACCGTCGTCCTCTCGGTCCTGCACACGCTCACCGGCTGCTCGCCGATCCGCACCGATCCTGTCGGCAATGCCACGCTGAAACGATGTCCCATGCGCTTGGCGATCTACCAGAACGGCCGATCAACGGTCGCTGACGCTGGCTCCGGCTGTTTCATCGAATATGGCGCGCAACCGAATAACGTCCGCCCCGACCTCGCTCGGAATGGTGCGATGGGTGCATATGATGTTCAGGCCAAAAGCATTCGGGCCGGCATCGTATTCCAAGGTGAAATCGCCCAGGAATGCCAATTCCGGGTCCCTATCCCGCAACCCTAGAGGAAGCAGCCCACGCCGTTGTGTTTCGGCAACCTCGATAGCCCCAAGGAGCGCAATCATGATCGACACGGAGAACCTGACGTTATTCAGGACACCAGCCTGCCACCGGCCATCGCCAACGGATCAATGCTTCCCTGACGGCGCGCGATGCGCGGCCTTGACCGCGGCTCCTGCCGGCGGCCACGGCGGGATGATGTTCCGGAGATCTGCCATGGCCAACCGGACAATCTTCGCAACTCTAGCCGTCTTGATCTCGCCGGCAATCGCGCAAGAACTTGATCCGCTCAAGGCTCCGCAGGGATCATATGTAGCGTCCACGCACACATGTGCCGATCTCGACCATGGCGTCGGCGCTCTCGAACTTGCCGAATTCGACGGCGACGCAATCACCGTCGGCGCAAGCACCTGCGAGATAGCAGGCAGCCGTCATGCAGACGATGCGTTCCAAGCCTCATGTACAGAGCGTGGCAGCAGCTCCCCGGTCATCACGCCGATGAAGATTACGCGCCCATCCAGCGACGCGCTCTCCATCAATGGCACCATCTATAATTTCTGCCCGGGGAAGTAAGATGCTGCGTCCCTTCCCAATACTCCTTTCCGCGCTCCTGGTCGTTGCACAAGCGCCTGTTGCGCAAGCGAATTCCTTTGACCAGGATGCAAATTCTTGCGACCTCAATGACAACACAACCTTGCGTTCCCTTTGTACGGACGGAGCGGGTCTGCCGAGCTATCCGCCCACGCAAGAGATGATGGAGCGCAGCCCGAACATCGCCAATATGATTGTCGACGCCGCCAACAAGTATGGTGTTGATCCCAAGCTCGCTCTTGCCGTGTCCGCTCACGAAGGCGCGATGTCAGCATGTGCCGGCTCCTTCAGTGGCGTTCTTGGACCGATGCAGCTTACGGGGGCGACCGGCCGGGCCTACGGAATGGATCGGGGCATCTTGTCCGAAAACATTGAAGGCGGCGTAATGACGCTTCGCGATGCCGTCAAATCGTGCGGCGGCACGTCAAGTATTCGCTGCCTCGCCGATCGTTACAACGGCAGCACTGAAAGCCAGCGCCGTAACTGGACGAACGACGTAAACCGCCGCTATGCCGCCCTCAATTCGGCCGGCCAATCCATTCCTCAGGGATGCGGCGCGCAAGCGGTCTGCCAAATGGGACCAGGCGACTTTCCGACGCCCAATGGTGGTGACACAAAACTCGCTTCATCCGCTCCCGGTCCCGCCGGCAGCGACATCAACGTTGCCCCTGGTCAGGTGTAACCCCGCCTTCCTATTGAGGGCCACGCCGTTGGCCCGCCGCCTTCAATGGGAGAGATTGCGCGACGAGAGCTTTCCAAATCCCCGTTTCAGATGGCTTGCCAACTCCTGGCGCACATCATCAGGCCATTGCTCCATCACAACGCAGTTCACTTCGGCCGCAACCAGCGACCAGTACAGCAGATCCGCGTATTGTCCTTCGAACAGAGCCGCCACGATGAACTGTCCGATCACCAAGGTGATCGTCTCGGGCTTGCCTTTCTTCCGCAGAAATTCCGAAACCTCTTCCACCCATGGTTTCGGGTGGCAATCGACGAACGCCGCCGCTTCCCTATAGAGCGCATTGTCTCCTGCGACTTGCCAGATATTCGCTTGCATCGTGAACCCTTCAGCAATGATGCCAATGCATCGACGCTGGCGGATTTTCTGATGCTAGTCAAAGAAATATAAGATAGATTTTTTGCCTATCGTAGCAAATAAATCTACGCTGATTGTTTAGCACCTTCTACTTTTCTTGTATCTACTGGCTTGTCCTGCGTCCCTTTTTGGCCGGAGGCAGCCGCTTCTTCTCGGAGGTTGCCCCAGCGGGGCTGGCTGCCTCTCTCAAAGAAGGAACACCACTGAACTCCGTCATCGAGCGCTTCACGGCACGCGTGGCCTCAATATGCCGCGCAATCTCGGTGAAGCTGAAGCCGAACGTCTCGATATCCCGCTTCACGCTGTCGTCGTCACCAGTCCGACCAATGAGCGTCCACACCGGAACCTTCAGGTGCCGCGCCAGCCGCTCCAGGGTGACGAATGTCGGGTTCCCCTTCCCCGTCCGCAACTGGTAGAGCGTGCCGCGCGATAGCCCCGTAGCGTCGGCAAAACTCGCATAGTCCGGGTACTCGTTCTCGATTTGGCGAAGTCGCAGCGCGAGCAGGATCGAAAGCCAACCATCGCTGTCTTCTGTCTTGTTTTTAAATATCGGCACAGCTGCCCCCCTGCTTATCGGTCGGAATATGACGGCCATTTTTTGCAGAATGTCTAGTGCTCAGGGCTTGTAGCCGAAACGATAACTCATTGCCCTATTAAAGTGTCGAGGCATCCTCCCCATACTCCGCAAAGTGACGGCGTACAGCTTTTGACCCGCTAAATCGTTCCAGATGCACGATAGCATTTGACGATCTGCATGCCCTGTTGAAAATGTATAATTAAATGAATCCGGTTTGGATCTCGTGGGTCCCCTTGCTAATGAATTGTCGTGTGCCACCTCATCCCCGGACAACCCTGATCTCTGCCCTTGCGGCAGGCAGGCCTTGCAATCGTTGCCCGACCACTTCGAATGACCTGGTTCAGGTCGACCAGAAGCGAGACCTCGACGCCGGTGCTTCGGGCGATTACACTCAAGGCGGGGCCGCAAGGCTTGGCCCCGGAACCAATCTCTATGCCTGTTCGAGATGGAAATGGCGCCGGGTAATACTCTGAAGCCGATACCGCCAAAAACGGCACCATGCCCCCAGCCGTCGAAAAACGCTTGATCCCATGAGGGGCCATCCTATCTCCATTGATCATTATAATGACGATCAATCTGTGATATTATATTGATCAGCATCGAAATAGGAGACATTCTGTCATGTTCATGAGGTTTGCGTTCGCAATTTTCGCCGGCGGCGTGCTCGCTTTCTTCGCCCTGCCCGATCAGGAAGCCGGCCTTCGCATGCTCAGCTTTTCCACTGCTTTCTTGATCCTGTCCCTCGCCGCCGTCTGTGTCATCGAATTTCTAACCCGCAGTATCGGACGTTATCGTCTTCGGTCGTCGTTACAACCGTCGCGCTGTGATGACGATCTTCCTTTGCATGACGCTGCAAAGGTCGAGCGCTCCGCCTGGTCAACGTCGGGCGTCAACCCCAAGGATTCGAAACTGGCCTGGCAGTACCGCGTCAACGATCAGCGCCTTGGCCGCTTCAAACTCTAACAGGCTCTGCGCGCCAGGATCTGCTCAATCACGCACACAGACGACCCTGCTGTTCCGTCAGGTCTGCGAGCTCCTGATACGGTAGCCCCAAATGATTCGAGGCTTGCGCAACGCAGCGTCCCGAATTCCCAAAAGGCCCCGACCGAGCCTCCTAGGAACGCCACAAAGGTGCCGATCGTCTAAAGGTCAGGTTGCGCGTTCGCGCGCAAATGGTTCTCGTAATTACCTCATGCAACGGCTCCTGATCGCTAATCTCGAGTGTTTGCGAACTCAGCGATGCAGGCTTGGGCTACCTGGCCGAGGCGATCCTGCCGTCACGTCACGAGGGCTAAGTCCTGGCCCTTGAACCGCCCCGGCTATTTCGCCGGCAATGTTCAACGCGCTATTGAATCATTCTATTGATCCGATAGCGAGTTGGCGGCATTATCAGGTCCATGACAAAGGTGTCGTGGCCAAGCGCTGCGCAGGTATATCGCGCTTTAGGAGGGTACCCGGCGCGCGGCAGCTACTTGTGCCGTTGCCCTGTACCAAGTCACGGGCAGGGGAAAGGCGACCGCCATCCCTCCCTCTCTGTTCGTGACGGGGATTATCGTCTTATGCTCTACTGCTTTGCAGGCTGCGATCCCGTCGACATCCAGACCGCCATTGCGGACCTGGATTTGTCGAAGCGCGCGGCCGAGCCTCTGCGTCGTGTTCGTCCGGCGGCGCCCAAAACCACGGCAGCGGACGCGCTCGCGCTCTGGTCGAGAGCGACTGCGCTCGCCGGTACGCACGGCGAAGCTTATCTTGCCTCTCGCCGTCTGCCGGCGACGTTGCCAACTTTGCGCTATCTGCCGGATTATCGGTTGGGAAAGAACCGCTTTCCCGCGCTGGTGGCTGCTCTGCAGGCCCCAGACCGTTCAATCTGTTCGGTGCAACTCACCCTCTTGCACCCGACACGGCCAGAAAAGGCAGGGCTGGACGAGCCGCGCCGCGTCATCGGCCCCAGCCGGGGCTTTGCCTTGCGGCTCGCCCCAGCGGCCGCCGTCCTTGGTATTGCCGAAGGCTATGAGACCGGCCATGCCGTAATGCTGCGATACGGCCTGCCCGTCTGGTGCTCACTGGGGGCACCACGTTTGCCGTTTCTTCAGCTGCCCGAATTCGTACAGCGGATCGTCGTCTTCGCCGATCCGGACAAGCCCGGCCTCAGCGCGGCCGAACGCGTTCGCGAAGCCAACCCTGAGCGCCAGGTCCTCATTCACAGACCGCCCGACGACCGGGATTTCGCGAAGCTGTGGGAGGACGATCCGACTCCCGAGACCCTACCCTTGGATCTTCTGCTGCGCGAAACACTCGGCGCAGACACCTGAACCTCTCGGCGGGCCAACTTGCCATCAACTTTGATCACGAATTTGGCACCACTTGTTCTGGCGAAGGGTGCCTTCGAGCATCTAGAACCGGCACCAGATGCGCGCCTATCTCTACTCGACACCCATGCCTTGGCTTCAGAAGACCGGCGCCGAAGTCTTCCGTCAGAGGATACTGTCGACCACTCGGTGAAGGCGCTAACCTACCTCGCTGCACAGTCGCTCAACGAGAACTCACAACCGCCAAAAGCGGAGGAAGGATGCCGAGGAACGGGCTCGCTTCTACATCTCGCTCGTCGGCCTCGCCGAATTCGCCGATGCCTATCCCGCGCAGCTCTCGGGCGGCATGGCGCAGCGCGTCGGCATCGCCCGGGCGCTCACTGTCCAGCCCGAGATCCTTCTGCTCGACGAGCCGCTGGGGGCGCTGGACGCGATGACCAAGATCGGCATGCAGGAGGAACTGGCCCGCATCTGGAGCGAAGAAAACGTCACCATGGTGATGGTCACCCACGATCTGGAGGAGGCGATCTATCTCGCCGACCGGGTGCTGATCCTGCCCACGGAGAAAGGCGGGGCGGCGCGGTTGATCGATGTCGACCTGCCCCGCCCGCGCGAGCGCAGCGAAAGCCGGTTCGTGCGCTACCGTGAAGAGTTGCTGCGCGAATTCGGCCTGCACTGACGGAAGTGAACGGATTAGCCCATCTCTATTGGCCGGTGTGGTAACCCTGCGGGATGGGCAAGAAAAACCGCTGAGGAATGCTCAAGCGCGATCGGTCCAACGCATGAAACGACGATGTCTCAACGCTGTGAGCCCATATGCGATAGCTCTGGAGTAGTAGGGCGCAGAAAGCCCCTCCCCTTACGCGCCAAACAGCCGCCGGTCCCAGTAGACAGGCTGATGGAGACTCGTCTGGATCCTTGAAAACTCCGGATGCGCTGGATTGATCAGCACATTGCTATCGAGACGTGCCACGACGCTCGGCACCAGCAGGATGACGCTGCGCCGTTCTAAACACCAGGTTTCGCCAAATCCCTTGCTTACCGTCGCCGGCATCGTGTCCCAGCCGGGCAGTGACGGCTGCGAAAAAACCTCGTAGCTCAGTCCGCGCGGAATTGTGATTTCGATGTAGTGCTGGTTGGGCGGCAGTCGGCCACTGCCATGCACCAGCTTTTCCAACAGGGCCGTCGAATAGTGCTCGCTGGTGTAGATGATAGGACTTCCGGGCGTGTTCCATCGCCCTGGTGCGACTGTCGAGCCTGTCGCGTCGAAGATCGGGTAGGTGCCGGCCGGATCGCCGACACGAAAGGACAATAGGGTGCGATCGAGAGTCTGCGCCGTCACGCAGCACTGCCATACTTCAGACCTCCGAGGATGTCGACCACCATTTCGGCGCCAAACTCGCTGAGGATAACGATGTCGATCGGTCGCTTGTCCTCAATCATCGGATGCGGCCGAAACAAGAAATCGCGTGCTTCCTCTTCGTTCTGCCAGACATCGACAGCAAGCCCCCAGACCCGCGCCACACGGGCCAATCGTGTGCCCTCATCCGACGACAGGCGATGCGCCGTCTTGCGCCGCTCGTAGGTTGCTTTGGGGATCAGCCGGTATTTGAACTGAGCATCTCCCGGGGCAACGAGATGGGCAACGCGCTCGACCACCCCAATGGGAAGTCCATTCTCGATCCGGGAGATCAGTCCGAATGGCGACCGCGCCGCCACCTCCTTAGCAGGCAGCCCCAACACGTCGGCTACATTTCCGAACGGTAGCATTCCACTTTCCATTCATGTGAGGCACAATATAGCCTCACATGATGCGCCCTGCAAGTCCCTGCGTCAGCGCGAACCGATCCGATCACCCTGCGATCCTTGCTGTCACGCGTTAGCCTTTGGCGCCCGCCAGCAGCATCAGTCCCACCGACACCTCCCCTGCGTAGCCTTCGAAAAGCGCTAAGGCGGCGAGTGCGAACCGCCTTGGTCGCGAATGATTGACACCAGGACAAACGCGTTTCCGCCAGCGCTGAACAAGGAAGCCCGGAAGAAAGAATGGCCGGGCTCGGATACGGCCCGGCCAAAGAAGGTTAAAGCCTTCAGGGAGGAACACCGTCCGGTGGAAATGGGAGGAAACCATCGAACGATTTTACCTGTTTGATCTTATTTCAACGCGTTGGCGACGAATGGGATTCCAAAGAACATATAAAACGGCAGAAATTTGTGCGCCACATTACAGAACGTCACAAGCGCGCGGTTCCGGTCTTGAGAGGTCACCATAGTGGCGTAGCTTCGTCGGATCATCCGGCACGAGGACATGACCGCGTGCTCTTCATGCACGCCATCGATGAAACAGTCTAAGTCGAGGATCGGATTGTCATCATGCTTCACCATCCCAGGCGGATCACGCCGCGGACGGCTACATCGCCGCCACAGCCGCTGCTTGCGGCTCTATGGTCGCCTACCTGAAACATCAGCCCATTCGAGTCTGCTGGGTTAACCACTGTCAATCCATGGGAAGCATCGTTGAACCCAATGGGTTGAACGAAACATCGGTTCAATGATTTAATCATAAGGCGAACAATCTTAAGTCGGATGGCACCTTATGAGTGACTTTGCTGTTCTGGGTCGCACGGTTGGCCCCCAGCACCCGGAAATTCAGACGCTCTTGCGTCAGGCGCGGGATCAGCAGGCTCGCGTCTTGTGTTTGTGTCGGCATCCCGGGGTGCCGATGTACATCGCCGCCGTCGGCGAGGAATTGATCATCAAGCGCATGCCGAACACCGGCAAGGACCATGCGGTCGACTGTGATCGCTATGAACTGCCCCTTGCACTATCGGGAAAGGCGGAGATCCTGGGTCAAGCAATCATCGAGGATCCTGCATCGGAGGCGGCGCAGCTGAAGCTGGCCTTCGCACTGACACAAGGCAAGGCGCGACAGGGATCATCCGGCGAGGGGGCTTCCCACCATACTGTGAAGGCCGATCCGAAGAAGCTCACGCTGCGAGGCTTGCTCGACTATCTCTGGGAAGAAGCGGAGCTGACATTAATGGCACCCGGCTTTGTGGGAAAAAGAAATTGGGGGTTGGTCCGGAAATTTCTTTGGGGCGCGGCCGATGCGAAGTCGAGCCAGAAGTTCCAGTTGCGCGAGCTGCTGTTTATGCCGGCAATGTACTCCCCTGAGTACAAGGATCGCCTGGCAGCGGATCGGGAGCGGGCTTTCGCGGCGGCAGCCAAGGCCAAGCACAAGAAGATCGTGATCGGCATTGTGAAATCGCTCGATCCTGCCCGGTTTGGCGGCAAGCTGTCGGTCAAGCATATGCCCGCCGCGCCGCTCTTCATGGATGAGAAAATGTTCAGGGCAGTGCCGAAGCGCTTTGCAGCAGAATTCGACCTGTGGCGACTGCACGAAAATTCGCACCTGATCACCATCGCAACGGTCATGCAGATGCCGTCCGGCATTCTGGCGATCGACGAAATCGGCTTTATGAACGTGACTGAGAGTTGGATTCCGTTTCAGCACAACGACGAAAAGGAATTGATCGAGGTCCTGACCGGGGAGCATCGGCGGTTTGTGAAAACGTTGCGCTACAACGTGCTGCCGGCATGGCGTTCGGTCTTCTGACCGACGTTGACCAGCAGGGAACCGCGCTTTTTGTCGTACCGCACGATGCTAACGAGGCGGTACGGGCGGAATTCGACAATCTGATTTCAAGCTGCGAGCTCGAGACCTGGCGCTGGGACGCAAGCGGCCCCCGACCGGCGCTACCGGGCAAACAGCAGCGGCTTTCGCCTCCGCCCGGCAGGCAGGCTTTGGAATATCGACCGAACAACTGAAAAGCCGAAGCGCGTGCGAGGCTGCAGCCGTAATTGGACCCAGCCAGGACATAAAAATCGTGAACAAGCGAAAGACAAGATGAGGGCAATGATTCGATGCGGTTGGCGAGGGTCCGTGAGCGCGACGAAGCGCGGACGACGGCTGGCACACCCGTAGGGCAGGCTACGCCTGAGCTTGCGTCTGGCGCCGGCGTTTGCGCTGGAAGCGATCGTTGATGGGGCCGTGACCAGGGAGTGCGACAAGGAGAAAGCGATGCTGAAGAAATTCGACATGGATCCGGGAACGGGCATTGTCATCGCAACAGTCCTCATTTTGGTGCTGTCCGGCGCCCGGCTTTTGAACCAGTGGGACAGTCTATCGTTTTGGCGAGAGCCGGGGCTGGTCGCGGCTATTGTTCTCGGATTGATTTCGGCGATTGCGCTTGCCGTCGCGTTCGTGGTCCGGCGATGGCCTCACCAGAATGTACAGTATGATCCAACGCGCCGGCGACCAGTTATCGATTTGCAGGCGGATTCGAAGACTGACCAACCTGGTTAGATGCGTTTCGGATATCGCGGAGGATGATGGCATTCGGATCGGGCACGTCGGCAAACTGCCACAGGCCAAGGTGCTGCTTTTTAGCGACCTCCTGCGCGACGATATAGGGAGCATGGACCGGAGCGCCGTTCGGAGTGACGGCCGCGAACGCCCAGCCGGTCGAGATCAGCGCCGTGCCGAGATCGATGCGAGAACCTCCCGCGGATCCTGAAGTAGGCTGCGCAACGCAAACGACGAAGCGCGTTTTGGTCGCGGCCTGCCAAGCGGCCGTGTAGCATTGAGGTTTGAGATCCCGGATGAGAGACACGAGCATTGCAAGGCTTGCCTCCCCGCAATCGACATGCCCCCCTGCGCTATTTGTGAAATATGTGCCTCGCAGGCAGGCTTGAACGCCGTAGAGGCGGTGGGTCTCACCGGCATAGGTCCAGGTGTCGCCTGTGCTGAACGATGCTGTGGCGGGGATCGGAAACCAGGGATTGGATTTGTCCTCGGCCAGTGCCGGAACACTGGCGAGGACGGCCGCGAGAATGCCGGCGGCGGCGAAGCCAGGTTTCATTATTGATACCTGCTCAGATTGAACCAGAACCGTTGTTTGCCGTCGTTCGTCGTGAGATCGAGATAGTTTGGCTCCGTCCTCTGCTCGCGCCGCGTCACCGCCGATGTTGGACGCGCACCGTAACCCGAACCTCTCGGGTTCGTGGCCCAAGAGGCATTCGTTGCATTCCGCGCAGCACAGAAAGCGCCGTTGCTGTCTGGCCTGTAGACAGTTTGTGAGCGAGAGCTGTTGTCGCTTCCGCTCGATTCCGTCTCAGGCGAGACGGCGATCGTGCCGTCCGGGCAGGGTTTGAATTTCTCATATCCGATACGACCGGAACTGCCGGCCTCGGGGCACTGGGGCCAGGGCTCCCCATGCGCGACCATACGGAAAGCGCGCTCGACCGGGGGCACACATTCCCCGACGCTCGCCCAACCCTGCGGGTTGAGGATGCACAGCAAGACCTTGCAGCCAAAATCATCAGCACGGGCCGGCGCCGCCGACAGAACCGACAAGGTCGGCAAAAACGCCACAACGGAAAGAACCCTGCTCATTTTCATTGTGTCTGCCTCAATTTCGCGATTGCAGTTCATCGAGTCATTGTATTAATTCAGCATTCCAGAATCGGCAACGGCGCAGGGCTATTTTAATGATTCGATCCCGCAAAACGGTGTTGGCAGCGGGTGCGATCCTGGTGACGTGCCAAGCGGCGTCTGCACAGGAAGCTTCCCGGAACTTCCAGGGCAGCGTCACGGCACCTACCGGTCGCATCGTCAATGCGGCCGTCGACGCCAAAGGCCGGGTGATGCCGGCCTACCAGGTCGAAAGCCAGGACGTTCAGCGGATCGGTGCGGCGGGAGGTGCTGACAGCGCGGCCGCTACGGTGACACCGACCTTGGCTGACAACCCCTGCCCCGGCGTCGCCGCCCTGTCGAAGGAAGAAGGACAGCGGATCGTAGAAACGGTCGCGCGCCAGCAAGGCTTTGCTCCGCCGCTCGTCTTCGCGGTTGCCCGGGCCGAAAGCCGCTTCAATACCGGTGCGCTATCGCCCAAAGGGGCCTACGGCCTGATGCAGCTTCTGCCGTCCACGGCGGCAAGCTACGGGGTCAATATCTGCGATCCCGCGGATAATGTGAAAGGTGGGATCGGCTTTCTGCGGGACCTGCATCGCAAATTTCCGAACCCGATATACATGCTCGCCGCCTACAATGCCGGCGAGATCGCGGTTCTCAAATACAAGGGCGTGCCGCCCTACCCCGAGACGGTTGGCTACGTCGCCAACGTCATCAATGATTTCTACCAATGGCCATCGGTCGGGTCTGAGGCGGTGATGCCCGCCGGGGCGGTGAGCCTTGACCTGGCCGGCGTTCAACCGGCTGCGGCCGGCGCAGCGGATCAACGAAATGATCCGACATCCCGCGCCAACTCCCGCAATGGCAGCACAATGACGTCTCGCGAAGCGACGGCGCCGGTCTGGCAAGGCGGGATGGTGCAAGACTTTGACTGAGGAGAAGCTTTGATGACCTTGTGGAAGATGTTTGCTGCACGCAGCACTGGTGTGGCGATGCCGCTCATGCTCTTGGCAACGCAGGCGATGGCTGGGGGCGGAAATCTCCAGCCGGTGCAAAGCACGCTGCAGACGCTGGTGCAGACCCTGACCGGGCCGATCGCGACGGCCTTGGCCGTTCTGTTCTGCATTTTCATGGGCTTCATGGCCTGGGCGGCACGCCTGTCATGGTTTGTGGCCGGAAGCTGGGTCCTGGGTATCGTGCTGGTCTTCGGCTCGGCCCAGATCGTCGAATTCTTTCAATCCGCGGTCGGCAGGTGATCGGTGTGGCAGACGGCCGGCTCGATCCTGGCGAGCCCAAATTGTTGATCACTCCGCTCGTCAAGGGCTTGACCCGAGCGCCGACGGTGCTCGGCATTCCCTACGAGCTTGCGGGGTTCATCGGCGTGCTGACCGCTGTCGTGTTCCTTGCAACCCATAATCTGGTCATGCTCTGTATCTGCGTGCCGCTCTATGCGGTTGCCAGGATCGCGATCATGCGCGATCCCATGTTCATCGAGATCATGTTCATCCGTTCACGAAAGACGCCGCCCCGAAGCGCCAGCTTCTGGGGTGCGCGCAGTTATCGGGTGTGACCATGGCAATCGCGCGGGCTCTTCGTGATGAACTGAGTTTCGGGGCCGTGTCTCGTCGGGAGAATCCGGTTTCGGCCCATATACCCTATTCGCGGCATGTGTCCGACGAGGTGATCAAGACGCAGGACGGCATGTTGATGTCCTTCGTTCACATGAGCGGACTGTGCTTCGAGACGATCGATATCGCCGAGATCAATTCGCGCCTGCTCGGCCGCAACGATCTCATTCGGGGGTTGGCGAATTCCCGCTATGCGATCTACTCGCATATCGTGCGCCGCGAGGTGAAGCCCGCGATCGAGTCGAGCTTCGAAAACAAGTTCTGCCAAGAGCTGGACCAGCGCTATACGGCGGCCCTGCGCACCCAGCGCATGTTTGTGAACGATATCTACCTGACCATCGTGCGGCGCGAGCTGCAAGGCACGGTCGGGACGGCGGATCTCGTGATCCGCAAGCTTTTGGGACGAAGGGCTGCGGACGGTCGATCTTCGAGCGAGGAGCGGGCGCTGATCGAACTCACGGACGTGATGAAAGCCGTCCGAGAGAGCTTGCAGGCGTATGGCGCGCGGGTTCTCACCGTCGTCAAGCGCAGTGACGTTTGGCATTCCGAGCCGCTGGAATTCCTGGTGCAGCTCGTCAATGGCGGATTTCCACGGCCGATGGCACTGCCGCGCATGAAACTCGCGGAGGCGCTAGCGACGAAGCGGCTGTTCTTCGGCCCGAATGCGCTGGAAATTCGGGGGGCGTTCCCTGGCGAAACGCGATACGGGGCCATCATTTCGGTAGGCGAGTACCCCTCCATCACGGGACCGGGGATGCTCAACCCCATGCTGAAGGTGCCGCACGAATTCATCGTGACGCAATCCTTCGCCATCATCGACAAGCCCCAGGCGCTGACCCAGATGGAGCGGGTCGGGCGCAAGATCGACATGTCGGATGAAGCCGGCTCGATCGTGGCCGATCAACTTGGTGAAGCGCGCGATGAGCTTTTGTCTTCGGAAGCGCTCTATGGTTTGCATCATCTGACGGTGCTGTGCCTTGGGAAAACCATGGACGACGTGGCGCGCTGCGTGACCGACGTCGGCACGGCGCTGACCGAGGTATCCGCCCTGTGGGTTCGCGAGGACCTGAATTGTGAACCTGCATTCTGGGCCACCCTGCCCGGCAATTTCGCCTATGTGGCGCGCAAGTCGATGATCTCATCGAAGAACATGGCGGGCTTCTCCGCCTTTCATAACTATCCGAGCGGCCGGACTGGCGGGGTGCATTGGGGAACACCGATAAGCGTCCTCGAGACGACGTCGCAAACGGCCTACTTCTTCAACTTCCATGTTCGAGACCTCGGCAACTTCACTCTGAACGGCCCCTCGGGCTCGGGCAAGACGGTGCTGCTCGGCTTTCTCGCGGCACAGGCGCAGCGCATCACGCCGCGCCCCAAGCTGGTGATGATCGACAAGGACCGCGGCCTGGATATCTTCGTGCGGTCGCTTGGCGGCCGCTATGATGTTTTGAAGGCCGGCGAGCCTTCCGGCTTCAATCCGTTGCGCTTGCCCGATACGCCGCGCAACCGGGAATTCCTCTTCCAGCTTTTCAGCTTCATGCTGCGTCGATCCGACGGACACGCCCACTCGACGCGCGAGGAGCAAGTCATCCGCAACGCGATCGCCCAGGTGGCGAGCGCGCCGCCGGAAGGTCGAACCATGGAGGAGTTCGCCGAGCTGTTGCGCGGTGCGATGCGCGCCGGCGATGACGATCTCTATTCGCGCTTGCAGCCATGGATGAGGCCCGATCAGCGCGGTTGGTTGTTCAACAACGCGGAAGACTCGTTTTCGATGTCGTCCATTTTCGGCTTCGACATGACGAGCGTGTTGAGCGACGCAACGACCAGCACGGCAGCCTTGCTCTATATCTTCCATCGCATCGAGGAGCTGCTTGACGGGCAACCGGTCATGATCTTCCTCGATGAAGGCTGGAAGCTGCTGGACAATGATATTTTCAGCTACTTCATCAAGGACAAGCTGAAAACCATTCGAAAATTGAACGGCATCATTGGCTTCGGCACGCAGTCTGCGGCGGATATCGTGAAATCGTCGATTGCCAATACGCTGATCGAACAGACGCCGACCAATATTTTTTTCCCCAACCCGAAGGCGGATGAGGATTCTCACAGGGCGTTCGGGCTGTCGGAGCGCGAGATCAAATGGATCCGTGAAACCCCGCCCGAAGCCCGCAAATTCCTGATCAAGCATGATCAGGACAGCGTCATTGCGCGCCTCAATCTGGGCGCGATGCCTGATGCGATCAAGATCCTCTCCGGTCGAATTGAGACGGTTCAGGAGCTCGACGCGCTACGCGCGCGTGTCGGCGACGATCCGCAGGTTTGGTTGCCAATCTTTCTTGGGAGGGACCCGGAATGAAGACCATTATAGGCACGATGGCCGCCCTTGTGACGGTGTTCGCCGGATCGACGGCGATGGCGGCCGTGCCGGTTTCTGACAGCCCTATTCTGTCGCAGCGGAGCGAGGACAAGGCCGACAAGGTTCAGATCAAGCTCATCCAGGAGGACACGAAGTCCGCCACGCAGGGCGTCAATTGCGCGGTGACGACGCCCAAAAAGGCGCAGAACGTGAAGAGCCCGAAGGCTTCGGTCGATCCGGCGAGTGGCCAGGCGTCCTTGGAACAGGCCAATCTGGACATCAAGGGCTCTTCGGCGTTCGCCTCGACCGGGTCGGGATCGGGCGCTGTCGGCGGCAATGCCGGCGAAAGGGGCCAGTTGGATATCACCGGTCAGGTTCTCGGGGGCATGAATGGCAGCATGTCAACGGTGGCCCCCAATAAGCAGTCCTTCGAGACCATGGGGCAGGATATCGGGACTGACAAAACGGTCATGGAAGCCTTCGACCGCAACAGCGCAATCCGCGCCCAAGGCGGGCTGACCTTCAACGAGGTGATCCAGGCGACAGGGTTCTTCGCCCAAGCTTTCAACGTGCGAAACATTGGCACTGCCACACTGACAAGTCGGGGATCGTCCGGCCTGGTGGTGCCCACTCCCGCGTCCCCGCCGCCTGGCTCGGGTGGCTCGACGAGCTGCCCTGGGAGTACCAGCGGCGGCGGCACGGCCGGCAACCCGTGCTGCCCGTCGGCGGACAGCGCATGCACGGCGCCGCGCACGACCGACACGGTTGAAAACGTCTCGCCCGTGCTTTCGCAAATCCAACGGGACGCGAACAGCGTTCCCGTTACCATGACGACCGACGAACTGATGTCGGCCATCAAGCAATATCAGGCTCAATAGGAGAAAGCGCTATGCGTGGAATTCCATTAACAGCGGCACTCTTGCTTGGCTTGGGCGGCATCGCCTTTGCGCAGGTGCCTACGATCGACGAGGCCAATCTGGAGCAGGCACGCCAGATTGCGTCGGCCACGAGCGAGATCCTCAACACCGACCGCAACATCATGAACTATACGCAAAAGACGCTGCAGGCCGTCACCGGCGACCGGTCGAGCCAGGCCGGCCAGCTCGCGCAGATAGCTTTGGGCAATGGCGGCTTCTCCATGGGGGACGCGCCTTCGCTTGGTAGCGTGATCTCGGGCGGCTCGTTGTCGTTCGCCGGCCTCGGCAATGGATCGCAGGGCATCGTTTCGAACATGATCAATGGCTTGCAGCTGGTGAAAACCATTTCGGGCCTGATCAATGGCCAGACGACGCAGATGGATAAGAACTACAGCGCCCTGGTGAACGTCGCGGCCACGGTCACTGGACTGGTCGACTCCTCGCAAAATGGGGTGAAGACCCGTTCCAGCGCTTTTCAGTCGGGCGCTCAACGGATCGGCACGGCGCAGGACATCAAGGGCTCGATCGATCAGAACAGCCAGATCATGGTGCAAACGGGTCTGACAGTGAACGAGCTGATCGGCGCGGTGAACACAGCTACGGCGGCCGCCAACCAGGAAAACATCGATCGTATGAACCTGATCACCCAGGCCTCGCGGGGGCTCGAATACAAATCCGGCCAATGACGGTGCGCTTGCTTCTATCGGCGGCCGCCATCATTGGCGCTGTCGCGACCTCGGGGTGCGGCCACAAGCCGCTCAAGGCTCCATGCTCGCGCGACGAGGGACCGATGCAATCGATGGCGTTCGCGGCGCCCGAACCAAGAACAGAAGCGAAGAAGCCATTCGAGTGCGGTCCGATGAAGGCACTGAATAGCGATCCATCTCTGTTTCCAGGTGGGACGGCGAAAAAATGAACTTCAATATCACGACGCTCCTGCAACAGGTCGATCAGTTCGGCAATAACTATGTATCGCAAGCCTACCAGAACCTCGCGTCGGCCCTGACCGGCGGCGGACAGGTGGGTGTCGCCGGCCTGATGCTGACGCTGTACGTGATATTCTGGGCCATCGGCATCTGGCAGGGAACCTCGACCGGATCGGGAAAAGAGATGGTCTGGCGCCTGTTCCGCGCCTTCGTCATCTACGCTCTGGCGACGAGCTGGGGGGACTTTCAAACATATGCCTATTCGTTCGCGAATGAGACACCTTCCGCGATCGGGAACAGCCTTCTCACGAGCGTTTCGGCCAATGTGACCGGGACATCGGCCGGGCTGAACTCCGTCAACTCCGTGCAGACGGCCCTGCAAAATATCTGGGATTCGCTCGCCAATTCCACCTCCGCCTTTATCAAGAGCCTTGGCGTGTTGAACTTCGGCGGCTACGTACTGGCGGCGATCATCCTTGTCGTCGGCGCGCTGCTCATCGGTTATGCGATCTTCCTCATCATCCTGTCGAAGATCTTTCTTTGGCTTTTGCTGGCGCTCGCCCCAGTGTTCATCATTCTTATGCTGTTCGGCTACACGACCCGGTTCTTCGCCGGCTGGATAACCGCGATCGTGCAGTACATGTGCGTGCAGATTCTGGTCTACGCCTTCTGTGCATTCTTCATCTCGATCACCCAGACCTATTTCGACGCGGTCAACCGGTCGAATGGTGCTGCGACAACGACCTTGACCGAAGCCGCGCCGCTGATCCTGATCTGCCTCGTCGGCGTGCTGCTGCTGTCGCAAATCACCAACGTTGCCGCCTCGCTCGCGGGCGGAATTGGTATTGGAACGCCTTCGTTTGGGCGCTTCTACGGCGGCGCCTTCGCAGCGATGGGCCAAGCCGGTCAGCGCAGGCTGATGGGACGCTTGGGCTGGAGCACCCGGCAGGAACGCCTGGCGGGTCGCGAGCGGGCACGCGTGAGCCTCGCACAGAGAAGGTATGAGAATTCAGCGGAATATGCACGGCTTTCCCGAAAGCTGACGGATCCCGCATAGGTTTGGGGCACCAATGAGCGATGTGAAGGAAAGCGCTGGGGGACCGGCGAAGGAAACCGAGTCTCCCTTGCCGTACTACGTGGATGCGGCAATCTGGGAAAAAGATATCGCGCGGCGCAATGGCTGGTCGCGATCTCTGGCGTGGTGTGTGGCAAGCGTCGCCTCGGTCATTGCCGTTGCAGCGGTGGGCGCGCTGATCCTTGCGCTGCCGCTCAAGACTTATGAGCCCTACATGGTGGTGGTCGACAAATCCACCGGGTTTGTCGAGGTCAAGCGGCCGCTGGCCGACGGGCCTTTGCAGCAGGACGAGTCGATGGGGATGTTCGATATCGTCCGTTATGTGAAGGCTCGCGAGACCTACGATCCGAAGGCGCTGAAGGACAACTTCGATCTCGCGCAATTGCTGAGCGCCGGCGATGCCTCGAGGGAGCTCGTCGAGCTTTTCAGCCCGGCAAACAAGGTGACGAACCCGGTCGTGCTCTACGGTCGAAACACCGTCGTGGCGGTGACCGTGAAGTCCGTGACATTTCCCAACCAAAGGACCGCCCTGGTCCGGTTCATGACGGAGGAAAAGAGCCAGGCGAACACCGTGCAGCGGCATTGGGTGTCGTTGATCCGGTTCCGCTACACCGGCGTGCCGGCCAAAAACGAGATCCGCTTTCAAAATCCGCTCGGCTTCCAGGTGCTCGAATACCGGCGCGATCAGGAGACGGCGCCGGCACCCACCGCGGAGACACCGCAATGAAGGTCGCCGCCATCCTGATGGCAATCGGGCTCGGCGGTTGCGCGGTTCAGCCGGCCCTTGCCGAACAGACCCCTCGGGCGGGATCTCGTGACAGTCGCATTCGCTTCGTCTGGTATCAAAAGGACGATGTGGTGTCGGTGCCGGCCAGCTATGGCGCCTCGACCATGATCGAATTCGGCGATGACGAGAAAATCGAAACCCTCGGCGCTGGCGACGTCCCGGCCTGGAGCATTGAGCCCAACAAGAAGGGCAATGTGCTGTTTGTGAAGCCGATTGAGAAGAATGCGGGCGGGAATCTCAATGTCCTGACCAACAAGCGCAGCTATGTGTTCTTCCTCAACGGCGAGTTTCGGCCGGTTGCGCAACAAGTCTATGCAATCAAGTTCCGCTATCCCGAAGAGGTGTCGGACGCGGCGCTGATGGACGAAGCCCAGGCCCGGGCGGCACAGCCGAACCGGCAGGGTTTCAAGGCCGAAAACGCCAACTCGTCCTATGCCTATAAGGGGTCGTCGGCAAATAAGCCGCTCGTGATCTACGACGACGGCGTGAAGACCTGGTTCCGCTTCGATCCGGCAAGGGAAGTGCCGGCGATCTATGTCGTCGACAGCGAGCGCAATGAGACGCTTGTGAATTATCGCCGCGAGGGCGCGTACATCGTCGTCGACAAGGTCAA
Source organism: Mesorhizobium sp. M1334 (assembly GCF_040317995.1). NCBI lineage: Bacteria > Pseudomonadati > Pseudomonadota > Alphaproteobacteria > Hyphomicrobiales > Phyllobacteriaceae > Mesorhizobium > Mesorhizobium sp. M1334. The sequence continues at coordinate 37,501 of NZ_JAMYLM010000010.1, forward strand.
TTACCAATGGTCGCTGCGCAATGGCAACGAAGCAACCTGCGTCTTCAATCTGAGACTGAACAATGTGAACGAACCGACCGGGCTTGAACCTTACGAGCCGCAGCGTGTCGGCGGTGGGACTGTTCGGAAAGTGAGGGGGCCTGATGCCATCTCCCAATGAGTACAGAATGCTCGCCGAGGAAGGCACGGCGGTCGCCCCGCCAAAATTCGGGGCGAGCACATTCTTCAAGATCGTGGTGCCGCTGGGTGCGGTGGTCTTCGCCGGCTGGATGATCTATGCGGCGACGCGTGCGCCAGACAAGCCGCTGTTGACGGCGTCGGATGGCGAGGAGTTTCACACCACACAGTTTCCCGCACCGGGGCTCGATACGCCGCGTCCTCAGCTTGATAACGGCACCCTGAAAATCCCGACGGCTCCCGAGGAGCCGCCGGCGATGGTCGAGGCTCCGCCTCCCCCTCCACCAGCCTTGCAACCGCCTGCAGCTCCACCACAGGTGCAGGATGATTCCGAGGCCCGTCGTCTGGCTGAGGAAGAACGGCGCAGGCAAGAAGAAGAGGAGCGCCGCAAATGGGAGCGCTTGCGCGCCAAGCAGCTCGTCGTCGATAGCGGCGATGCGCCTGGCAGTGCATCAGCGCTCGGCGGCAATGGAGCGGATGCAGCGGCGGCCGTAAACGCGGGCGAGGGCGAGGGCGAGGAGGACCCCAATCGGCGTTTTTTGGCAAGGGCGAGCCAGAGCGGAGCGGATACATCGAAAGTCACGATGAACCCGCGCACGGACGCTCTGGTCGCCCAAGGGACGATGATCAAGGGCGTACTCGAGACCGCGATCCAGAGCGATCTTGCCGGTATGGTTCGGGCCGTCGTGTCGGAGGATGTGTGGTCATTCGACGGTCGCAGGGTTTTGATCCCCGCTGGCTCCCGCCTTATCGGTGAATATCGCAGTGGTCTCGCAACCGGCCAAACGCGGGTGTTCATAGTGTGGACACGCCTGCTTCGATCGGACGGCATGTCGGTGCAGCTCGGCTCGACCGGCACCGACGAGCTCGGTCGCAGCGGCATGCCGGGCGAGGTCGACAACCATTATTTCGAGCGGTTCGGCTCGGCGATCCTTCTAAGTGTCGTGGGCGGTGCGACGCAATTCATCGCCAACCTTGGCAACGACCAGAATGGGTCGAACACCAACCAGACCTACACGGACCCGCAGACCGGACAGACGGTGACAATCCAGACGCAGCCCAACCAATACTTGCAGAGCGCGCGCCAGATCGGCGCGCAACAGATTTCGCAAAGCCTCAACCGCATTGCCGAAGAGGCGCTTCGAAATTCAATCAATATCGCGCCCACGATCCATGTCGATCAGGGGTCGCGCATCATAGTGTTCGTCCGCCGGGACCTCGATTTTTCCGAGTTCTATCCGGACCCGGTGCGCGAGGCATTGACGGAGATACGACGTGAGCGGGCCGCAAAGAACCGTCTTTCTAAATAAGGCGCTGGAGCCGGTGCGGCGCTGGCTCGACGACGATCGCGTGGTCGAAATCTGTGCAAACGGCCCTGGACTTGTGTGGGTCGAAATTGTTGGCTCGACACATATGGAGCCCTTCGACGTCCCCGAGCTCGACCGCGCCGCGATCACCTACCTCATGGAGCGTATAGCGGCATCATCCTCGCAATCGATCAGCGAGGAAAATCCCTTGCTTTCGGCCGCCCTCCCCGGCGGCGAACGCTTCCAGGGCGTGCTTGCGCCGGCGACGCCGACAGGAGGCGCCTTCGCGATCCGCAAGCAGGTCGTGAAGGATATGCGCCTTGACGATTACCGGAAGCGGGGGTCGTTCGATACGATCTCCGTCCAGGATCCCGGCGAATTGAGCGAGACCGACAGCGCCCTTTGCGAATATCTCGACGCCGGCAAGATCGAGGATTTCCTCCGCCTGGCCGTGCGGGAACGGTATTCGATCCTGCTTTCAGGAGGCACATCGTCGGGCAAAACGACGTTTCTGAACGCGATTTTGCACGAGGTGCCTTCGGATGAGCGGATCCTCACCATTGAGGATACGCGAGAGGTTAAACCACACCAGCCCAACTATCTGCCCCTCGTCGCATCAAAGGGCGACCAGGGCCTGGCGCACGTGACCGTTGAAACGCTGCTGCAAGCCGCCATGCGGTTGCGGCCGGATCGAATCTTCCTGGGCGAGATCCGGGGAGCGGAAGCCTATTCGTTCTTGCGCGCCGTCAACACAGGTCATCCCGGATCGATCACGACGATCCATGCGGACAGCCCGACCGGTGCGTTTGAGCAGCTAGCATTGATGGTCATGCAGGCTGGGCTCGGGCTGAGCAAGGCAGAAATCATCGATTACGTGCGGTCGGTCCTGCCGATTGTGATCCAACAAACGCGCCGGGGCGGCTGGCGCGGAACTTCGGCGATCTGGTTCAACCGCATGACCGAATGGAGAGCCGCCAGAAAGGTTCCCCAGAATGTCTCGCGTATTCGCTTATAGGCTTCTCCTCGGCCTCATCGGCCTCGCCGCCTTCTTTGCCCTTTGGAGCCTGGCCTACGAGCTGGTGGCGACATGGCGGTGGAATCCCGCGCTGCCCTCTGAAGGCTCGCGCTGGGGGCTTCTAAAATACCAGAACGCGCAACGCAGCCTAAGCGGCCTGTTCGTTGCCTGGCAGCATTTCAGCCAGCGCCTGGCCTATCATCCCACGCAGGGCGAGACGATCATCCGGGGCGCGATCGCGGTCGCGGTTGTCGTGGCGATCGGCGTCGGCCTGATCTTTGCAAGCCTGATCAACCGCAAGCCAAAGCACTACGGCAATGCGCGGTTCGGCACGATTATGGACGCCGAAAGGAAAAACCTGCTGGCAAAGCAAGGCTTGATCCTCGGCAAGATGGGTGGGGCGACGATTCGCTCGGACGAGCCCGCGCACGTCTTGGTGGTCGGGCCGACCCGATCCGGCAAGGGCGTCAGCTTTGTCATTCCGAACGGTTACATGTGGCGGGGATCCTCGGTGTGGTTCGATCCGAAGCGGGAGAACTTCGAGGCGTTCGGTGCGCACCGGCAGGCTCTCGGCGATAAGGTCTTTTTCTTTTCGCCCGGCGAGCAGGATTCGCATCGCTATAATCCGCTGGATTTCATCCGGCGCGATGCGCGCATGCCGACGGACTGCGCGGTGGTCTCCTCCTTCATCATCCCCGAGGCGACAGGAAGTTCCGAGATCTGGGCGCGCGCCGGCCGGCAGCTGCTTTCGGCCATGATCGGCTATGTGCTGACGTCACCACGCTATGAGGGGCAGCGTCATTTGCGCGCCGTCGCGATGCTTCTTTCGACCGGCGTGGATTTTCTCAGAGTGCTGACGAATATCCGCAATGAAGAGGAAAAATATCTGCCTTCGTGGGTCGTGCACGGGCTCAACCAGTTCATTGCGCTGGAAAAGGAAACGCGAAACTCGGCCTACTTCAACCTGACGGCGGCTCTCAACCCCTGGACCAATGATCTCGTTGCAGCCGCTACGGCGTCGACCGATTTCGATATCTCGAAGTTTCGCAAGGACCCGACGGCTCTCTTCATCGGCTGCTCGGTGGCGCAGCTCGACGTGTTCCGGCCCATCATCAAACTCCTGGTTCAGCAAATCCATGATGTGCTGATGGCTTCCTCGCCAGGCCCGGACGAGCCCTATCAGGTCCTGGTGATGATCGACGAGTTTCGCCAGCTCGGCAAAATGGAGTCCATCGTTTCCAAGCTGGCGATCAACGCGGGCTATGGCTTTCGCATGGTCCTGATCCTGCAGGATCTTGCCCAGCTTGACGAAGTCTATGGAAAAGCGACGCGGCACACCACGGTGACCGCGTGTCAGGTGAAGCTTTTCATCCGCATGAACGACGTGGAGACCTCGGAACATGTCTCTTTAATGCTGGGACCGACCACGATCGAGGTGCCCACCCCGATCATCAGGGCTGGTCAAGGTATATTTGGGGCCCGAGACAAGAGTTTAAGTTATCAGGAAAGGCCGTTCCGGACGGCGGCGGAGCTTCGGCAAATGCCGGCGAAGCAGGCCGTGGTTCTGGGTTCGAGCCCCCCTGGTTTCATGGTGCGCAAGATCACCTATTATAAGGACGCTCCCTATAAGGCGACCTATCAGGAATTTCGGCACCGGCGCTTGAAGGTTCCGCCTCTCTCACGATGGCAGGATCTTCCGCTGCGCTCCATGGCGGAGGTCGAAGCGGCGGCTAACAACGCGCCGGCGGCACCTTTCGAGTTGGGGGAACCCTATACCGTCGAAGCGCCGGTTTCGGGCGATACAGCCTATGTCGATGCGGTACCGCGTGCGACTGGTGCGGCGGCTGAAAGGGCTGATCCCGTCGCGTTAAAGCCGAAAGTAAAGAGCGACAGCGCGGACGCACCACAGGTGCTGCCAAGCTCAGGCCTTTCCACGGGCGGTGAGGCTGAAGCAAAGAGCGAGGTCGCCGCTGAACTTCCGGAGTTGAAGCCGAAGCGGGCCGATCAGACGGCTGATGATGTGCCGCGGCCGCTTCCCACCCTTGGCCGGCGATCGGCGCCGGCAGCATCAAAGACGTCCGACCCGAGTGCGTCTGAAGGCAAGGCGAGTGTCTTGCAATTCCAAGTCCGGCCGGGAAACAAGTCCACGTCGATCGCCGCGCTGCTCGCATCGCTCGATCAGGAAGTGGAGGCCGGCGCTCGTTCCCTGTCACCGTCAGTGGATAGCGGAGATGTCGACGGGGTACCGTCAGCCGCTCTTGAGGCGCTGCAGGATCAAATTAGACGTCACGGCGATCGCTAGGACGTGAAATTCAGTTGAATACAAATGAGCGATTTGTGCCTTCGGTGCCTATGTCGAGTGTGAGAACAAGACGAAGCGTCTCTAATCCGATGGCGGGCGCATCGAACCGTTTCGTTGCGCCTCCCGGTTCTTGGTGGGGACGTGAGCTGATTGCTGGTCCGTAAAACGCGATTGATTTTCACTCTACCCAACATGTATCAAAACCGATACAGTGCACCCCGATGAAGGTGATTGAATGGCTTGGAAGCAGCCGGGCGGATGTTCGAGCGTTTCCTGACGATGCGCGGATAGAGGCCGGCTGGCAGCTCGAACTTGTCCAGCGCGGCGACGATCCCGACGACTGGAAACCTATGCAGATCGTGGGGGCCGGCGTCAGGGAAATCAGGGTTCGGGAGGCATCGGGAGCGTTTCGCGTCATCTATCTGGCGACCCTAGAGGACCGCGTTTTGGTGCTTCATGCGTTCCAGAAGAAGGCACAGGCCACATCCAAGAAAGACCTCGATCTGGCGGCTCAACGGCTAAAACGATGGAAGGCAGAACGATGAACGTAGAAATCTATGAGAACGTCTGGGATGCCCTGGCGGACACCGAACAGGAGGCAGCAAACCTTAAAGCGCGCTCGGCGCTGCTCTACGAAATCCGTAAGGCAGTCCAGCGTTGGGGCATTCCCCAGGAGGAAGCCGCCAAGCGGCTCGGCCTGACGCGCCCTCGTATCAATGATCTGCTGCGCGGTAAGCTCGCCAAGTTCTCGCTTGACGCGCTCGTCAACATCGCCGCCTCCGCTCACCTGGATATAGAAATCCGGGTGAAGGAGGTTGCATAATCACGAGATATCTAATCCTCGTCTTTCCTCGGAGTACATCCGCGTTTGGACGCGAGCGTGTGCCGAACGGAGCCGCTGCAGCGTCCGGCTTAGGGAACAACGAGCCCACGCAGTGCTGCGTGGCGAGGCAACTACTGCTTTTGCGGCTTCTGTGAATCCGGCTCTTCGCCTTCGACTGGAGCGGTGTTGATGCTCCTCGACTGCAGGCGCTGCAGTTCTTCGAGCCGTTCGCCTTTGACGATCTCGGGATCAAGCCGCTCGTTAGGATTCTGTGCCAATGATCGCGCGGCTTCGCTTGCGGCTTGTGCCTCGCGCGCTTCCTTCGCGGCGATGCTTTCGGCGTTGCGCACCATTTCGCGGTCTTGCGCAACCTGCTCAAGCGAGGTCGGATCAGCCGATCCGGCTCGTTCGTCGCGGATCTCCTGCTCGATGGCGCGATTACGGATCTCGCGAGCGCGATCGGCCTCAAGCCGCTCAGCGGCCTCGATCTCCTGGGCGCGATGGATCAAAGCTTCGGCGCGCGCGCCGGCAATCCGATGGGCCTGGTCTTCGCTGACATGCGTGACGCCGCCTTCCTGCAGGGATTTGAGATCCGTCCGGATCGCCAGCAGTTCCATGGTGGGCGCTGCGCGCCGTAAGAACTCCGCTTTCGTCTGGCCGTTCATCATGGCCGCTGTCTTGTTAACGGTCTCGTTGATCTGTTTTAGGTTTTCCCGCATCTGGTCCGCGGTGGCATCTGAACTCATTTGAACACCCTTTCCATCTCGAATAGCGACCACAACAGTACCGGATCGGGAAGCTTGCGTCATCCGAACAATGAATTGACTCGCTATCGCGTTATCCGGCCGGGAAGCAGCAACCGAGTGCCAGTCCCGAAGGCTTGCCTGGGTGGCCTGCAGCTGGCGCGCCGAAATCGGAATCTTTATCGGGTTGGCCCTCGCGTAGTCGATCCGCTGGCGGGCTTTCTCGATGACGTGCGGGTTTGCACGGGCGTAGGCGCGGTCACGCGCCTCCCTGCCCGGCCGCGGCTTTTCGGCCGTGGCCACAATCGCCTTGTCGCGCGGGCCATAGCTTTGTGATGACGCTCGATAGGCCGCGGAGGTCGCGACGATTTTCATGCCCTGCGCTTGTGCGTGCTGGGCATAGAGCGCGCGCCATTCGCGAAGCTGGGCCGGACCTGGTCGCAAGCGCTCACCGTCCTCACCCTTCACCGCAACGATGGCGTGGACATGAATATGACCGCCCTCCTCGGCCATGTCGGCATGCATGCCGAAGGCGAATTTGTGATTGGGGAACTGCTCATGCAGGAACCCACGTGCGGCCCTTACCAGAGCTTGCCTGTCCTCGCCCGCCTTGGCCGACAGGATCATGTGCATGGTGTCGCGAGGCTTGTAGGAATTCAGGGTCTTGTCCCAGGACTGCGCGGTCTGCCGAACCGCCTCCTCAGACGCGATCGCGGCGCCGTCGGCGCCGATCGCCGCTCCGTCATGGCTAAGGCGCGCGAGCTGGAACACGACACCGGCTTTGCCGTGGCTGGGCTCCCCAATTGGCTTCACCGAAACGGTATCCTCCTTGACCCCAAGCGCCTCGGAGATCCGCGAGGCGATCATGGCCCGGGTCGGTGCCGAGAACTGGCGATCCTGCTGGCGTCGATCCGAAAAGTGAAACCGATGCTTCACCTTGTCGTCCCCGTTCTCACCCCGCACGACGCTGTGTCCTGCCATGGTCGCGACGACGCGCGCGACGCTCGATCCGTCCTGCAGTGTGTCGATACGATAGGCGAAACCGTGGCCGGCGAAACCTGCCTGAACTGCCTGTGAAAGGCGCTCGGCATTCTCCTGCCCTCCCAGCGAAAGCCGAAACGTCGCCACATCCTCGCTCTCCCGCCGCTTGTCGAAACCCTTGCCCCACTGTTTCATTTCCTCGGCAACAGCTTCCTGCGTTGCCAGGATACGCGCGTCATGCGTCTCGAGCGCGACGCCCTCCTTCTGGATATATTGACCGATGGCGGCTGCCCTTGTGACGCCATGCCCGTAGGAAATCACCTTCAGAACGGCCGGCTGATACCCGGCCGCCAGCTTGTCGGCAGCGGCCCTCGGCCGAGGTCCGCCGGCGAGCTTCCGTCGCTTCGCTGGCAGGGCGAGGTTCAGGCGCCCGGCTTTACCGCGCGGCGGCTCCAGTTCCCCGGGAGACGAGCGCGGCACGGCGGGTTCCGGTGGCTGGCTTGCCCCGAGACCGCCCTCCCCCTTCCGGCCGCGAACCGTCTTGAACAACCAATCATCGTCATTTGCAGCAAAGGACAACATGGCCCGATGCCGGCGTTTGCGGTTCTCTTCTTCGAAAGCCGCGCTCGCGCGAATCCGATCGGCTATGGCCTGTATGGAAGACTGGTCGAGGTTCACGCGCCCTCACCATCCAGCAGATGCGCCGCCTTCCGAAGTTTCAGGCCATGGGCGATCGTCATCGCCGTCAATTCGGCGTCGACAGCTTTCACCCTCTCATCCAGCGCTTCCCATATCGGCAACGCCGCCTCCATGGGGGCAGCGTGGCCGGAATGAATGGCATGGCGAAGCTGGCTGAGGTTTCGGCCGACCATCCGGACTTGCGAGGCCAACGCCGCGACAGTGCGTGAATTCTCAGCTGACAGAGCGGGACCGACATCCAGGCTGGCCCGGATAATGCGCCGCAACGTCTCCGCTCGGTCAAGCTGGAACACCTTGCAGGCCTCATCCAGGAGCGCGCCCGCCTCCGGCCCAATATCGATCCGGGAGCGCTTTCGGGTGTCCTTGTGGGCGGCGCTGGTGTCCAAAATTCCTCGCTATGGCGGATGGGCCTCACGCCGAAGACGGCCCAGGTCGAAGCGAAGCGACGACCTGCTCAGCCAATTTGGACCCAAATTGCGTATCTTGTCAATTCAATAGGAAACATTATACTGACTCACTGACACATTAATCCAGAGCCGGTCATGCATCCTGGGACATTGCACCGATGTGCAAATTCATATTATCACACAGGTACTTATGCGCCTCGGCACTTTGTTGCATCGGCGCATAGTCATAATGCAAGAAAGTCACTTTGGCGCCAAATCGCCTATGCGCCTTGACGCCAAGGTACGCAACATTGGAAAAAACAATGCCGGAACAACGCGCGGTGCAAATCACAGTGGCCTCTCCCAAAGGCGGGGTCGGCAAGACCATGACCACCATCCTGCTCGCTGGCGAGTTCGCCGCCGCCGGTCATCGGGTGGCGGTGCTCGACACCGATCCGCAACTGTCAGCGCTGGAGTGGAGCAAAAACAGTCGCCGCGCCGGGTACGCGCTTTCAAACATCGACGTCATCCCCATCAACTCGACCGACGAACTGATCGATCGCCTGGCCCAATCCGACGCCGAGGACCTGCTGCTGGTCGACGTCCAAGGCACGGCCGTGGCCGCCCTCGGACCGGCCGTCGCCAACGCCGACTTCGTGCTGATCCCGACGAAAGCGCATGTCTTCGATGTCAAGCAATGCCTCGGTCTGATCCGGCACATCCGCTCCCTTGGCGGACGCCATCGCGAAATTCCCTACGCGGTGATGCTCAACATGGTTTCGGGGATCGAGCACAACACGATGGCCTTTCGCACGGCGATCCAGCTGCTGCGGCAGGCCGACGCCAGCGTGCTTGAGACCTTTCTGTCGCAACGGCCGACCTTCGCCTCAATCGCAACCGCCGGGACGCTTTACGAAGTCCAGCCCGTGAACAAGGCGGTGCAGGACGCTCGCGACCAGACGAATGCCCTGACCGCCGAGATCATCCGCAAACTGAACGGAGCCACCCCGCAATGAACGAGAAAAACGATCGGACCGCAAACCAATTGCCGCTGCCTGCCTTGAAACCGCGTGCCCGTTCGGATGATCCGTTCTCGCGCAACATGGCTGCCATAGTGGAATCCAGCATCAGCGAAACGGACAACCTGGAGCAGCAGACGAGAACCCGGTCTGCCGGAGAGGCGAAAGCGAAGATTGAAGGGCCAAAGGCAGACGGCGGGACAGCCCGGCTGCACACGCGCATTCCGGTCTCGCAGATGATCGAGCTGCAGGTCCATTGCGCGCGCAACAGGACAACCATGCAGGAGGTGGTTCAGGGTCTGATAACGGAATTCCTTGCCCGGCAGCCGAAGTAGCCAGACGCGCCAATCAGCGTCGATTTTGGTTACGACCGACGGCGCACGATACGGCCCAACGAGGATTGGCTAGATCTCCCCGGGGAAGGCCATCAAAGACGCTGCTGAACGACTGACGTTCGGTTCCATCCATCACCAGAGTGAATCGATCCGCGTCCGCTGATTCAAACCATTCATTGGACGCGCGCGTCCGGCTGCGCGATTCTGTCCGCAATGATCGCGCAGCTCTATCGCCTCTGTATCGAACGCCGCGACGCGGATCGGAACATGGCGCGCTTCTATGCACTGTCGATCGAGGAGACCCTGTTCGGCCAGACCTGCCTGGTCCGGCGTTGGGGCCGGATCGGAACCACCGGCCGCACGGTACAGCACTCCTTTGATACCGAGGGCGAAGCCGTCGCCCTTTTCCTCGCGCTGCTGCGCGCCAAGCGGATGCGCGGCTATCAGCCGCGATCCGCCCTACGCGCAGAAGCGATCCCGTCTGGTTGTCTAGTTGACAGGGTAGCCGCTGGGGCGACGTGAGGAACGGAAGTCGCTCGTGTACGCGGCGCTGGCGCGATGTCGCCAGTCGTGAAGTCAGTGATCTCGACGCTGCCGCATGCTCGCACTTTCGGGGCCCTGCCGAAGCACTCACCGTTCCCACGGCCCGCGCCAGCGCAGTATAAAAGCAGGGCAACACCTGCCCTTGTGGCTTAACGCTTTGCTTTGCGCCAACCGGCGGCCACCGCCTCTTCGTCGCTGCAGAACCACCGCTCTCCCTTGCTGGTCGATATGACGGTGCGATCATAATACTCTTGGCCAGGCATGTGATAGATGTGCTCACCACGGGCGTTGATGTTGCCCTTGATCTTGCAGGCACCGGGCGATGCAGCGAGCAGGGGAGCGATCGTCGATGGCTGTTCGTTGTCAGCGCGATGCTCGGCACGCCAGTCCCAGGGCGCTTCAAACGTTCCTGCCCAGATGCCAACCCTTGCTGCCTTGGCCTTCTCCTGCAGCATGGCGTAGGCACCTTGGCTGTATTTTGGCCAATCAAGAGCTTCGCCGTTCTCGACCATCCAGGCGGCGACGCTGGCACCATCGGCCCGCCTGCAATTGCCGACATAGCGGCCGTACCGATCCCATGACACAAACGTGCACTGGGTCGGTCGCGAGGCGGCGAGAAAGGCATCGAGAGCGGCGGCGGACTTCGCGCCACATTGATAGTGGAAGCCGTTGGCGTCGTCGCACTGCTGTGCTGACTCCGGTGCATCGATACCATTGAAGCGAATGCGCTGGCCATGGATCTCGATCGTGTCGCCGTCGATCACAGATGCGACCCCAGAAATTGCTACCGGTCTCGGCTTGATTACGTTCTGCAGATTGATTTCCGGCAGCGACCCGCTGTTATGCATGACAAACTGCGTCACCAGAGCGGAAACCGCAGCCACGGTCACGAAGACCAGGCGCATCGGCACTCTGGCCCAGCGGCGTACGAGCGAGCGTCCTGCGCCAGTACGCTTGCGCAACGAGCTTGACCGATCATCGTAGCGGGATTTATCCAAGCCCCTTCTCCCCGGCGAAAGAATGCGCCCAAAATACTCGCAAAGTCCAGAATCCTATCGGACCCGCTCAACGGCTCGCTTGTTATGAAATTGAAGGGACGTTGCCTATTCTAGGAGCTGTCATGAAACGGCTTCTATTCGCATCCGCCATGTAGGCCTTGTCTGCGGGCCCTGCATTTGCTCAGTCGAGCAGCACCATGTCATCTCTGCGAGCGATTGATGACGTTCTATCGAACGATCATTCCGCATATGAGTTCGAGGCATACCAGAGGTTCAGATGGACGTGTTTTTTCGCGCCCAAGGGCACGAGTTCAACCGAGCAAGGCCCGTAGAGGTCCTTCACCGATCCTGGTGCCGTTCCACCGGATGAACGCCTCGTCAAAAATATAATCGCATTAGCGGAAGTTAAATTTCGACTGTTTCGGCTTGCCGCAAATTAGGGTCTCGGTGGCATAACTCGGGCATGACTTTCGGGGTGCTGGCAGGAAGACTGATGCGCGGGCGTGGATGGATCAAGGCGTTGCGTCAGGACGATGCCCGACAGGTGCGTGCGCACATTGCCGAACTGGAGCGCAACCTCATTGCGACCACACCTCAGCGGCGCCATCGACGTTTCGACGCCGGGAATGAACTTCGTATTGCGAAATCGCGCCTGGAGCGTCTCGAGGAATGTATCGCCGCAATAGCGGAGAAATGTGGGCGTTAGCGGAAGCTCGCTGCTTGCCGAACAGGCCGAAGCCGCAGCGAGGATTCCGGCAGCCCTGCAGGCGACAGGGCTGGGTCAGCCTCAAGCGGTGTTTGATTTCATTCTCGGGTCAAGTTCCCGCGGATTGCCGATCAGATCGCAAAAGAGAAACAGTCATTCGTAGAAGACGGTGGATTCACCGTGCCGTTTTGCGGGAATTCGACGACGAAATAGCCATTCCGTCCGCACGCTGGGGATAACACCAGTGTTCGCTGTTTGTTCTTTTCCAAAAGCGGTCGATAATATATAGTCTGGGACTACATCAGCCCTCAGTGAGTCAGCCCGCCAATGACTGTCCAGCCCAGGATTCTCAATGAACCGACAATCAGTTGCCCAAGCTGCAAAACGGAGATCAAGCTCAACGAGTCGCTTGCGGCGCCGCTGATTGCCGCGACTCGCGAGGAGTATGAACGGCGCTTGGCGCAGAGCAACACGTCCATGGCGGCCCGGGAGGAAGAGCTTAAACGTGAGCGGGCGGCGATCGACGCCGCCAAAGAGGACATCGGCAACCAAGTGGCTGAGCAAATCAAGCTTGAGCGTGCCGAAATCGTTGTCGAGGAAGCCCGCAAGGCAAAATTGCTGCTTTCGGTAGATCTGGAGGACAGGGATAGCAAGCTTGCCGAGCTCAAGGCTACGTTGAAGGCGCGCGACGAAAAGCTCGCCGAGGCCCAGCAGCAACAGGCGGAATTCCTGAAACAGCAGCGTGCACTTGACGATGAAAAGCGCGAGATGGCGCTGACCATCGAAAGGAAGATCCAGGAAGGATTGGACGCCGTTCGCGTAAAGGCGAGGTCCGAAGCCGAGGACGGCCTCAAAATGAAGGTCGCGGAAAAAGAAGAGCAGATCGCCGGCATGCAGCGTCAGATTGAGGAGCTGAAGCGCCGTGCGGAACAGGGTTCTCAGCAGCTGCAGGGCGAGGTCCTCGAGCTTGAGCTGGAGTCTCTCATAGCCAGCCGATTCCCGATGGACAGCATCGAACCGGTTGCCAAGGGTGAGTTCGGCGGAGATGTCCTGCACCGCGTGGTCGGACCGGCCGGCCAGCCATGCGGCGCCATTTTGTGGGAATCGAAACGCACAAAGAACTGGAGCCAGGGCTGGCTAGGTAAGCTCAGAGGAGATCAACGAGCCGCGAAAGCGGATATCGCGCTGATGGTATCGGAAGCGTTGCCTCCCGGCGTGGAAACCTTCGATCTTGTGGACGGAGTCTATGTCGCCCATCCCAAATGTGCGATCCCGATCGCTATCATGCTTCGGCAATCCCTGATTGAGCTGGCGAACTCCCGCCTCGCCCAGGACGGCCAGGCCACCAAAATGGAGCAGGTCTACGGCTATCTGACCGGTCCGCGGTTCCGCCACCGCGTCGAGGCGATCGTGGAGAAATTCTCCGATATGCAGGAGGATCTCGCCAAGGAACGCAAGGCCACAACACGCCTGTGGGCCAAGCGCGAGGCGCAGATCCAAGTGGTGATCGAGGCGACCGTCGGCATGTATGGTGACTTGCAGGGTATCGCCGGAAAGGTGATGCAGGAGATTGAGGGGCTGGATGTGCTGGCGATTGAAGCCTCTTGGCCTGAAACTGAATAGGAGACCTTCAGGTCGGCCAAGGCGAAGACGGGATCCGAGTCCCTGCTCCGCAGCCATCGCTTCGTCATGCTGATTCCTTCCGCCTGCCCACGTTCGTTTGGGGAAGGCCGAAGGCCCCGCCTTGCGGCGGAGCCCTCGTCGAGGCGATCAGTCCCGGTTGGGGCGAGACCAGATCAGCTGCAGGCCTTCCTCTCCCTCCACCTCGATCAGGGTAGCGTAGATCGGAGCGGGGAAGCTCGGGTCGTCCAGCTTGACCGAGAGGTAGTCACGCCCGGTTTCCCTGGAAACCTTCTGCCAGGCCGCACCCAGCTCGACCGGACCCGAGAAGATGCGGAAGTGGGGACCCTTGTCGGAGGGGTTGTCGACGCGGACCAGCTTGGCCTTGACGTTGAGGTTAAGCGTCTTGATCGTGCCCGCAAAGCCGTTGTCCGAGGAAGTGAAGTTGCCGATGGTAGCCATGATGTCGTCTCCTTGAGTTTCTCGGGTCGCGACCACCGCGACCTCGATGGCGGTCGACAGACCGGAGGCGATCGGCCCGCACCCACCGGGGTCCCCATTGCGCGCGCGCATGGGGTGGTCCTTAGGGCCGCAACGACAGTGAAGGGCAGCCAGGGGGAGGCTTTCTTGTTCCGCGCGGAATGGCGGCGCAGCCGCCAGGGGAAGAAAGTCGCGAACCGGCTGTTGCGGGTTTGAGAACGAGGCGCAGCGAAGCGAAGACGGCCTTCGGTCAGACCAGCCCCATCGAGGACGCAGGTGGTGGGCCTTTCCATGAAACCGCCGGCCAGACGACGGTCGAGCTCCCATCGGCATGATCACCGCAACTTCGACTAACGTCAGGCATCATCAAGCCTGGCCGTCCCCGTCACGCCTCATTGTAGAACGACGGACAGCTCGGAAAGAAACGCACCCGCCTCCTGATATCGGTCGAACGATGACGGGCCGCGAGGCGAGTCCCAGGAGCCCGATAATCTGCTGTTCAAGCAGGAGCGGCCGCATAGCGGACATCGATAGGCATCTTTGGGCTGGACGCCGGCACCAGCCGGCTGATCAGGGTTCGGCCCCGGGTTACCGCCCGAACGGGGCCAGCCGCAAGGCGGGGCCTCAGCCTGGTGTGCTCTGCCGAGCGAACGACGCTTGCCAAACTGGACCACCACACGCCGCACATCCCTCATTTGGCCAAAGGTCGAGCTGGCATTAGCCGGCCACGTCAAGATGTCGACCTAGTTGAGGCAATTCTGCCGAATTATGCGCTTCTCTATGGCCTCGCGGCTCGGCTTATCCGCATGGAAATCCCGGTCGACGGTGCCGGGGTAAAGCGGGAATCGATGCCCAATGCTTGCCCTCAGCGACGTTGGGGAGATTTGGCGCAAAGGGCAGCACATTCGGCGAGGCAACCAGCGAAGATGGTCGTAGACAACGGCCGCTTCCCAGCAAGTATCGGCGAATATAGCGCTAAAATAACCGTGTGCCGCCATCAGGACGAGGGGGTCGATTGCACTCCCGCGCCCAGACTGATGACGCGAAAGCGGATCGAGGGGGCTCGGGCCCCCTTGTAACAGTTGAGCGCGTAACATCAGGCCGCACTCGCCAATTCTTCCGCCTGCGGCTGGAATTCGTGGAGATAATTGACCGCGCGTTGTGCGTGGGCGGCTGCCTGAAAGATCGCCCGCTTGTCGCTGCCCAGCAGGCTGGCCCAGCCCTGAATATAGGCGGCATGATCGGGCCTCGGCTCGAGCTCAGGGACGATATCGAGGTCCGCGCAGAGCATCGCAGCACCCAACTCCACGAGCAATTCTTCGCGCGCGCGATCCGTGCGGTCCTTGTGGTAGCGGCTGAGGTCCCTGTTCAGCCGGTGAGGAGCCGATGTCCAATGCAGGGTCTCATGCGCTCTCGTAGCGACAAATGAAGCCATGTCCCGGAAAAATTCCGGCGACGGCAACTGCACATGGTCGGAAGAGGGAGAATAATAGGCCTTGTCTCCGCCATACCGCACAACCGCTCCGGTGTTGTCGAAAAAACGGTCGGCGTGCTCGATGCGCTGGACAGGATCGGCGGCAGGCTCTGGCGCCGCATGATAGTGGGGCGGCAGACCTTCAATCTGGTCGGCGCAAAACACCGTGTAGGCCTTGAGGAAAGGAATACCCCGCTCGACTTCCTCGCCATGCGCGTCAGTTTCCGTCGTAGTGAACCGGCTGGCGTAAACAACCATGGAGCCGGTCTCGCCCTTGCGAACATGACCCCCGAGCTCCGCACTCTGCTTGAACGTCATCCAGACCGGAGAGACAAAGCCCCTCGCGACCGCCTCCGACCACAAAAGCAGTGTATTGATCCCTTGATACGGCAGGCCGTTGTGACGGAGCGGCCGTGTGATGCGACCGGTCGTATTCGCAACGCTCCACGGTTTGACCCAGGGACGCACGCCCTTCTCCAGATCCGCGACGATACGATCGGTGATTTTCGCGTAGATGTCGACGCGGGGCTTGTTGCTCTTCCTGTCCATTTCAAACCTCCATTCGAGGCCGCGCCAATCGCGGCCGTCACGAGGTCCGCACGCGCAGGACCGCAGGTCCGCGAACCCGCGGACGATCGATGGGGAAGCTGAGTACCGTCGCTTGCGGGCCGCAACGTCAGTGGAGGACGGCGCAGCCGTTTCGCGGCACGAGGACCGGAGCAGGACCATCATTCGTGACGGCCGCGATTGGCGCGGTCTCGACGACCGGCCCATCTCCATCTTTGAGTTCGGTGCCTTTGGCACACGCAAAGAGGCCGGCGCCCCAAACGGACACCAGCCTCAGTATGAGAGGATTGGGCGGAGCCGAAGCTCCGCCCATTGGGATTAGCCAAGGGCTGCCATCTGGAGATCGGCTGCCTGCCGGTTGACTGTCTGGCCGGGGTTCTCGGTCTGGCGTTCGTAGGGCTTCCAGCTCTCGCCGACGATGTGCTCGTAGGCGGCAACGGCGCCCTCGGCCGCCATGCGCAGCGCATGTGCCTGAAGGCCCATTTCGGCGGCGAATTCGCGCTTGCGCTGGGCCTTGCTGTCGAAGCCGACCGGACCGTCAATGTCCTCGTCGCGGGTGTCATTGGCGAGCTTGGCCGTGGCGTCCTTCGCCTCGGTTACGGCCTTCGAGTAGAACTGGCCTGCTCCATAGGCCGAACCGACATGGGAGCCGACGATCCTTTGCAGGTGGATCTGCATGGCCTTTTCGGAAAGGCCTTCGGAGAGCGTATCGGCGCTCTCGATCAGGCTGCGCTCATGGAACTCACGGATGCCGTCGCTGTCGAGGACGGGGAGGCCGAAGCTTTCGAAAATAAGGGTGGCCTGGTGGCCATCCGGGCAGCAGAGCCTGACCATTTCGAGGGTTGTGCCCTTGCGGAGCTGGACGACGCGGGCGTTGGCCTTGGTGGAGCGGGTTGAACTGGACATTGAGCTTTCCTTTCTAGCGATGCCCTTCAGGTGTTCCGGCCCTTGCCGGTCTTTCCTGCGGGTGCGGTCAAAAGGAACCGGCGGAAGCTGGACGCTTCAGGGTCCGGAGCCTGCCAGGCGAGCGAGGTTGGCTTGCGGACAAGCGGGGTCAGTTCTTCACTGGCCCTGCGCGGGACGCGGGCCAGCCTTGCCGAGATCGGCGGGATCCGGCCGCCCCGCGGCGCGATAGCGGCCTTGAAGCGGACAGCCGCCGGTTCAGACCGCAGCAAACCCGCCGGGAAGACCGGCAAGGGATGAATTCGGACATCGGCATGCGCGAGGAAATGCAGTGTTCATTCCCGCCGCCAATCCGCCTGCCCGCCAGGCTGCGCGAGGGACGTCAGCGGTTTGAACTTCGGCTCCTGCCGGTATAGATGAGCTGCGCCGGTCCGCCGCTGCGGATCAACTCTTTGGCCTGCTCCCATGTCGGGCTGACAGCGTAGCGTGTTCGACTCCGAAAACGAGGGCAGCGATGACCGATCACAAAGACGATTATGTCTATGACGACGCAACAGGGGAATGGCGACCAGCGTCGGAGATGGCTGCCATTGCAGCTTCCGCCGGCAGCATCGAAGTGCGCGATGCCGCCGGCAATGTGCTCGCCGATGGCGACTCCGTCGTCCTCGTCAAGGACCTCAAGGTCAAGGGTGCCGGCCAGACCCCTGAAGCAGGGGACCGTGATCAAGTCGATCCGGCTCCGAAAATCCCGAAGAAATCGATTGCCGCCATGATGCGATCAAGGGGCTGGTGTTGCGAAGCGAATTCGTACGCAAGCGCTAAGCAGGCACCAGTATTAGGCACGCAGCAGGTCCTGCGGGATCCTGTCACGCAGTGCTGCGATTGCAGCGTCCTGCCTGGCCAGTTTGCGTGAGAGCGCATCGATTTCGTGCTGCCTTTCCTGTGTGATCGCGGCAAGGTTCGATCGATACCGTTCCAGAAAGGTCCTGGCATCAGCAGCGTTTCGGCGTTGGGGGTCGGTACGCTGGGGCTTTAATTGCGGAATAATCGCCGCCATCCGCCTCAGGATCTGCCGGTCGATCATTTCGAGTTGGCGCTGTGTCTGGCGCCGAGCCTCCTCCATGCGAAAGAGCTGTGCGCGGCGACCGGAGACGGACATTATGTGTCCCCCCCTGCCAATCCATGAAGCTCGAAGTCCCGCCATAGACGCGATGGCGCGCAACGTCGATGACGAATCCAAAGCGGCCGACATGGTATTCGTCGGTCGCAACGAGAAAGCGACGTTCCTCCGTGCCCGGTCCGCGCCTGCCGCCAGGGGTCGCGATAACCTCGGTGAAACCGGGCTGGTGCCCGGAACGGATCGCCGACACCACGATCCAGTCATCGGTATGCTTCTCGAAAAATGCCCGCTCGTCCTTTTTCGCGGATTGGCCGGGTTCGAGAACCCTCCCGTGGATCGCCTCCCAGGCATCCGGGTACCAGTCGCGGATCGACTTTTCCGCACAAGCCCTCTCGAAGTCCGTGAAGAGTTGGGGGAAGGCTTGGGCGACGGCCGCCCAATGGCAGTCCTCTTCATACCAGCCATCATTGGCACGGAGCATCTCATGGACTTTGCGATTTCGCTCCGCCGACAGATGGAACCCGCCATGGCCTGCCGTCGAGTGAGCCACGACGCCCTCGGCATAGACGGTCGCTCCCTGCGACGTTCCCCATGGCGTGTGGGCTCGGGAGTGGATTTCGCGACGTCCGAGAGCCGCGCGCTGCTGCTGGTGGAGGGCGCTCTCCTTGACATGCGCGCGAAACGCCGCCTCATCGGCAAGCTCTCCGGCATGGCCGTAGAAATCGCCGCGCGTCCATTCGGCCATGGGCCGGCGGATACGCCAGCCCGTGACAAGATAGTGCCGGCCATCGCGGGCCGGAGCCATGGCGAAGGCGTGCTCACCGACAAGGGCAACGCAAAGCCCATCGGCGCTTCGGCCAAAAGTAACTTCCGGAGAACCGGGGGGTTCGACGACATGGGTTTCAGAAGTTCGCGCAGTCATGCTGCCGTCCTCCCTTCTACGGTGTCCGCCGCTACGGTGTCGGCCACGACCTGCTGAAACACGGCGTTCGGATAGCCGTGGCGGGTCAGCCATTCCTCGGCGGCCGCGCGATTGGCGGCAAGATGGACAAGCTCCGCATCGTCGCCGGCGCGGTCGAGCACCAGGACGGAGCCGATTGCGGGTCGCTCCTTGACCGAAAACTTCAGGTCGCTGTTCACCCAAAACGTCTGGTGGACGCGCAGCACAATGGTTCCCTGACTGCCATAGTCGCCCTTGTGCAGGGTGATCGAGGCGGGCAGCGTCGTACTGCCGATGCGGGCCTCGGCCTGTTTGCGGACCAGGCGACCGCCGCCGTTGCGATTTTCCCAGGCTGCGAGCTTCTTGCGATGCCGCTCTGGCGGGCGTGGGGATCCGTCGGAATAAGTCACGATGGATGCGAGTGGAACAAGGTCATAGATCAATTGGGCGGACATAGTTTTCTCCGTGGTGCTCATGGTGGAAACAGAACCGCCGCCGGTGATGTGCCGGCGGCGGAATGATCGTTCGGAGGAAAAGGTAAGGCGCAGCCGCCTACTCGGCGGCCATCTTGTAAGGCTCGGTCTGTTCGTCAGTGAGGTCCTCCTCCTGCGGAGCGGGGTCCTCGCCGACGTAGTCATGCGCGGGCTCGACAGCCGCATCGCCGTCAAGCTCGTCCTGGTCCTCGGTCGTGCCGTCGTCCTCGGGCTGTTGCCTGGCCTCGTTCTTCTTCAGCCAGGAGGTCAGCTTTTCGGGAGTGGACGCAAACCGCGCCGACGGGTGGACGAAGCGGCCTTCCTTGAAATGCTCGACCAGGGCCGCACGGGTATCCTTGACCTTCTGACGGGGCAGGACCGATGTATCCGCGCAGGCGGCTTCCAATGCCTGCCGCGACAGGCATGATAGGAAATCCTCCGTCCCCATGTTGGCCAAGAAGTTGTCGGCGGCGATGAGGTCGCCGGCGACACGGGCGACAACGCCGCTGTCCGAGCGATTCTCCCTGCAGGACAGAACGTCGATCAGCAAGGACCGCACGGCGATGCGCAGCGTGTCCATGTCGAACGCGAGCTTGCCCTCCTTATCGAACAGGCGCGCGGCATGTTCGCCGAGGCCAGCCGGCCCGTAATAGGAGATGTCGCGGGCACCACATGCCACTGTGACATTCTGGCCGGCGAAGGCGAGAACGAGCAGCGCCATCAGCGTGTCGTCCTCGATCGGTGCGCGCGACAGCGCCTCATGCAGTGCGTCGGTACGCAGGTCGCCGATCATCTCCATGCCTTTGCGCGTCACCTCCGGACGCGGCTTTGCCGTAACGACGATATCATCGCCATCGACCGCGACATCGTCGCCATTCTTGTCCTTGGACTTTTTGGCCGCCGGCATGCGGTACGCGACCGACTGCACCTTGCCGTCACGGTCAAGATACATGGCGGTGTGATCGGATTTCGACGGCTTACCGTACACACGCTCGGCCTTGGCCGGCAGCTTCGGCTCGCCCCACTGACCGGCTTCCACGATCACGCCACGCTTGGGCACAGCGTTTGCCATCCACTCCTGCTGGGCGCCAAGAAAGGCCTCGACATCCGTCGTGTAGCGGCTGTCCTCGTCGGCCGGAGCGAACAGGTCCTCGACCCAGGCAATGCCGTAGGCCTGGGCGAGATCGTCACCGAAGCTGGCGTCGCGCGCGTACATGCGGCGCTTCGTCAGGCCCTGCGCCACGCTCCACCACGACACCTGGGGATCGGCCTTGGAGGGCTTGTGCTTCTTCCAGACCTCCTTCTGTTCATCAAGCGAAGCCGAGGCGATGGTGCGCAACTGCTGCTCGTTGGGCATGTCGCCCTTGGCCATCTGCTCCAACATGGCCGGCAGAACGTTGGCCAGCAGGCGCAGCTTCCTGATCTGGCGGACGGGCAGCGCCAAAGCGACGGCGATCGCTTCCTCGGTCCAGCCGAGCGCGACCAGCCGCTCAATGGCGCGCCATTGGTCGACGGGATTGAGCTGCTCGTGAGCGAGCGTTTCCGCTAGCGAGCGCATGGCGCCGCCATCCTCGGCCCTCTCGATCACCAGCACGGCGATCTCTTCGAGACCGGCCGCGATCGCCTGCTTCACCCGACGATGGCCGGCATCGATGACGTAGCCATTGCCGCCATCGGTCTCCAGCGCGACGACAGGCGGCTGCACGATGCCGACGGCACGGATCGTAGCCAGCAGCAGCGCGTCGGCCTGCGGACTCGATTTCGAGCGTCGCGCCTTGTCAGGGTTATCCTTCAGCGCGCGCGGGTCGACAAACTTCAGTTCCATGGGGATGCTCCTTCAAGGGTTTTGCGGACACCGCTGATCGCTGCGTCCTTCCTCGTCTTCTTCCTGAAGACATCCCCCGGCCCGCGGAGCGGGCGGGCCGGTGCACCTGCGGCCGAGCATCCCTGCCCGGCTGGCCGAGCGGGGCTAACCGCCCTGCGCAGGACGACGCGGCCGGGATCGCGAGCGGCGCGGTTGAGCGCCAGCGTCAGCGGCCCGCCCGATCTGCGAGCGGGTTTTATTCCTCCTAAGTTTTCCTTTCCTCAACCCTGCGACGTAGATCGGGGCATGGCGATAAGCGGAACGGTTCTCTGCCTTGGCGCGGCCGCTCCGTGGCGAAAGCTCACAGGCTTTTTGTTCTACGTTGGTTTTTCTGAAGAGAAACCCGGGTGCTAGCGAGGGAACCTGGCATTGTCTCATTTCGGGACTAAAGTGTTGGCATTGCGCTTGCTTCGGTCGTGGTGCCGGTGGATCCCGGTCCTGATCGCTTACTTTGATCAGGTCTAGGCTCGCCGGGCTTGAGGTGGTTGGGGTTTCTTCGCCCGGCGAGTTCCGCCACGCTAAGAACAAAGGCCGGCGCCCTCGCTGGAGCTTATCCGAATGGCGCCGGCCACGGGCGGGATTGGGATCCGCCGCGCCTTGACATAGCTGAGTCGTTACGTAGCGTCAGGTGGTGGCGGACACTTTGGCTTTCCGCTTCGCGGGTGCCTTCTTGGCTGGTGCGACGGGTTCAGCCTTGCGTCCAAGCCCGATGGACTTCGCCAGTTGCGAGCGCTGAGCGGCGTAATTCGGAGCCGTCATCGGATAGTCGCGCGGCAAGCCCCACTTCTCGCGATAGGCGTCCGGCGTCAGACCGAAGTCCGTGCTAAGGTGCCGCTTCAGGGATTTGAATTTTTTGCCGTCTTCCAGGCAGATAATGAAATCTGGCGTCACCGACTTCTTCGGGTTGACCGCGGGAGTTTGCGGCTCAACGACAGGCGCGATCGGCGTACCAAGCCCGGACAGAGACATGTGCACGGATGCGATTAGTTCAGGCAGGCCGGTAGCCGGTACAGGGTTCTTACTTACGTAGGCGGACACAATCTCCGCAGTAAGCTCGGCTAGTTCGGCGGCGCGGCGGCCGGATTCTTCTGTCAATGTGTCGGTCCTTTTGTCTGATTTGTCCCATCTCTATTTGAGCAATGTCCAGTACGCAACCGGGCCTGATCTATTCTAAGCCAATGATAGCGACCGGCATTGCGGCGCTGGGCAAGAGCGACGCCAAAATTGACGCGTTCTTTTTGGCCGCGACTTTGCTGTAGACCATAAAACTGACGGCCTATCAGCCATCTAAGTGACGGACCTATTATATGCCGATTGGCTAAAACGGAACGTCCAACGGACAAGTACGGAACTAAAGCGGTTACATTCAGACCTTGCTTGCATGGTGAAAGACTTTAGTCTTGCCGTCTTATGGTAAAGAACGGAAGTTGATCGGCACGACATAGGGCGGCCCCGCAGCGGATCAATAGCAGACTGAACTTAGGCGGCTATGGTGCGAACGCGGAAGTCGGGTCAGATGCGCTTGCAGTCCTTAAGCCCCAGGCGTATCCGCTGGCCTTCCGCGAACGCAAGGGCGAACGATTCCAGGTCGAATGATCGGGTAAGTTCTTCGCCGTTCCCAACAACACGGACGAACCACTCGCCCATGGCCTCGACTATCTCAACGGACGTGTGGTTTGCGCCGCCTTTGGTGTCGTCCGTCGCAACTGCCTCGTGTCTGGATGGGACAAGACGAACAATATGAGTGCTCGCCTTTCAGGCGCTAAAAGGCCGGCGCCTACTTTTGCGGGGGGCTCTGGCAGGCGCCGGCCGGACGGTCCAATCAGGTCCGCCGCGATGATCCAGTTAGCTGATTCTTGACGTTTACGTCATGTGGTCTGGCTGGCCGGAGCCGAGCATGACCGAAACGTGGCATCAACATGGGTAAGCAGTTCGGCGCGCCTCTGCATCGCCTGCACCCGAGCCACCTTGAACCTTTGCCGCCGGTCAATGACTGACATGAGCGGCAGCCTGTATCGAGCCTGCTATGCGGCTGCACGCGGATCCTGGCCATCAATCGAAAGACGCAAGATCGTTTTCGATTTCCGCAAGCTGCCGGCGCTTCTCAGCCAGTTCACCAGAGAATCCGAACTCGCCGCCCTGACGCGAGCGATAGGAGGTGAGCCTGAAGTCGGCATCCTCAAGACGCTGGCGGTATTGTACCTGCTCGCTCTCGAAGCCGGCCAAGGCATGCTCGAGGCGAGAAATCGCACCAAGCGGCGTGGTGGTCACCGGCAGCTCGATTTCATAATCGGCGCCGGTGCGCATCAGCATGGTGGCATAGCGGTAGCCGTCCTTGCCGAAACGCTCGCCGGAAAATGCCAAACCGAACCCGCCGATGGAGGCAATAGTGGTTTCGCCCTCCTGCTGAAGCTGCACGAGTGTCAGGATTTCCTTCATCAGCGCACGACCGGCGAGTTTGCGCTCCGTGAACGCGTCGCCCCCGACCACCATGCGGAACCCATCGCCGGTCGTCGGCACGAGGCGCTCGATATCCTTGGCCACCTCGCCGATGCGCCGGGTCGCGTATTCGATATCGCGCTCGGCGTCGCGGATCTGCCGTCGAACGGCGTGCTCATCATCAATGTGGGCCGCGCGAAGCCGCTCCAGACGGGCAATGTCCGCCTCCAGACCTGCCTTCTGCATCAGACGTGGATCGCCCGAGGCGATCGCCTTGGCCATCGCGAACTGGTTGGCCTGCCCCTCACCCATATCCTCCAACCGCCGAATGGACGTGTCTCCGGAAAGGGCGGCCGCGATGAACCGGGCCTTGCGCTCGTTGTTCTGCCACATCTGGGCGTCCATCGATCCTTCCGTGGCGTAGGCGAAGATATCGACGACATCGTGCTGGTTGCCCTGCCGCAGGATACGACCTTCACGCTGCTCGATCTGGGAGGGAAGCCACGGCACATCGAGGTGATGCAGCGCCTTGAGGCGGAGCTGCGCGTTGACGCCGGTGCCCATCGTGTCGGAAGAGCCGACCAGGAACCGGATTTTTCCAGCGCGCACATCACCGAACAGGCGCTGCTTGGCCTCCGACTTCTTGAAATCCTGCATGAACGCAATTTCCGATGCCGGAACGCCCCTGCGGACCAGTTCGTCCCTGATCCAGCGATAGGCCGAAAAGCCTCTGGTTTTCTCGACGCTGATCGTGCCGAGATCGGAAAAAATCATCTGCGCTGCGCCAGGAAGCTCGAACGGCTTGCCGTCGGCGCGGACATAGCTGCTTTGCGCTGTTTCTTGCCAGATACGGAAGGCATTGCCGATCAGATCGTTGAGCTTGTTGTCCGGCTCATTGTCATTGTCGGGATCAACCAGGCGCAGGTCGATAGCAGCGTGCCGGCCATCGGTGATAACCGACAGCAGGATGTCGTCACCGGCTTCTGCCGGACCGTCGCGTTCCTCGATCGCCTTGATGCGGGCGTCGAGCACCATCTGGTAGCGCTTGAAGGCGGCGGACGGCTTGGCGGTGATGATCTGACGCGCGCCGGTCGAAAGCGCCGGCACCTTCACATAGTCGCGAAGGTCTTGCGGCATCACCACATCCGCGAAGGAGCGGAACATTGCGATCAGCTCCGGCACGTTGACGAAGGTGGCGAAGCGCGTCACCGGCTTGTATTTGCCGGATGGCTGCAATTCGAGTTCAGTCGTGACGTCGCCGAAGGTCGAAGCCCAGGCGTCGAATTCGTGCAGGCCGCGCTGAAGCAGCGCCTCGTAACCGAGATAGCGCTGCACCGAGAACATCTCGCCAAGCGTGTTGGTGATCGGTGTGCCCGAGGCCAGCACGAGCGACCGGCCCGGATTCTTCGTCTCCACGAACCGGGATTTGACATAAAGGTCCCAGGCCCGCTCCGAGCCGTTCGGATCGACGCCCTTGAGCGTCGACATGTTGGTGGCGAAGCTGAGCTTCCTGAACTCCTGGGCTTCATCGACGATGATCTGGTCGACGCCGACCTCGGAGATGGTGAGCAGGGCATCCTTGCGGGTCGCCAGCGCCTCCAGCCGTTCCTTGAGCCCCTCCTTCAGCCGCTCGAGGCGCTTGCGCGAGACGCGGTCGTCGCTCTCGACCTTGGTCAGCAACGTCTCGTAGAGTTCCAGTTCGTCGTGGATCATCTGTTGCTCGAACGCCGACGGCACGCCGATGAAGCGGAAGGCGCTGTGGGTGATGATGATCGCATCCCAGGTCGCCGTGGCCGCACGCGACAGGAAGCGATGTCGCTTGTCCTTGGTAAAATTCGTCTCGTCGGCGACGAGGATGCGGGCGGTCGGATAGAGCGCCAGGAATTCGCGAGCCATCTGTGCAAGGCAATGGCCGGGAACGACCAACATGGCCTTGGCGATCAGGCCAAGCCGGCGCTGCTCCATGACGCCCGCGGCAATCGTCATGGTCTTGCCGGCGCCGACGGCATGGGCGAGGTAAGTCGAGCCGGCCGAGACGATGCGCCAGATGCCGCGCTTTTGATGCCCATATAGAGAAAAGGCGCCGGAGGCGCCTGGAAGTTGCAGGTGATCCCCGTTGAATCGTCGGGGCGCGATGTTGTTGAAGCGGTCGTTATAGACCCGCGCCAGCCGATCGGTCCGGTCGGGATCGGACCAGATCCAGTTCTGGAAAGCGGTCTTGATCTTCTGCAGCTTTTCCTTGGCGGCTTCCGTATCCACGACATTGAGCACGCGCTTTTCAGCCTGGCCCTCCTTCACCGTATCGAAGATCTGCGGCACCCGGCTGTTCAGCGCGTCGGCCAGGAGCTCGCCGGCATGACGGCGATCGGTGCCCCATTCGGACGTGCCGGCCGCCATCCATCCCAATTGCCGCGCCTCTACCGTCCACGATGCCAGCTCCGGCATATGATGGATCCTGATCTCGGCGCCCATCGTCTCCTTGACGAAGGCGGCAACATCGGCGGCGGGGATCCATGGTGCGCCAAGACGGGCGGTAATGTCGGAAGGCCGAAGATCGGCCGGCTGAACCTCGACCAAGGCACGGACATTGCGCTCGAAGACGGGGTCGAGGGCGGCAGCGGTTTTTGCGGCGTTGAGCTTCTCGCGGACCTGGCCGGAGAGATAAGCGTCGGCTGTTTGCCAGGAACCGGTCTCGGGATCACGGTAGACGGCGTCGCCGAGTTCGGCGATGACTGCTTCGGCATCGGCGTGCAGCAGCTCGGCGATCTGATCGACGTCGACATGGCCGCGTTCGTTGAGGACGACGGCAAGCGCATCGGCAGCACTTGTGATGATGGGTGCCGCGGGCGGCGCGATGACGCGCTCGGTGAAAATCGGACCCGGCCGGGCCGTATTGGTTTCGAGATCGTAGTCCTCGATGGAAGCCACCAGCCAGCAATCGGGATCGTCAAGGAAGGGCTGCAGGTTCGGCCGGCGATGCACTTCGCGGACCTCGCCGGTCTCGGTGTCCTCGCTGGTGGAAACGACGGTCGTGTTGATGGGGCCGAATGCCCGCACAAAATTCGACCAGGCGATGCGCAGCCTGACTTGGGCCGGCTTCCAGGGCCGGTCGAACTCCTGGGCCTTCAGGACTTCGCGCACGGCATCACGGATGGGGATCAATTTGCGGATAATCCGGCGTGCTTTTCCGGCACGCCTTCGCTCGCCCTGCCCTTGCGTATGGTGATGGTCACGGCAGCGCCATCGATCATCTGCACGAGGGCGGTATTTTTCGCGACGAAGAAACTGCCCTCGCGCACGCCGGCGCCTTCCGGCAAGTCATCGACGATATCGGCACCGGGCTCGGCGTCATGATCAATCTCGTCCGGCTCGCCGTCATAAATGGCATCCGGAAGGAGGAAGATCGCTGCGGTGAGCGCCCGCTCCAGATCGACACCGGGATGGGGCAGGCAGGAATAGGCCTCGCCGTAGGGCCCCGGGACAGTGGCATGGGTGCCGAGCACGAAATCCGGGTGGCGCGCCAACCAGCGGTTCACGCGGATCGCGCTCTCATCCTCCGTCGCGGCCCGAACTTCTTCGGTCTCGAGCCATGACAGGCCGCCCTCTGGCTCGCCGATGTTGCGCTTGCGGAAGAACAGGATGTCGACCACGACATCCGTCCCGGCGTCGGCCCGGAAACTGCCCTCGGGCAGGCGGATGGCGGCAATCAGGTCAGCGGTCTTCGCGATATGCTCGCGCGCGGTCGTGTCCGCCTTATCAAGCGTGCCGCAGCTGGTCACAAAGGCGGCGAATGCCCCCGGCTTCAACAGGTCGACGGAGCGCGCGATAAAATAGTCATGCAGCCGCAATGCCATCGACCGATATGCCCGATCGGAGCGCACGGTTCGATCCGAAAACGGCGGATTGCCGATGGCGAGATCGAAGCTCGCCGGCAGGTCGGTTCGGGCGAAATCGCCGGCTATGATCCGCGCTTGCGGCTGCAACAGCCGGGCGATGCGCGCGGTGACGGGATCGAGTTCAATCCCGGTGACGTGGGAGACGCCGCGCAGGGACTGGGGCATCAGCGCCGGAAACAGGCCGGTCCCAACGCCAGGTTCAAGAACCCGACCGCCGCGCCATCCGAGACGCTGGAGACCTGACCAGATCGCCCGGATGATGAACTCAGGCGTGAAGTGGGCATATTGGGTGCAGCGTGCGAGCGAGGCATAGTCGATCTCGCCGACGGCATCTTCCAGGTCCGAGCCGATCTCGTCCCAGCCCTTACGGAATTCGAGCTCGCCGGGGCGGCGGAAGACACCATTGGCAAGGTCGGACGCGCCGAAGCCGGTGAACCGGATCAGCCGCTCCTGCTCCTCACGCGTGGCAGGACGCTCATCGGCCTCGATCTCGGCGGCGAGCCTGATCGAAGCGATGTTGTCGCGGGCCCGATCTTTCCAGCCACGGGCCAGCCCACGATCGCCGGCAAGATGAAAGTTCAGTCCATGAACCCGTCGAGGCTTCGACGTCGGTTGGATGGCTGCAACCGCCGGCGTGACCGGCGAAGGCGCGGAAGAATCGGGATCATCTTCATCGCCCGGCCCGAAGTCAGCCGCG
This sequence comes from Mesorhizobium sp. M1334, assembly GCF_040317995.1. Taxonomy (NCBI): domain Bacteria; kingdom Pseudomonadati; phylum Pseudomonadota; class Alphaproteobacteria; order Hyphomicrobiales; family Phyllobacteriaceae; genus Mesorhizobium; species Mesorhizobium sp. M1334. The sequence goes on from NZ_JAMYLM010000010.1 coordinate 66,008, forward strand.
AAGGCCGTGACGCCAAGGCCAAGGCCGGACGAAATTGCCGTGCTGCCGAACAGGTCGATGGTAAAGGGGTCGTCATGAGCCATGGGAAATCTCCTTGGATTTGAGGGCGAGCACGATCGGGCGGACGGCGTTGGCGTCCGCGTGAAAGGGCTGGCAGGTTTGCTGGGGGTTAGCGGGCGATCAGCGAGAGCGAGACTTCGGTCTCGGTGAGTTGCACGTTGAGATGCGTGCAGCGAAGGTTGCGATCGAACAGCGGGATCAGTTGCTCGGCTTCGATGAATTCGATGCCGTCGTCGCCACCGAAATGGCGCTGCTTGTAGTGAAACCAGTCGGGGTTGCCGATCGGGTGGCATTCTTCGGAATAGAGGACGAGCGGGCGCTCGCCGTCTGCGAGTTTTCCGTTCGACAATAGGTAGACACCTTGGTCTCCAACCAGCCACAGGCCGGGGATCTCGCCCTGACCGGGCTTGAGGCCATAATAGGGATTGCGAAAACCGCCGTTGATGGCGGCATCGGTTTTTCCGCGTTCGATGACCTTGCGAACTGCAAGAATGGGAAAAGTGAACATCGCATCCCCCTCACGCGGCAACGGCCAGGGGAAGGTGGCGCAGATGCACCGGCAGCTTCGCCGCGATCTCATCATCGGTGAGCTCGTCGAGCAGCTTCGGCATGGCGCCCTGCCGGCCGCCATAACAGAGCACCGTGCGCTTGCCGCAATGCTCCGGCAGCCAGCGGTCCCCGGCATAGCCACGGTACTCGTCGTGCGTGGCGCTCCAGATATGCTCCAGCCGCTCTTCGCGCGTCATCGCCTTCACCGGCCAGGTCTCGCGCTCGACGATAGCATCGCGCATTTTGGCAGGCGATCGCGCCACATTCAGATCGCAATAGGCATGGAAGTAACGCGTTCTGCCGTCGATGCGCAGCGTGTAGAAGACGCTGGTAATGCTATCGGTAAGGAACTCGCGCAGCGCGAACATCTCGCCTCGCATCCAGAGCGGTGGCAGGATCTCCAGCATGTAGTCGTGCTCGACGGGGCCGACTTCGAACCACTCCCCGCTATAAAGAGATCCGGCATCGACGTGATCTCGTTCCGGGCGCTGCGCATGGCGATCGAACATGCGAAACATCTGCCGGCGGTCGGCGATGCCCTGGTAGACTTTACGATTGGGAAAAAAGGGGTTCATCCTCGGGCTCCTTCAGCCTTCGTCGGGCCTGAGCGCGCAGCATCCTCGTGGATGCCCATCATCTTCAGCCCTTCATGACCCCTCCCCTGCGGCCGCCTCTCCGCCCGGGCGGGTCAAGGGCCGGCGCAGCCGGGCGAAGCTTCACCCTTGCACGCGACCGGCGGGCATGCGGTAGCCGGGTTTGGTTTGATTTTCTTTTCTCCCTGCCCTCCATAACTTGGCGGTGCGAACCGGCTGTCATGGCTTCGTGGCCGCACCGTTTCGAGTTGACATGGCCATGGCAAATCCCGGGCCGGCGATCTTCGCTTCTGCGCTGCGGTTGAGTGATCGGCGCCGTCAGGCGGATGCCGCGTCCTGCAGCATCGCGTTCCAGTCTTCGGCGAGCGGCTTCAGCCGCTCGAAGTCACAGGCCACGTCGCCGGCAAGCTCACGCAGCCTCGACACGAATGCCTCGCCCTGCGGGTTGGCGTCGGTGGCCGCTACAAGCCGCCTGTTCGGGCTCCCCGCCAACATGCGAAGCGCTGTGTCCGTCGCCGGGGACCAGCCGCCGCCGGTGCTGGCATACAGCGTATCGCGCCGGATCCGTTCGATCGCGGCCAGGCTCATGGCGTCAATCGCCGCTTCGCTAACGCAGATCCGGGTGGCCTTTACCGTTCCCAACCGGAACAACACCTTGCCGCCTCCGGCCGCAAAGCCACGCCATTGCGGTCCGCGCTCCTCCCAGCCGGTGACGAGACCGGCCGCGTCGCTGTGGGCGGCCCACATGCTGCCGCGCGGGCCTTCCCTCAGAACGTTCTGAGCGATCGCAGTCGCAATGACCTGTTCGGGAATGTGCCGGTCATCGCGCAGATAGCGCCAGGTCGCCGACCCGCGCCACGGCTTGCGTCGGGCCGCCCATCGCTTCGGAACTGACTGGTCGGGTTCGGTCTCCCGAGACTGTCGTTTCCATTCCGGCTCGCTCGGCACGAACCCCGCAAGCGAGGCTACCTGCAAGAGGGCTTCCAGGAAATCGCCGCCATCCAGATGCTGTACCAGCGAATAAACATCGCCCTTTCGATCCGACAACGGGTCGAACCATCCCTTGCCATCATGGATGACGATGATGATATCGTTTCCACGACGGTATTTAACCGCTTTGCGAGTGCTTTCCTTGAAGTCGACCGTGAAGCCGCCGGTCTCCAGCACCGCGGCACAGCCGACCCGGCCGCGCAGCGCTTCTATATCCGTCTTTTCCATTTTTCTCTCCCGGCAGCCTTCCGGCCGGCCTTTCTTCAAGTCTATTTCTTCCACACAATTGGGGGAATACTCCCCAACCGCCGCGAAGAGCAAAGGGCGCAAGGGCGCGGCTTTCGCCGCGGCGCAGCCTCCCTTGCGGCCTGCCGCTCGCAAGCGGCACGCCGTGGCACAGAGGCCGGTTCAATGAACCGGCCGGCCTCCTGTGTATGGACAGTATTCGCAGATCGCCTCGACCTCGTCGCCGTCGAGGTCGTCGGCAGGAAGAACGCCGTATTCGTTGTCATCGACCCTGAACAGGATGACCGGCGTCATCAGGGTACGAGCGAGGTTCCAGGCGTGGCTCTGAGCGAGGCTGAGTTCGTGCGACATTTGTTTGGCTCCTTGGTCGCGGGGACCATTCCCCGCTCGACAGGCGCCCGTCGGGTCCAGCCGGGACCGCGATCATCGCGATGGCGAAGCCGTGAGCGACGGCACGCTTGCGTAGTCCGACCCCGCAGTGGGTTGATCGGCAAGGTCCGGGCTGGAACAAGGGAGTTAAGCCGAAAGAGCGGGAAAAGGGCTTTGCACAGGAGCCAAGTCACTCGGCACGAAACCTCGCGGATTCATGCTTGCGGCACTTGCGGCTGACTTATGCTGGCTTCGTCAAGGCCTAGGCGAAAAAACCGTTCTTCCTGTACCGACGAGACCGCCACGATAGTGGCATCCGCACAAGAACCCCATCCGGGCAATAACCATAACCGACGAGAATACGAGAGGCCCATAAGCCTGATCGGGGCTGACCGCCGATAGCGTTGTCGCCTAGGATCGGAGCTGCAAAAGCCGCGTTCCAGGATTTTGCAGGTATCGATAGGGGAGTCTGGATAGTCGACCGGCACAATCCTGCGCGCGCATCGTAGATACTTCGTTTCAGTTTCCAAGATCCAAGATCTGCACGCAACGCCGTCAGGTCCCGGAGTCTTACTCGTAATCGGAAAAGCGGACGCCGCGTGCGGCCAGTCTTGCCTCTGACGATTGCCATCACGCAAATCGGCCGAGCCTTTCGGCCAATTCTTCACCGCGATCGAATTCTCGCGCTCACAGGTAGGAATAGAGAACGACGGGCCGTGTTCAGGCTCGGTCATTCTCCGCGATCCCTCAAGGTGACGGCGTCCAGGCCAGCGAGAATTTCATCACGCTCGGCTCCCTTGAGGTCTTCGACACGATACGCCCGCTGTGCGCTTCGTCCCGACAATCGGTCGAACTGCTCAGCGGTCAGGAGCACATCTTGCGCTTGCCGCGCTTTGTGTTCTCGACAGGCCCTCGGTATGCCGCCTCGACACCTCGCTGGACTTGTTGCCGAGGTCGGTTAGCGTAAAGCTGGTCATCCCGGCTTGACCCGTAAATCGGTAAATAGCTGTTTTTGGCAATATGGCTATATTCCCTGCTTGAGGCGCACGCGGGCGAACTTGAGGAGCGCGCAGGCTATCTCGTCCTCGGTCCAGCCGGATTCCCCTGCTCGCTGAACCAATTGTTGGAGGGCCGGACCCAAGGCGAGCTGGCACTGAGGGCCGCGGTCCGGATGGTTGACCGGGTAGCCTGGTTGCACGATCGCAATGCTTGATGGCTTCATTGCAGGCCATGGGCTCTCGCCCTTCTCCTTTAGCCAAACGAGGCGCGCCAACTCATGTGTTGTTCGTGTGCGGCTTGGCAACTGCTTCAACTCGTCAATCAGCCGCTCCAGCGATCCCGCGCGTCCCAACTCCCTAAAAAAATGGTGCGGCGTGACCCTGCCGAGCCTGTGCATCTGGGCGAGGTTCCACACATAGGGATAGTCGGCCATGAGTTCGGTTCGAGGCGAGGTCTTGGACGGCTTAGCCTCGGTCAGAATGCCGCCGCCCACGAACTGATCGGCACTTCCGATGATTTGGCCCACCCTGGATGTCGACAAGCCATGTTCCTGCGCCAGGTCGGCGAAGCGCTTGCCCTTCAGAAAGTCTTCGACCAGAGCGACGTTCCTATTGCCGGTGGGGTTAAAACCCCAATAGGCGCGCAGTTTTTCCAGCATGATCCCGCTCGTAATCCGGTTGTTCACCCCCCGGCAAACCCTAACCGGCCAAATCGGCGCTTGGAAGCCCCCAAACTCACGTCATGACTATGTGCGTATGTTGCTGCGAAACCGCCAACTGACAGAATAATCAGGGAACTCCTTTTCTGACCTTGCGGCCGGCGGTGGCCATCTGAACACGAAACATGCTGGCGATCACCATAATCGTTGTTGACCGCCGACCGGATCCGCCTAAGTCGGCGTTGAAAATGGGGACTCGGAACTTGGCATTTTCCCGTTTTTCCTATCGAATCATAGCGGAACCAAGGGGAAGGCGCAGATCAAGTAGAGCATGGTTGCCCATTTCACTGGATCCTACGCAGAAACCTGATCACTCAATCCCTGATGCGAGGCTTCGTAAGCGGGACATTGAACGCTTCATGGGACAGCGCAAAAGATATACTGCAGCACTTCCATTTTGAAAAATTGCACGGAGGATCGGAGTGCCAAAGCCGGTGACGTGGCCGCCAACGGCGAGCCGGTCAGCTTGTGCACGACGGGGGAGGCAGCCCTAGCCGGACGAACATTGCAACAACTGCCGACACATTCATTGCTTTCAGCGACAACCGACACTAGCACCAACACTTGGCCGAAAATTTTTCGCGCCGCAGATGTCGTCTCAGCCTACGTCTCCAGCAATCCGGTCCCGGTGGGCGACCTCCCTGCCCTGATCGGCCAGGTGTACGAGGCCCTAGGCACAAGCGGTAGCGTCTCAGCAGCAGAGCCGCCGCTGCCGGCGAAGCGGACGCGCAAGAAGGTCGCAGCTTAGTTTCGGCAACTAGATTCGTGCTGGAGCGCGCATCTGCCATCGGCATAATCTGCATCTGCCCGGAATATGAAAAGGCGGGGCCAACGCCGCCTTCCCTTAAAAAAGCTATTTCATAAGGAATTCGCAAGCCGGGGCAGCAATCTGCTGCCCCGGCTTTGCGGTTGGGCCTGCCGGGATGAAGGAGAAAATCAGCCGGCTTTGCTGAGATTGCCCGCAGAGGACTTGCCGGTTCGGCGGTCCTGCTCGATCTCAAAATTGATCTTCTGGCCGTCAGCGAGGGTCGACATACCCGCGCGTTCGACAGCGGAAATGTGGACGAAAACGTCCTGGCCTCCATTGTCGGGCTGGATAAATCCAAATCCCTTGGTGCTGTTGAACCACTTCACGGTCCCGGTCGCCATATCTACGCATTCCTTCGTAACAATTGCATTGTGGCCTGGCCGTTGTGCCAGGCCGGTTCATATCAAGGCATTGAAATTAGACGCAGCAAGGAAACAATTGCAACATTGTTCGGATGGGCGTCACGACCGGTCAGTTAAGACAACACCGCGACCCTGCGCAATTGCTGGGCAGCCATACGCCGGGTGCGTCGGCCAATGAGCGGCTGTCAACCGAACCTAAGATCAATCCAGCTTGCCGCGTGGCGGAGCTGGATGGAAAGCAGGGAGTGGCTGCCGATCCATGGTCATCGTTCCCCACGAACTCAAGTTAGGTGAAAGCCGGTTTGTGCGCTATCGCGAGAGGAGGATTGCGCGAGTTCGGCCTGCATTGAGCAAGCTGTCAACTCGCCAGCATTTGTCGGCTGGCAGGGCCGGAGCTCAAAGGCCATCAAAACGGCATCGACCTTCAGTCGGTGTTTACCATTCGCTTCTATCTTTCGCGCAGCGGCAAGGTTCTGAGTACCGCACATAAAGGCCTGCTCCAGACAATGGAGCGGGCTTTTTTGTGTCACTTGGGAGACGGCTCCAACAATGCTGTCTACAGGAAAACGGTCCGCAAGGCTGTGCGGCTTGTGAGGTGGCTGGGGCTGGTCGTGCGAATGGGCAGGCCGAAGGCAGGCCGGTTTCGGGCAATGTTCTGCCCGCGTCAGGCTGGGCCTAAGCTGGGTTATGGCGTCACGGCCCGCAACCTGGTTGCTTCATAGTCGAACGAAACACGATTTCGCCCACGCTGTTTCGCTTCAAAAAGGCATCGTCCGGCGGTGCGAAGGACGTCTTGAGCATCTGCATCGGGAGAGATTTCCGCGCCGCCGATGCTGACAGTCACTTTCACGCCGTCCTGTTGGCCTTTCGCCATCGGACCCGCCTCGACAAGACGGCGTATGTTTTCCGCGATGGTAGCTGCCTGTTCTTTACGCGCGCTGCGTAACAACACACCAAACTCTTCTCCGCCAAGACGACCGATCGAGTCTCCCGGGCGTGTCAGATAAACGAGCGCCTTTGCAATTCGAACCAAAGCCTCGTCACCTTTGGAATGGCCGTGTTGGTCGTTGATCAAGGAGAAGTGATCCGGATCGATCAGGAGCAGTGTGTCGCATTCACCTTCGTCACGCTTTCTGTCCATTCTTGCGATAAATTCACCGCGACTGAGAAGGCCTGTCATCGGGTCGTGACTGGATACGAAGGTGAGCCTGTCGTGCGCCTCTCTCAGGGCTGTGTATGATTTCTCCAACTTGTCACATGTTTCCTGAATCGTTTCCCCCTGGGTGAAGATAAAGGCGCTAACGGGCATTCCGATCAGGATGGGGATGACGGTGCATTCCACCCAACTCAGCCAGTCGATCGGCATCTGCAGGCCAAGTCTTGCCGTGAACGACAGCCCGAAAGTCGCGACGACTGCAATTATCGTCACGACTGTAGATTTGCCCAGAATCCGTTTGCTGCGCGGCGTCATAGTGTTGCTATAGACAGTCCGGCTGAATGACATGTTACCAGCTTGATTAGGATTGTTCTGGACACACCGGCGAGGAGCCGAACCCGCGCGGTCCTCAAGGCCAGGTCGAGCAAATGCGCCCGCGTCCTGCCGACACCACGCCTCGGTCGGTTCTTGGGCCCATTATGCTGGCCGCGAGGGAAATGACATTTTGACCCGCAGTGAATTTCAGATTTCGGCTGGAAAAACCCGTCGCGTCCTGTAAACAGCGCGGGCCTGCTCACGGATAGGGGAAATCATGACGCTTGTTTCGCCCATGCAAGGTTCGACCGCAGATAGGGGAGCTGCCAGAAGCCGCCGCCTGTGGAGCCAAGCCGAAGCTCGCGCCCTCTACGAGTCTCCCTTCAACGAACTGCTGTTTCGCGCACATTGCGTCCACCGTGCGAACTTTGATCCCAACCGCGTTCAGCTCAGCCGGCTGCTGAGCATCAAGACCGGCGGCTGCCCCGAGGATTGTGGGTATTGCAGCCAGTCCGCGCACCACAATTCCGGACTGAAGGCCTCGAAGCTAATGGCGGTCGAACGCGTCATCGAGGAAGCCCGCAAGGCGCGCGATGCGGGTGCGACGCGCTATTGCATGGGCGCGGCGTGGCGCAGCCCCAAGGCGCGCGACATGGAGGTCGTGGTCGCCATGGTCGAAGGCGTCAAGGCGCTCGGCATGGAAACCTGCATGACATTAGGGATGCTCAATGTTGAGCAGGCGCAGCAGCTAAAGACAGCGGGGCTCGACTACTACAATCACAACATCGATACGTCCGAGCGCTATTACGGCGAAGTCATCACGACGCGCTCGTTCACTGACCGGCTCGAAACATTGGACAATGTTCGCGATAGCGGCATCAAAGTCTGCTGCGGTGGCATCGTCGGCATGGGCGAGGAACCGGTCGACCGCGTGGACATGCTGGTGACGCTCGCCAATCTGCCGGAGCCGCCCGACAGCGTCCCGATCAACATGCTGATCCCGATTGAAGGCACACCCCTTGGTCATGAGCGGCCAATAGAGCCGATCGAATTCGTGCGCACTATTGCGCTTGCCCGTATCCTGATGCCGCAATCCCATGTTCGCTTGTCGGCCGGCCGCACGGCAATGAGCGAGGAAATGCAGGCGCTATGCTTTTTTGCCGGCGCCAATTCCGTGTTTGTCGGCGATACGCTGCTCACGGCGGACAACCCGAGTGAGGATAAGGACACTGCGCTCTTTCGCAAGCTCGGTATTGAACCAATGGAGCTTTCCAGCTTGTGAGCGCAGGGGGCTTGCTCGACCGTTACGAGACGACGCTAAATGGGCTCGCGCGCAAGAACCGGTTGCGCGCGCTGTCGCCGCGGGCTGGCCTTGATTTCGCCTCCAATGATTATCTCGGACTTGCAGCCTCGCCGCACCTGGCCAAAGCCGTCGCAGCAGCACTCGCAGCCGGCACGCCGGTCGGCGCCACGGGGTCTCGCCTCTTGCGCGGCAATACACCGGAGCACGAGACGCTAGAAGCCGAAGCGGCGCGCTTCTTCGGCGCCGAACGTGCGCTTTTCTTCAGCGGGGGCTACCTCGCCAATTTCGCCGTCCTGACCACACTTCCGCAAAAGGGCGACCTCGTCGTCCTAGACGCACTCATCCATGCCAGTGCCCATGAGGGCGCGCGGGCCGGCCGCGCTTCATCCGTGGAGGCATCCCACAACGACGTCGGCGCCTTCGAAGACGCCATTTTGGCGTGGCGGCGTTTGGGCGGCACGGGTCGCCCCTGGATCGTGGTCGAGAGCCTCTATTCCATGGACGGCGACCGCGCGCCCCTTGCCGATCTGGCGGCACTTGCCGACCGTCACCACGCTTTTCTGCTGATCGACGAGGCGCATGCCACCGGCGTCTATGGACCCGATGGACGCGGCCTAGCGCACGATCTCGAAGGCCGCGACAATGTCGTCGTGTTGCACACTTGCGGCAAGGCGCTTGGCGCCTCCGGCGCGCTGGTGACCGGACCCAAGGTCATCGGCGACTACCTCATCAATCGTTGCCGGCCTTTTATCTATGCCACCGCCCCTTCGCCGCTGATGGCGGTGGCTGCAACCGAGGCGCTCGCCGTCCTGCATGACGAACCCGAGCGCCGCGAGCGGCTTGCAGCACTCGTCGCCTTCGCCGGCCGGGAGATCGAAGCCTGCTGCGGGGTCGCGCCGAGCGGCTCGCAGATCCTGCCGGTCATCGTCGGCGAAAACGCCCGCGCCATGGCGCTCGCCAGCGCGCTGCAGGCGCGCGGCTTCGACGTGCGCGGCATCCGCCCGCCGACGGTGCCCGAGGGCACGGCTCGGCTCAGGATTTCGCTGACACTCAATGTCGGCCAGGCCGACGTTGCAGCGATGATCAAGGCACTGGCAGAGGAATGGGAGCGAATGGCGGCATGAGCCAAACCTTCGTCATCACCGGCACGGACACCGGCATCGGCAAGACGGTTGTTGCGGCCGGTCTGGCTGGCCTGCTCAATGGCGCCTACTGGAAACCGGTGCAGTCGGGGCTCGACGGCGAAACCGATACCCAGACGGTAGCGAGGCTTGCTGAGCTGCCCCCAGAGCGGATCGTCCCGGAAGCCTGGCGGCTCGTGCGACCGCTCTCGCCGCATCGCGCTGCCGAACTCGATGGCGTTTTGATCGATCCCGACCGCCTCGTTCTGCCCGTAATGGCGCGCCCGCTGATCGTCGAGGGAGCTGGCGGTCTCATGGTGCCGCTCACGCGCAACTTCCTGTTCATTGACATGTTCGCCCGCTGGCGCGCGCCGGTCGTGCTTTGTGCGCGCACGGCGCTCGGCACGATCAACCACACGCTTCTGTCGATCGAGGCGCTGCGCCGCCGCGACATTCCGCTTTTGGGCATAGCGTTTATTGGTGGCCCTATGCCCGACACTGAATGCACGATCGCTGCGATCGGCAAGGTGCGTGTGCTTGGCCGCTTGCCTTTCCTCGATCCGCTGGCGCCCGACACTCTCCTGTCGGCTATGGCAGCGCATTTCGACATGGTGCCTTTTCAGCAGGCCAGCGTATGAGCCGCTCAGCCGTCTGGCATCCCTTTACCCAGCACGCCGTCGAACCGGCTCTGCCGAAGATCGTTCGGACCGAAGGCGCATACCTGCAGACGGATGGCGGAAGGCGCATTCTCGACGCGATAGCCTCATGGTGGGTGGTGACCCACGGCCATCGCCATCCGGCGATCGTCGAGGCAATCCGCTCAACTGCCGAAACGCTCGACCAGATCATATTCGCAGGTCTCACCCACGCGCCGGCCGAGGAACTGGCGAGCGCGCTCATCGGCCTGGCGCCGAAGGGTCTGGACTGGGTCTTCTATTCCGACAGCGGCTCGACCAGTGTTGAAGTGGCGCTCAAAATGGCGCTCGGCTATTTCCGCAACATCGGCGCGCCGCGCTCGCGTGTCGTTGTGATGGAATCGAGCTATCACGGCGACACGATCGGGACGATGAGCGTCGGCGCCCGCGGCGTCTTCAACGCCGCCTACGAACCCCTGCTCTTTGACGTCGATACCATCCCTTTCCCTGCCGCGGGCCGCGAGCAGGAAACCCTCGACGCCTTCGAGGCCTTCAGCCTTGATCGCAAGGCGGCGGCCCTGATCGTCGAACCGCTGGTCCTGGGCGCCGGCGGCATGCGGATGTATTCGCCAAGCATCCTGGCCGAATTGAAACGTGTTGCCGAGGCCTCCGGGACGCTGTTCATTGCCGATGAGGTGATGACTGGCTGGGGACGGACCGGTACGCTGTTTGCCTGCGAGCAGGCACGTATTGCGCCCGACATATTGTGCACGTCGAAAGGGCTGACCGGCGGCGCGATCCCGCTTGCCGCCACGCTCGCCACTGACGCCATCTTTCGGGCCTACTATTCGCCGGATCGCAGCCGCACCTTCTTTCATTCGAGCTCCTATACCGCCAATCCGATCGCCTGCGCGGCCGCACTTGCCAACATCGCAGTCTGGCGCGACGAGCCGGTCATGGAGCGCGTCACAACCCTCTCGCGACTGCAGGCCGAAGGGGCTCGCCGCTTTGCAGGCGATCCCCGCTTCGTCGACGTCCGGGTGACCGGCACGATTGCCGCCTTCGAACTGGCGGTTGCCAACTCCGGCTACCTGGCTGAGGTCGGCCCGAAGCTGCGCGCTTTCTTCCTTGAGCGCGATCTCCTGGTACGCCCGCTCGGCAATGTAATTTATCTCCTGCCGCCCTACTGCGTAAGCGCCAGCGAGCTTGGTCGCTTGCATGATGCGATCGACGAGGCCGCCGACCTTGTTGGGCAAGCCGGATGATCCGAGGCGCGAAGATCATCGGTCTCGGCCACCACGCGCCGGCGCGGATCGTGCCGAATGCCGAGATCGAGGCCTCGCTTGGCCTGGAGGCCGGCTGGATCGAGAGGCGGACTGGCATCCGGTCACGCCGCTGGGCCGAGCCTTCCGACACCTTGTCGGGCCTGGCCGGGAAAGCGGGAGATATGGCGCTGGACATGGCCGGCATCGACCGGGCCGCGATCGGCCTGCTGCTTCTGGCAACATCAACGCCCGATCATCTGCTGCCGCCAAGTGCGCCGCTAATCGCGCACCGTTTGGGCCTTGCTCATGCCGGCGCGGTCGATCTTGCCGGCGCCTGCGCCGGTTTCGTTTATGCGCTTACTTTCGCCGAGGCCTTCGTGCGCACCCACGGCAAGCCGGCGCTGGTCATCGCCGCCAACATTCTGAGCCGCCGCATCAACCCGGCCGAACGCGCCAGCGCGGTGCTGTTCGCCGATGCCGCGGGCGCGCTCTTGCTGGTCCCCTCGTCCGACCCGCATCACGGTGTCCTCGGCGCTTCGCTGGATTCCGACGGATCGGGTTATGGCCTGATTCAGATCCCGGCGGGCGGCAGCAGCCGGCCCTTTGCCGGAGATTTCGACATAACCGAAACCCGCATGACGATCGCCGACGGACGCGCCGTGTTCGCCAAGGCCGTCGAGATGATGGCGCGGTGTTCGGCCGAGGCGCTGGAAGTTGCGAACGTTTCAGCTCAGGCCGTGGATCGGTTTGTTCCACACCAGGCCAACGCCCGCATTCTCGATGCCGTGGCCGACAAACTCGATATTCCCCCTGAGAAGGTGGTGAGAAGCATTGCGGAGTTCGGCAATTCCTCTGCCGCGACAATTGCGCTGTCGCTGTCCCTCTCCCATCAGGCCAAGCCGTTTTTGGCAGGCGAAAGGCTTCTGCTGGCCGCGGCCGGCGCCGGGCTTACCGGCGGCGCACTCGTGATTGGCGTCTAGGGGCAATGACTAGTGCGCTTGCAAGAAGTGACGGCGAACGGCTCTCTGGGCGTTGATGTTTGCCTAGTAGGAAAAGAGCGGTCAGCTGTCATCCTGCACCATAAGGAACAGCGAATGTCGGTCGGAAGATACTCCTGGAACAGTCTGGCGCGGGCTCCCGGCATCCACCAATCGCCTGGCAAAATGTCTGCTTCGCGCGCGGCCGTCACAAACGCGCCTCGGGCGGCGGTGGAATGAGCTTCACCCCGCAGCACCTTCAGGCAAACCGCCTGCAATCAATTGTGAGTCTGGCTTTGGGCGCACCTCGGCGCGTTCGTTGCACCGTCGTCGGTGCAGGTGCAGCGGTGCCAGCAGCGACCGTTCCAACCGAAGATCGCTGAACTGGGTGCTCCAGTCCGGCTAACGTCGAATGACGATGATGCCGGCGAGTGCGATGAGACCTATGCCGAGCATGGAAGCGCCGTCCAGACGTTCCGAGAACAGTAGGACGCCCCACAACACCGCAAATGCCAGATAGGAGAAGTCGCAGGTTGAGATCATGGCCGACGGTGCCCACTGGTACGCGACAGCAGTGCCGACGCTGCCGATCAACATTGTGATACTTAGCAGCACCATCAGCCCCCATTGGCTCCAGCCTATCGGTACCCACTCGCCTATCGTCAGACTCTGCCCGCCATCGCTGCCAGCAATTATTGCCGCCAGGCTTGCCCCACCTGCCACAATGATCGCGATCAGATTGAATGTGAGTGCCAGAACGAACGGGTTTTCAGCACGGGTCCTGGTCCGCGTCAGCACCATCGCCAGGGCATAGAGAATGGCAGCCGCCAGTGGCATGAGGGTGTGGATACTGATGTCGCCGGCCTGCGGCTTCAGCATGAGTAGTACCCCCACAAACCCGAGCGCAACTCCGAGCCAACCTTGCAGGCCGACAGGCTCGCGGACCCAGAGTGCCGAGAATAGGGTAATGAACAGCGGGATCGTATAATAGACCGCGGCCGCTATCGAGAAATCGAGGCGCGAAAGCGAAGCGTAGTAGATCAGCAGACTGGACAGAAGCAGGCTGCTTCGAACCGTGGCCCAGCCAGGTCGAGCTGGGCTCAGCGATACCCGAGGCAACCTCCATTTCATCATAAAGATCAACAAGGGGATGGTGACGCAGGACCGCAAGAAGATGAATTGCGACAGTGGCATGTCCGAGATCGTGATCTTGATGATCGCATCTGCGATCGAAAGCGTCAGATCAGTCAAGATCATCGCCGCCACGGCCATGCCTACTCTGTCGGTCCCGATGGTCGTCTGACGGATCGACATGTCCACCTTCCCTTTTCGCTACCACTTCCACGCTACACAGCCGAGAGCGTTCCAACAATTCCGATCGCACGGACACACTGTCCGTGTCATTGTACAATCGCCAAGAACACCAACAGGGATGCGTCGCTTGGATAGCGTGGACGACATGATACTTCTGGCCGAAGTCGCTGAAACGGGCAGCTTTACGCGCGCCGGGGAGCGGATTGGGATGCCTAAGTCTACGGTCAGCCAGCGTATCGCCCAACTGGAGGCACGTTTGGGACTGCGGCTCCTCAATCGTTCCACCCGGCACGTAAGCCTCACCGGCAGCGGTCAAGTCTATCTCGAATACTGTCGCCGCGTTCGTGCACAGGTTTCGGCCGCGAATATGGCGATGACCAATCTGAGGGAACAGCCTGTCGGGAAGCTGAAGATCACCTGCCCGGAGGTGACAGCGACGTATTTCATGCCGAGCTTTCTACACGGATTTACTACCCAGTTTCCCGGCATCGCCATCGAGTTGATCGCCACAAACCGGCATCTCAACATCATCCGCGAGCGGGTTGATTTCGCCTTTCGCGTTGGCACAACCACAGGTCAGGACATAATCATTCGGCGTATCTCCTCCATAAAACGGGTGCTTGTGGCCGCGCCAGCATTTCTGGCAAGTGGCATTCCTCTTCGGGAACCGACCGATCTGCTCCGGCGGCGCTGTCTGGTGCATGATGCGCAACCCGAATGGGTATTCTCGTCGGACGACACACCGCTCGTTCTACGGCCACCGCCTGCCGCGACCTCGGATTCAATGGGATTCCTATTGCAATCCTGCATCGCCGGAGAAGGGGTTGCACTCCTGCCCGCTTATGTGTGCCAACCTTCCCTGGCCGTCGGCCGGCTTGTAGAGGTACTGCCGGACTGGGAAATCCCACCCTATGAAATGATGCTCATTTTCCCGCACCTGAAGAACCATTCCAAGGCGCAAGTGGCATTTCGCGATTATGTGAATACCTTCGATTTTTCACGGTTCGCCGCTGGGACACCCTGATCGACTTGGCCGATCCCAAAAAAACTCACGGGCAATTCGGATCAGGGAAGCCCCCCGTGGCGGTCACTGATTGCCGCATGTAGTCGGCTTTCTGGATTACACCAACAAGTCAACGGTGCGGCCTGTTTTGCAGCGAGACGCTCTGGTGGTGGGAGCCTACTTCAAGGGCGCAGCTAGTCAGACCCCACGTGGTGCGTAAGATCGTTCCGCCGGTGGCTGCCAGGGTATTCTGTTCGTGACCAGCTTGCAGGCGCTCCTATTGTGCCTCGAGCAAAAAAGGATACCTTACGCGGCGGCCGCGGCCTCCACGAAACCTTCGACCCTGCCTCGTGGCGACCAGACCTCGACATTGTCGATGAGCCGCGTCTGGCCAAGCCAGGCGGCGACGAGCAGTCGCGCCGGTCGGTTCGGGGCGGCGATGATGGCTACGTCCTCGTCCGCGCGCAGGTCAAGATACTCGACCTGCGAAAATCCCGCAGCAAGGATGGCCTGTCGTGCTTCAACGAGCACGCGATCGATGCAGTGGTCGCGGTCCAGCCGTCGGGCTGTCTCAAACAGGATTTCGGCCAGGCGGGGTGCTGCGCTCCGTTCGGCCGCCGACAGCCGTGCGTTGCGCGACGACATCGCCAGGCCATCGTCTTCGCGAACCGTCGGGCTCGCGATGATGTCGATCGGGATGTCGAGATCGCGAACAAGCCGCCGCACCACGTGCAGTTGCTGGAAATCCTTTTCGCCGAAGAATGCCATATCGGCACCGGTCTGTAGAAAAAGCTTGGTGACGACGGTCGCCACCCCGTCGAAATGACCGGGCCGGAACGCGCCGCAAAGCCCTTCGCTCACCGCGCTCACCGAGACCGTCGTGGCAAAGCCTTGCGGATACACATCCGCGGCGTCCGGGGCGTAGAGGATGTGGGCGCCGAGCGGCGCCAGTTTGACGGCATCGTCATACTCGGTGCGCGGATAGGCGATCAGATCCGCCGGGCTGTTGAACTGCTTGGGGTTGACAAAGAGCGTGACGATCACCCGATCGGCCTTTGCGAGCGCGGCACGCACAAGGCTGAGGTGACCCTCGTGGAGAGCGCCCATGGTCGGTACGACCGCCACTTTCAAACCATCCCGGCGCCACACGGCCACGATGCTGCGCAGTTCAGCAACTGTCCGAAGAATGGGAATGCCCACCTTGGATCTCCTCTTTTCAGGTCTTCGGCTCGTCGCCGAACACGTGTTCTGCCGCTGGAAAGCGGCGCTCACGAACGTCGTGCGAGTAGGCCGAGATGGCTGCGGAAGCCGACTCGCCCAGCTCGGCGTATCGCTTGACGAATTTTGGACGAAAGGCGCCGAACAGGCCCAGCATGTCGTCAACGACGAGGATCTGGCCGTCGCAGGCCGGCGAGGCGCCAATGCCGATGGTCGGGATCGCGATCTCCTGAGTGATCCGCCGCGCCAGGGCTTCAGGTGTCTTCTCCAGCACGACCGCGAAGGCGCCTGCTTCGGCCACCGCGACCGCATCACGCTGGATACGATCGGCATCGTCGCCCCGCCCCTGGACGCGGTAGCCGCCGAGTGCATTCACCGCCTGCGGCGTCAGGCCGACATGAGCCATCACCGGCACGCCACGCGCAGCAAGGAAGCGTATCGTCGCGGCCATGCTTTCGCCGCCTTCGAGCTTGACCGCCGCGCAGCCTGTCTGAGCGATCAGGCGGGCAGCATTGCGAAAAGCCTGTTCAGGACTTTCCTCATAGGAGCCGAACGGCATGTCGACGACCATCAGCGCCCGTTCGAGGCCCCGCCGCACCGCCTGGCCGTGCAGGATCATCATTTCGAGCGTGACGCTGAGCGTCGAAGGCAACCCGTGAAGCACCATGCCGACGCTGTCACCGACAAGCACGACATCGCAGTGAGGATCGACCAGTTGTGCAATGGGCGTTGTATAGGCAGTCAGACAGACCAGCGGCGTCCCACCCTTGCGTGTCGCAATGTCCGGTGGGGTCAAGGCCCTGATTGCTCGCGTTGCGCTCACCGACTTCCCTCACGTGACGTCAACCCGAAGCCATCTGCCACAAATTTGTGCAGATGCGAAGAAGAAATTGCAGTGCACAATAATTTGCTGACTATTTATTCCGCGAGCTGCGACGCCGCTTCGAATGAGCACGAGTGCGAAAGCGGGCTCTTAATCTCGCGCCCAGTCCACTTCCCTTGCGTCACTGCCGAGCGGCTTCGCGTTTGCGACACTCTTTGTGTAGACCGAAGGTCTAGGCCTTTACGGAGAGTGTGGTGTTGACAGGCCAAAGGGGCTGCTACACCCTAGTTAAATCGATTGAGAAGCATCTCACGGAACTCTGCCCAACCCAGGCAACCATGGACGACCGCCCAAAAGCAACACGCAACGGTAGGGCCGCCGCAAAGGCCAAGCACGTCGAAGCGGAGCTGATTGCCGTTGTCGTGTCCGTCAATGACGGTGAACCAGCGGTCCTCACCATCGGGGAGGCGGATTGCCTACCCTCGGGGCCGTTCGTGCTGGAGCATCGATCGCTGCAGTCAGGTCTAAGGGCGTGGGTCGAGCAGCAGACTGGTCATCCCCTCGGCTATATCGAGCAGCTCTATACGTTCGCTGATCGCGACCGCGCCGACGGGCGCCAGCAGCGCGTCATTTCCATCAGCTATCTCGCTTTGACCCGGAAAGAACATGCCACCGGCGCATCCGCCTGCGCCTGGCGGAGCTGGTACGATTATTTTCCTTGGGAGGACCACCGCCTCGGAACACCGAAACTGATTGCGGATGTTCTGAAGCCGCGTTTGCTTGCCTGGGCGGCTGCAGTTGAGGAGGCTGCGATTGCCCGTGAACGACGGCGGCGGGCTGCCATTGCTTTCGCGTTCGAGGACCGGCCCTGGAATGAAGAGTTGGCGCTCCAGCGCTATGAGCTGCTTTACGAGGCGGGTCTGGTGGCAGAGGCCACCCGCGACGAACGGTCGATCGCATCCGACTCAACAGCCGGGACAACGATGGTTGCCGACCATCGCCGCATCCTGGCGACGGCCCTTGCGCGCTTGCGCTCGAAGATCAAATACCGGCCAGTCGTCTTCGAGCTGATGCCGCCGGTGTTTACGCTGCTGCAGCTGCAACGGACGGTGGAAGCCCTGGCCGGCCGGCTGATCAACAAGCCCAACTTTCGCCGGCTCATCGAGCAGCAAGAACTGGTCGAGGAGACTGGCGAGACGTCCCTGGATACGGGCGGCCGCCCGGCCAAGCTCTATCAGTTCCGCCATGCCGTGCTGGACGAAACAGCCGTGGCGGGGACAAAATTGCCTCTGGCCCGGGGTTGACACTCTTATAGTCAACCTAGATATATATCCCTTATAGTCGAATGGATTATAAACGGGAGGCGCCGGTGAGCGGGACGATACCTTCGGCCGCGTCCCTGTATCAGCGCGTCCAGCGCATCATCCCCCCAGTGGAATGGGCGGCTTTCAGCGACGACATCGACGCCATTCTGGCGCTAAAGCGCGAGCGCAACGCCGTCATCCTGGCCCACAACTATCAAACCCCCGAGATTTTCCACTGCGTCGCCGATATCGTCGGCGACAGCCTGGCGCTGGCCCGCAAGGCAATGACCGTCGATGCGGACATCATCGTGCTCGCCGGCGTGCATTTCATGGCTGAGACGGCGAAGCTCCTCAATCCGGACAAGACGGTGCTCATTCCGGATCTCGGCGCCGGCTGCTCGCTGGCGGACTCGATCACGGCGGACGACGTGCGGCTGATGCGGCAACGCTACCCTGGTGTGCCGGTCGTGACCTACGTCAACACGTCCGCTGCCGTGAAGGCCGAGTCGGACATCTGCTGCACCTCCGGCAACGCGTTGGCTGTGGTGGAGTCGCTTGGCGTGCAGCGGGTGATCATGCTGCCCGACGAATACCTGGCCAGGAATATCGCGGCACAGACTTCGGTCGAGATCATCGCCTGGAACGGTCATTGCGAAGTGCATGAGCGCTTCACGCCAGCCGACATTCGCGAGCTGCGCGATGCCTATCCTGGCGTTACCGTGCTTGCCCATCCCGAATGCCCGCCGGAAGTTGTCGCGGTTGCGGATTTCGCCGGCTCGACCGCGGCGATGTCGGACTATGTCGGACGGCACAAGCCTGCGCGCGTCGTGTTGATGACCGAATGCTCGATGAGCGACAACGTCGCCATCGAGCACCCCGACGTCGAGTTCGTGCGCCCCTGCAATCTCTGTCCGCACATGAAGCGTATCACGCTCGCCAACATTCGCACGGCGCTGCAAGAAACCCGCCACATCGTGACCATCGATGCTCGAGTGGTTGATCGGGCCAGGCGTGCGGTCGAGCGGATGCTTGCCGTATGACGCCAGAGGTCGGCGACATCAGGGGAGCGCCCGTGATCATCGGAGCTGGCGTTGCCGGGCTGATGACCGCGCTTCATCTGGCGCCGCATCCCGTTTACCTTTTGTCCCCGACGCGGCTCGGGACCGAAGCCTCCAGCACACTCGCGCAAGGCGGGCTGGCGGCAAGCCTCGGCGCTGACGACAGTCCAGACCTCCATCTTGCAGACACGCTTGCTGCAGGTGATGGCCTCTGCGACGAAAGTGTGGTCAGACGCGTTTTGAATGCGGCAGACCGAGCCATCGAGAATTTGATGGACTTGGGCGTCGCCTTCGACTGCTCGTGGGACGGGACACTGCGGCTCGGGCTCGAGGCAGCGCATTCCCGTCGCCGGATCGTCCATGCCGGGGGTGACTCTACGGGCCGCGAGCTTGTACGCGCGCTCATCATTGCTGTGAGGCGAATGCCCTCGATCACAATTCTGGAAGGCATGGAAGCCCGCCGGCTCATTGTGGAAAATGGTGCCGTCAGCGGCGTGCTGGCGGCAAAAGGTGGACAGGCGATTGTCTTTCCGACCCGCCGCGTGGTTCTTGCGAGCGGCGGTATCGGCGCCCTGTTCAGAGACACGACAAACCCGCCTGGCTCATTCGGACATGGCCTGGCGCTCGCCGCCTGCGCCGGCGCGGAGCTCGCCGATCTCGAATTCATCCAGTTCCACCCGACAGCGCTCGACGTTTCGCAGTGGCCCATGCCGTTGGTGAGCGAAGCGGTCCGCGGCGAAGGCGCAGTGCTGATCAATGAACGTGGGCACCGCTTTTTGTGCGACACGCCTGGCGGCGAACTCGCATCGCGCGATGTTGTGGCCCGGGCTGTGTGGCACCAGCTTGCCACCGGACATCGTGTTTACCTTGACGCCCGGCAGTCCCTTGGCCCCCGATTCGCCAAGCGCTTCCCGGCTGTTGCCCGGCTTTGCCGCGACGCCGGAATCGATCCTGCCGTTGAGCCGATTCCGGTTCGCCCGGCGGCACATTATCACATGGGCGGCGTGGCCGTGGATGCCGCGGGCCGCAGCACGGTGCCGGGTTTGTGGGCTTGCGGTGAGGTTGCCGGCACCGGTCTGCACGGCGCCAACCGGCTTGCCAGCAACTCGCTGACCGAGGCCGTGACGACCTCGTTGTGGGTCGCGCAAAGCGTAGCTGCCGCTCCTGCGGGCTGGCAGTGGCCAAGGCTTGTCGCCACGGCACCCCCGCGACCGGACCCCTCCTCAGTTCGCCACGCAGTCTCCAATGGGCTCGGTGTTATCCGGGACGGGCAAGCACTATCCGACACCGTGGAAACGCTGCTGCCGATGGCGGTACGCAACACTGCCGCTTCCGATCCTGCTTTGATCGCGCTGATGATCGCTATTGCAGCGCTTCGACGCGAGGAAAGCCGCGGCTCGCATTACAGGTCGGACTTCCCCACACGCAGGGCGCAGGCCCGGTCTTCACGCTTGACCCTCGCCTCAGCAATGACGGTTGCGGCCGAACTTAGTCTGCGGCCCGCGGAAAGGAGTGCCTGATGACGTCACCTCCACCTCTTCCCGGTATCGTAATCGAACCGATCGTGCGTAGCGCTCTTCTGGAGGATCTCGGCAAAGCCGGCGATCTTACGAGCGACGCGATTGTGCCTTTTGACTGCAAGGCCACTTTTGCGTTCAGAGCCAGGCAGTCTGGCGTTGTTGCCGGTCTTGATCTGGTAGCCTACGCTTTCATGCTTGTTGATCCGTCGATCGACATAAATTTTGGACGTCTGGACGGCAGCAGGGTCGCGGCGGGTGAGACCATTGCTACGGTGAGTGGACCGGCGCGTGGCATGCTTGCGGCCGAGCGTACAGCGCTCAATTTTCTCTGCCATCTCAGCGGCATTGCGACGGCAACGGCCGAGATCGTCGAGGCGGTGCGTGGACAAAAAGCAAGGATCGTGTGCACGCGAAAGACAACGCCCGGCCTGCGCGCGCTGGAAAAATACGCCGTGCGTGCCGGCGGCGGCGCCAACCATCGCTTCGGGCTCGATGATGCGGTGCTCATCAAGGACAATCACATCGCCATTGCTGGCGACATCCGCACGGCCATCGAGCGCGCGCGCGCTGCCGTCGGACATATGGTCAAGGTCGAAGTTGAGGTCGACACCCTGGACCAATTGGAAATCGCGCTAAGCGCCGGGGTCGACGCCATCCTGCTGGACAATATGTCGGTCAAGCAACTCACCCGGGCGGTCGCAATGGTCGACGGCCGCGCGACCACCGAGGCCTCGGGGCGCATAACGCCGGCAACGGCACCAGCCATAGCGGCAACGGGGGTCGACCTCATTTCTGTTGGCTGGCTTACGCATAGCGCGCCGATCCTCGACATCGGCATGGATATGCCGGTCGAAGCCTGCGTCGGAAAGCATCTGAACTGATAAAATCGCGCTCAATCAAGGTGGGGTCAATTGTGGCAGCAGGGTTCGTGCTATGAAAAAGAAGGGACTGGTTACCAACCGTGGCGAGGCACTTGCCTTCATCAATGCCAATCTCAAAGAACTGCATCTGGTGGCAGCCTCTCACAAACTGCACTTGCTGGGATACCTTCTTGGGATGGCCTACATCGAATCGTACGAGATGGTGCGCAAGGAACGCTCTTATCGTCAAATCAAGATCGTAGATCAGGGATAGCGCCGCGCTGCGATTAGCCCTGTGCAGCTTCAGCTCACACAATCCAACCTTGAGCGGTTGGCCGCAACGATCAGTTGGAGTATTTGACCGCGCGGCAGGGTGACTTCGTCTGCGCGAGCTCAAACGATATGGGTCGATGCCCAGAGTGGAACCGAGTGGGCCTAGTGGCCCTTCACCGAGGCCCTATGCGATAGCTGAGGCGCGCGGATTTCCAAAATACGTCGCGTTAACCGCATCGAGGAGGATACGGGTTTGCCCCTGTACGAACCAATGCTTCGCCACCTGAAATCGCGCGAGCTGTTCGGAGCCATTGACCGGGTGCCGGCTCTTGGCATGCCAGCAGGTGAGAGGACCTTCGAGGTATCAAACCCTTCGACCGGCGAGGTGCTGGCGGAATTGCCCGACATGGGTGTCGAGGAGACGCGCGCCACAATCGACAAAGCTCATGTGGCGCAACCTGAATGGGCCGCACTGACCGCGCGCGAGCGCAGCGACATCCTCTGGCATTGGCACCAACTGATCGTCGACCACACCGACGATCTTGCAGCGATCCTCACTGCGGAGATGGGCAAGCCGCTAGCCGAAGCGAAGTCCGAGGTGGCGCATGCGGCCGCATATCTGCAATGGTACGCCGAAGAGGCCAACCGCATCTATGGTGAGACGATCTCGCCGCCCTCTGCAGACCGTCGCATGCTGGTGATCAAACAGCCGATCGGCGTCGTTGGAACGATCACGCCCTGGAACTTCCCCGCCTCAATGGTTGCGCGCAAGATCTCGCCGGCTCTCGCCGCCGGCTGCACGATCGTGCTCAAACCTGCTGAACAGACGCCCCTGGTGGCAGGTGCAATGTTTGCTCTGGCCCATCTTGCCGGCTTTCCCGAAGGCGTCGTCAACCTCATCTACGCCTCCGAAGGCGATACGGTCGGCCGCGAACTCTGCTCCAACGCCAAGGTCCGCAAGATCAGTTTCACGGGCTCCACCGAAGTCGGCCGGTTGCTCATGCGCCAGTGCTCGGACCAGATCAAGAAAGTCGGTCTAGAGTTGGGTGGCAATGCGCCTTTCATCGTCTTTGATGATGCCGACGTCGATGCTGCCGTCGACGGCGCGATCCAGGCCAAGTTCCGCAATGCCGGCCAGACCTGCGTTTCCGCCAACCGGCTTTACGTCCAGTCGGGCGTTCATGACGAATTCGTCGCCAAATTCGTGGAGCGTGTCCGTGAGCTTCAGGTCGGCGACGGCTTCGATCCAGGTGTCGCCATCGGTCCGCTGATCGACGGGCATGCACTGGCCAAGATCGAACTTCACATCGCTGATGCCTTGGCCAAAGGTGGCGCGATCCGATGTGGCGGCGGCCGGATCGGCAGCGATGGCAACTTTTTCCAGCCCACGATCCTCAGCAACGTCTCAAGGGAAATGATCGTGGCGCAAGAAGAGACTTTTGGACCCTTGGCGCCGATCATTCGCTTTGAGGATGCTGATCAGGTCGTGCGTGAGGCCAACGACACGATCTACGGCCTTGCCGCGTATTTCTATGCTTCGAACCTGAAGCGGGTCTGGCGTGTGGCCGAGGCCCTGGAATACGGCATGGTTGGGATCAACACGGGACGAATGTCCTCAGAAGCCGCGCCCTTCGGTGGGATAAAACAGTCCGGCATCGGGCGGGAAGGTTCCCGCCACGGCCTCGAAGACTATCTTGAAATGAAGTACCTCTGCATGGGTGGCATCTGAGGTGGCGTGGACCTGCGCAGGGTGTAGTTGAATGCGTAAGACCCGTTCCGCGATCGAGGTCTCCGGGCTGCCTTTACACGACCTCGAGCACAAAACATGACATGAAACGACGGGCTACTGGGGTTCGAGTTCGACCCAAGTGTCAGCTCCACATTGAGCAGACTATAGCCGCATTGGACATTCGACAGCCATTAGGTGCGCGAAGCGGCAAGATTTGCACTAAAGCGAATGTTGCCGCTGGCAAGTAGCGGGCGTGATCTATGTCCATCGCTGGGCAACGTCACAAACGGGGGCGTCGTCGACCTCCGCTTCCAAACGGACCACCTTTCGGCGAAGCCATCTCCGTCTGTGCCTCGTACTTCGCTCGGTACACGTCCAGGTAGTCCGCATCCTGACAAATGCAGCGCCCCAGCCGATCCTTCTTACGACGCTCCGTGATCACGTCACTGGGCATCTTGCGCAACAGATTGAGTTTGGCAGTGGTCCAATCGGGCGCATTGCCTGTGGCCTGCTTGACGATTTCCCCGGCCAGCATAATGCCCGCCATTGCCGACTGGAAGGCCAACGGAACCTCGACACGTACGGGTTTGCTCCCAGCCGTAAGGTCGAACACGATCCCGCCACAGATGGCGCCCTGGTAAAGGCTTCGCAAAGGCTGGCCAACGAAGGGAAGGAGCGGCTCAACGGGAATCGTCAGCCGGCAGGCGATCTGTCGCATCAAGTCCATGCTAACGGGGGCACCGTTGTGAAGCATAGGCCGCACAATATCCATTTTCCGATCCTCAAGACCGAGCGCTTCGGCAATAAGCTGGTCATCGTCAGGGACGGCTCCGTTCGGCAGGTAGAGGCATGCAAGGCATGCCATCTCCCCCTCAAAGCCGTGATGCGACACCCCAAGATCTCCGCGCTGCGTCCACGAGTTGATCGTCCAGCGAGGCAGCGTGCCTTGTAATGCAATTCGATCAGCCGTCGTATCGAGTGCGATCGCCACATGCTGCATGGAGCGCAGTGCTGGCAACGTCTGCCATCTCCTGCTGTGCCCCTCAACGGCAAGGTCGGGTCGAGCATTCAGGTATCGCCGGGCAAGCTTCACCTTGCTCTGGCCAATATCCCGCTCAAGCGCGAGCACGTAACGCTGAAGATTACCTTGGTCAACCAGCTCTGCGTCAACCACCTGCAAATACCCCTGTAAGCGGGGAACGCGGGAAAGCGCCCAGATTGCGCCGTTCCCAATTGCCCCTAGGCCAAGAAGAAACAAATTGTCCAGCAAGATGACGTCGGCAAGTGGCGGATTGGAGCGCGAGCCGGGAGCATAGTCGAACAAGGAGAACATGACGGCCTGATCGACGGTCGCACCGCTGACCTGTTTATTGAATATCTGTCGAAACAGGTTCGATGCAGCAATACATGCGGCAGCACCCGCCCCGAACGTGTTGTGGCTGTTGCCGGAACCGACAGGCCGTTCCGCGGAGAACTTTACAATCCAGCCGTCAGAGCCCAGGAACAACTTGGGGCAGGACGCCTCCGGGATTGTCGAACCGACGACTAGACAATGCGAAAGAGGCGATGACCCGCGGCGGGCGATCGTGATGCGTTCGTTGATTGACCGTGCCAGCGAGGCCAGGCTCTTGGCTAGCTTTCTCGCTTCCTCTCCCGCGGGCAAGAGACAGATGGTGGGATAGAGCCGCGACACCAATCTGATCAGGAGATCGAGCGACGCTCTGCCCTCGGTCGAGCAGGCCTGCTGATCGAACCCAATTCCAATTACAAGGCCATTGAGCAGCCCCTCGAAGTCCTTAGCGTCAAAACCTTGGAGGACTTGCGACGCTGCGGTTGCGGCTCGACCGAAATACTTCGCTACTGCCATGATCTCAATCCACGATATCGATCAGATGATTCACCAGAGGCTGCGGTACTGCTACCCAGTCGCCCGCTCTGTCGAGCCGATAAACGGCGGTCTGCGAGAGATTTACCGGGCCTCTGGCAAAGTCCGGCACGACCAGGGAAAGCGAGCCAACCGCTGTCGCTAACGCGTTCTCGTCGTCAGTATCGGAATGGTACGCGTCAGTGGGGTGGCTGTGAATCTGTGCGAGTATGCGCAGGCCGTTATCGAAGAGCCACACGTTGATGCGATGCAACTCGGCCCCATCGACGTAGACGCCGACACCCGACGCATTCCGAATAAGGCGTTGTTGAGGAATAAGCGCCCGCTCCACGGTCGCGATTTTGGCTGCGACCGTCCCTACCCAAAGGCCCAGCCCCTCATATCCAGAACGGCCTACGACTGCCAGATGCGCATGCACATCGTTCACCGCTGCACGCGGGACGATGAAGCGCTCGACAGCAGCGAGACCACTTACCTTGGCAGGGCTGCTAGGTTGATTTGAAAGCCCGCGAAGCTCATCTGCTGAATCTGATAATTGATCGTCTGAATGGGGTTGATGCCGCTCGCCCAGATTTGTTCCAAAATAAAATGCAAGGAGCCTTCGCCAGAGCGACGATGCAACAGCCATGAGTCACCTGTATGGGCTGGGTGATCGTGATATTCCTTGACCCCGGGCAGACACAGGAAAGGAATCTCGTCGGGGCCGTGAGCCTGAAGCAGCGGTTGAACGGGTAGCCGCTGTTGTTGCGCCAGACTGGCTATGGTCTCGGGCGATGCATCGTCAAGGCCATCGAGACGCATCATCTGAAAGCCAAGGCTTTTCATTGGCAGCGCGCTCCCGGTGGACGGATCAACGAATTTCACCGACGGAGGCATCAGGTCGTAGTTCGTGAAGTCCAGGCGCACTGCGCACACCAGCGGCCGAGGCGTGACCTTCACCGCAGCAAACAGCACCAATACACTGGGGAAGGTAGCCTCCAGAAGGAACCAACCCCGCCGACGGTAAGTGTCTTCTAGCTGCCGGTATCGTGCGATCTCGCGCTCAAACTTGCGTCGAGAGACCGCCTCATCGACGATCTGATTCTCAGTCAACCCGCTGCACCAGCCTTGAGGCTGAGGAAGAGCTTTTGGCCGGCAGCCATACCGATCTCCTCGATCTTCTTGCTCGCGTCAAGAACCGCGCCGCCCTCATCCTTGAGTTCCCAATTTTCAGGGGGCTGTCCTACGTTGCCTGAATCCGTAAGTGCCTTGGCGATGATCGTATGAAGGGGCGCGTTAACGTTGGCTTCGACAGAAACCGGCTCGCCATTCACAATGATGGTCAAGTTTATTTTGTTGTTTGAGCCGGTCTGTTGACCGGCAGTCTCAGGGGCAGTCTTCGGAGACTTCGCCATTGTTTACGTCCCTCAATCCACCGAATCAACTAAGCACAACCTCAAATTAGCCGAATCGAATCCCAAGTAAACCGCAGTCTTTGCCCTTCTAACCCCAGAACAACGGTTTCACAGCCTTAAGGCCGGCGGAGACGGCCGGGCGCGGCCGAGATCGCCGGTGTAGAAACAACGGGCAAGGCCGAATTCGGTGTCGTTCACGAGCGAGGCCTCTTCCTCGGCTTCGAACTTGAACTCCGGTGCGATCGGCCGAAGACCTCTTCCTCAGGGGAGCGCATCTTGGCGCCGCGTTGGCGATCACCATCGGCTGCAAGAACGAACCGCCAAGCGCATGGCGCTTTCCGCCGGCAACGATTTTGCCGCCTTTTCATCTCGACCTGCGACTTTCCAAACTGTCCTTCGCAGTGCTATGACGGCGTCGTGCTGTTCTCGGAACGTCTGACGCGGCTTCCATGCGTTCTCATCGCGCTTTCCCGGATTATCACATTATTGGGCGTGAGCGGCGTTATATTGGAGCGCCGAGCCGGATGACGGCTTCGGATTTTGTCACATCCGGATCGAACGTGTATTTGACGCCCATGATTGATATCGACAAGGATTGGCTCTCTTCCAAATACTCGCTCGGTTTTGACGCCATTGAACTGGTCGTTGACGGCGTTAATCGGACCTATCGGGCACGTGCGGGGAAGAAGCATTTCTATTTGCGGCTCTACCGCGCATCCGGAAGGCCCCTTTCGCAGATCATTGCGGAGGTAACCCTGCTGACGCAGTTTCCTGACTGCGCGGATGTGGGTGTCAGCCGACCTGTAGCCACGGCCGATCGGTCCACTCATATCCTTGAATTGGCATGTGGTGGTGGCCTTCGTCACGCTTGCCTTTTCGAAAGTGTCGATGGGGATCCGATCGAGCTTACACCGGCTGGTATGGCGCAGTTCGGAGCGTCCATCGCGCAACTGCACCTGGCCATGCCGACTGCCATTTGCGGAGACATGCGAAGCCTTGAGCCGATAGCGATAGTCCAAGACACGTTGCTGGCACTTTCTCCCATGCTTGAGAGCCGCGAAGTCTCGGGAGTGATTGAGCACGACTACCTGGCATGCATGCGGCGATCTGAGTCGCACTCCCTTCCAGCCGGCCTGTGTCACGGCGATGCCTGGACAGGCAACACTCGCGTTCACCAGGGAAAGGTCCACTTTTTCGATTTTGACGATTTTGGACACGGCCCTCTTGTTCTCGATCTCGGCACGGCGGCATGGCACTTAACGCGCGCCGAAAGTCCACATTTCGGTGACATGGTCGCTTCACTGATATCCGGATATGAAAGGGTCCGCCCGTTGTCGAAGATTGAGCTAGAGGTGCTGCCGCTTTTCATCGGCCTTGCTGAAACCCGCTCGCTGCTGTTTCTCGCGCGCTATTGTGCGTTGACCGATGACTTGTGGGCTGAAACGTTTCAAACGGCGATGGATGTATTCGCGCTGTCGCAGCACCCTCCTGAAAACTATCGCGACGTGGAATTTGGATCGCATAATGGCTAATTAGAGCTGCGGTCGTGTGGACGCTTGGCGCGACTGGATTGCCTAGTGGTCATGTAAGAACGCAAGGGCGCCGGTATGGGCCGGAAGCCCGTGCTCGCCCTCCGATTGGGCGATTGTCGTTGTCCTCCTGCTGGATCTGCACGAGCGTCAGCATCTCGCCCGTCAGCACCCTGCGATCAGCTAGAACATCTCCAAACGTCATCTTGAAGTTTGAGCCCTGCGTTCTTGCATAGCTGCATTGCACAAAGTGGGTTTGCGCATTGCACAACTTTTAGCCATTAAGCCTACAGCTGATGCACGCGATGGTTTCCTCCCATTCCATCGTATCAGCTGTTCCCCTCTGAAGGTTTTGACCTTCACACCTAAAGGGCCTCGGTTTCCGATGGCCCTTTTTTTTGGCGGTCGCCACGTCGTTAATTGCAACGCGGCGCGATCGCCGGTTAGCAACAAGCTTTGGGCGTCATTTCTATCTGGCGGAATCAACCCCTTCCGACAAAAGCCTGACCTTTGCCAGTCTTCTACGGGCCAGCGTTCGCGCCAAAAGTTCAAAGCCGCGTCCGTAACATTCAACAATGAAAGCCAGCGTTACCAAGTCGAGCAGAAAGTCGTCGATCGCATGCGTGAGCGCATCCGACCTTTGTTCAAATCGAAGTAGCAAGGCGCGCGCCTCTTCGATCGCGGCCTGGCAATCGTCTGCGTCTATCAGGGAATCGATCCTGTCAAAGATCTCCAAGCGTCCTCACTTTTCGAAAGCCACACTCAGCATCGAACGCCGCTGATGAGTGAGTTTTCAACAAAAGAAAAGGGTCGCTTTTCGCGAAAAAAATCGCTCGGCAGCGCGTCGAACGAGCATGATGTCTCAAATGACATGAGAATTCCGGCTCACCAACATGTCGTCGAAGGCGAGTGAGCCGGCCCATTTCTGCGTCTCGGCCGCCAGACCACCGGTCAGGAGGAACTGTGGCCACACCGTCGGAGACAAATGGGTCCATCTATTCTTCCAGCCGCCACGGTTCAGCCTAGATTACATGGGAAGCGACAATAACGGAAAGCAAAGGATCGCAAAATGAGTAGGGTGGCTGGATCAAACGAAGATTTGGCTGCACCAACGACCTTTGGGCCACTTCTGCAGCCCACCTTTCGCTCGATCTGGCTCGCCACGCAGGTTTCAAGCCTCGGCTGGTTGATGCAGACTGTTGCCATCAGCTGGCTGATGGCAACGATCTCGACTTCCGATCTGATGGTTGCGTTGGTGCAGGCATCATCGAACCTGCCCGCTTTCGTCCTGTCCGTTTTTGCCGGAGCTCTCGCCGACAATTTCAGCCGGCGCCGGGTGATGTTCGCCGGTCGGTGCCTTATGGTGATTGCGTCCGCGATGCTGACCGCGTCCGTGGCGCTGGGCTTTGTCAGTCCATGGATGATCCTCGGCTTCAGCTTCTTGATCGCAAGCGGCGGTGCTCTCAATGATCCGGCCTGGCAAGCGTCGGTCGGCGATATCGTGGATCGACGCGATGTTCCCGCTGCCGTCACCCTGCTTTCTGTTGGCTTCAACACCGTCCGGACTGTGGGTCCGGCGCTCGGCGGCATTGTGGTTGCCTCATTTGGCCTTATGGCGGCATTCGCGGTGACCACGCTCACCTATTTCGTACCCTTGGCTACTATTTGGCGCTGCAAGTGGAAGGTTCGCTCGTCCCCTCTTCCCCGCGAGTCGATGAGGACGGCGATCTATGACGGGCTGCGCTTCACGGCGATGTCATCGGAAATCAAGGCAGCGATCGCGCGCGGAACCCTCTTTGGCCTGGCGAGCATTGCCATACTCGCGCTGCTGCCGGTGGTTGTCCGCGACCAGCTGGGAGGAGGCCCGCTTGCCTATGGCGCGCTCATGGCCGGCTTCGGAACCGGTGCCGTCTTGGCCGGCCTCTCCAACAGCCTGTTCAGACGGAGCTTGTCGCAGGAGCGACTGATGAGGCTTTCATGCGTCGCCTGTGCGGCGTGTTCTCTCTCCCTGGCACTGACATCTTCGATTGCCGTGGCGGCAATTGCACTCGCCTTGGGCGGCGCGGGCTGGGTGACCGCCTGGTCCGGGGTTGGTGTAAGCGTGCAGCTGGCGAGCCCGCGCTGGGTCGTGGGGCGCACCATCTCGATCTACTATGCTTTGATAGACGGCGGCATCGCGCTCGGCAGCTGGGTGTGGGGCACGGTGGCCGAAAACCATTCGCTGACCTGGGCGCTAGAGGGTTCCGCTGGAGCCCTGTTGATCGTCGCTGCAGCCGGCGTTCTCTTTCCGCTTCGAGAGCGCCGCGACTCCGAGCCCGATCCCTTAGAGGAATTCGATGCCCCAGCTGTCTCTCTCAATTTGAAACCGAGGAGCGGCCCGATCGTGGTCAAGATCGAATATCTGATAGCCGAGAGAAATCTCGAGGCCTTCCTCGACCTCATGCGGCAGCGGCGCCACGTACACAGCCGCGTCGGTGCTCGGAACTGGACGCTCCAGCGGAACCTGCAGAAGCCTATGCATTGGACAGAAACGTTTCGCACGCCGACCTGGACGGACTACCTTCGCCTCAATCATCGTCTGACGGAAGTGGACAAGGAACTGGACGAGCGTGTCTTTCAGCTGCACGCGGCCGAGACCCCACCTCAAATGACACTTTCCATCGAGCGGCCGACAAGCTCGGCCCGCAAGCCCGAGCACTCAGCTTTTCGCCATCCCCGTCATTGAAGCCTGGCCGGCATCTCTGTCATCAATCGATTGGCTACGAGCGCGACCGGTCAGCCCCGACCTTCAAGACCATCGACATCGAAGCGGCCGCGAGTTGCCCATAAAACATTACTGCACTCTTATTGTTTGTGACGCATGCGGGTGGTGAGCGGTTTTCACAGCCCATTTCCTGCTACAAAGCTAGCTGGACACTTGAACCACTGAATTGCCGATCAAACGCTCTCGGATACTGGTGCGAGTATGAAATCAAAGACAGGTTCAGGCTGGGCAGGCTTTGGCTCCCGCAGAACAACCGGGTAAGCTACGATCGCTTGGGCATGTGCAGCGAGCGCGGCAGGTGTCATTCCCAGTGCTTTCTCAAACAGGCCGCCCGGCACTCTCACCACCTGACGAAAAAGCCCTGCAGCTCTTGTCGCATGGCGCGCCGCAGCGACCCGCTTTCCCTCACGGATCTTCACGCCGGCCGCCGCCAACAGGATCAGTCCCTTGAAGAACAGGCGGTGCTGAGCGCTTTGTTTCGCAGCCTGCCAGAGAGGCTCCCAGGCTTCATGGGCTTCCCAGTAGTAGCCGTGATTGAAAAGGTCGATTCCCCATCGAAACACATCTGAGCCAAGCGCTTCGCCAACGGCGACGGTCACCGGATCTGATCGGTAACTGTGGCCCAAGGGATCACGCACCGGATGCGGATATTTGCCGGGCAGATACGCATAGCTCGGGAAACTTTTTTCGGGCAGCAGGCGAGGGCGAAACATAGGCCCAGCAAACATGAAAGTGCGTTAATGGGCAATTCATGCTGACCGCGTCGTGACAGGCAAGCAGTCTTAACGGGCTTGTAAAGGGTGGCGAGATTGGCCAAAACGCGCTTTGCCAAATTCATGACGTTGGGTAAGCGGCTGACGCAGGGAGAAGATATGATTTTGCGACTGAAGGAGCGGCTCGGCAAAAGGTTTGAGGAAGAAGTCCAATTCTTCAAAGGCTGGCAGAAGGACAAGAAGGGCGTGGGAGCCCTTATTCCCACTTCGGTTTATGCGGCACGCCGGATGGCAAGCGTGGTGAACCCACGGTCAGGATTGCCGATTCTGGAGCTTGGCGCGGGAACCGGTGTCATCACAAAGGCGATCCTCGCCAGGGGAATCAAGCCGCGCCAGCTGGTTTCAGTCGAATATTCCAGGATTTTCTACGACGGCCTGGTGCAACGCTTCCCGAATGTGGACTTCAGATTGGGCGACGCATTTGCGCTGGACGAAGCGCTGGGTGAGCGCAAAGGTGAACAGTTCGATTGTGTTATAAGTGCAGTCCCGCTGTTGAGCTTTCCAATGCAACAGCGTGTCGCGCTGGTTGAGGATCTGCTTGCCCGTATTCCTGCCGGCCGGCCCGTGATTCAGATCACATACGGACCTCTGTCGCCGGTGATCAAGATGCCAGACCGTTACGTGGTTTCCCACTATGACTTCGTCGTCCGCAACATACCGCCGGCACAGCTCTGGACTTATCGTCGAGCAGTCTAGCCAAATCTGGACGGTTTCCTTCTCTGAGGGTTCCGCTGAGTGGTGGCCTTGCACCCAAACAGGATGTGGAACAGAGCAGGGGCAGATGCCAGATTGCCAAGAAGACGACGCGGTCCTGGTTGATTTGACAGTGGGCGGGCCAAATGCGCTTGACAAAGCCGCGCCGGCCCGTTCAACCTGAGGCATTCACCAGGGGAGTCCCGGCAAGGGGCTGAGATACTGCTGGCTTTCGCGGCGCAGTGACCCGTTGAACCTGATCCAGTTCATACTGGCGTAGGGACGGTGCAAGCGCTTTGCGGGAGTTTACGCCCGAGGTCCTGTTTCGGCAGGTCGACAGAAGCGTCTTTTCATCCTTCCGGCACAGAACTGGGTCTCCAATGCATGAGCAAAGGAGCCTCAAGATGAATGCGCTTACCCCCGCCGTGTCGACGGGACCGCTGCCCGCCTCGCGGAAGATCCACAAGCCCGGCACCATCCACTCGCAGATCAAAGTGCCGATGCGCGAAATCTCCGTCCATCCGACAGCCGGCGAGCCGCCCGTTACCGTCTACGATCCGTCGGGCCCCTATACCGACCCGGCTGTCGAAACCAGCATCGAAAAAGGCCTGGCCCGACTTCGCCGCGAATGGATTTTGGCGCGCGGCGATGTCGAGGGCTGTGACGGCCGCCATGTCCGGCCGGAGGACAACGGATTCGCGACGGGCGAACGCCTGACGCCGGAATTTCCCATCCGCCACCGACCGCTCAAGGCCAAAGCAGGCAAGGCGGTGACGCAGCTTGCCTATGCGCGCGCCGGCATCATCACACCCGAAATGGAGTTCGTCGCCATTCGCGAGAACCTTGGTCGCGAGATCCTGCACGGCAAGCTTGAGCGCGACGGCGAGGCTTTCGGCGCGACACTGCCCGATTTCGTCACGCCCGAATTCGTGCGTGACGAGGTGGCGCGCGGACGGG
Organism: Mesorhizobium sp. M1334; assembly: GCF_040317995.1. Classification (NCBI taxonomy): domain Bacteria; kingdom Pseudomonadati; phylum Pseudomonadota; class Alphaproteobacteria; order Hyphomicrobiales; family Phyllobacteriaceae; genus Mesorhizobium; species Mesorhizobium sp. M1334. The sequence continues at coordinate 99,571 of NZ_JAMYLM010000010.1, forward strand.
CGATCATTCCCGCCAACATCAACCACCCCGAGAGCGAGCCAATGATCATCGGCCGCAATTTCCTGGTCAAGATCAACGCCAATATCGGCAACTCCGCCGTCACATCGTCGATGGCTGAAGAGGTCGAAAAGATGGTGTGGGCGATCCGCTGGGGCGCCGATACGGTGATGGACCTGTCGACCGGCCGCAACATCCACAACATCCGCGAGTGGATCGTCCGCAACTCGCCGGTGCCGATCGGCACGGTGCCGCTCTACCAGGCGCTCGAGAAGGTTGGCGGCATTGCCGAGGATCTGACCTGGGAGGTGTACCGCGACACGCTGATCGAACAGGCCGAGCAAGGCATCGACTATTTCACCATCCACGCCGGCGTGCGGCTGCATTACATCCCGCTGACGGTCGATCGGGTTACCGGCATTGTCTCGCGCGGCGGCTCGATCATGGCAAAATGGTGCCTGCACCATCACCGGGAAAGCTTCCTCTACGAGCACTTCGCGGAGATCTGCGACATCTGCCGCGCCTATGATGTGTCCTTCTCGCTCGGCGACGGCCTTCGTCCCGGCTCGATCGCCGATGCCAACGATGCGGCGCAATTCGCCGAGCTGGAAACGCTTGGCGAGTTGACGAAGATCGCCTGGGCGAAGGATTGCCAGGTGATGATCGAGGGGCCTGGCCACGTGCCGATGCACAAGATCAAGCAGAACATGGACAAGCAACTCGCTGTCTGCGGCGAGGCGCCGTTCTATACGCTTGGACCGCTGACGACCGACATCGCGCCGGGCTACGACCACATCACCTCCGGCATCGGCGCGGCGATGATCGGCTGGTTCGGCACCGCCATGCTCTGCTATGTCACGCCGAAGGAACATCTCGGCCTTCCCGATCGCAACGATGTCAAGATCGGCGTGATCACCTACAAGATCGCCGCCCATGCCGCCGATCTGGCGAAGGGTCATCCGGCGGCGAAAGCCAGGGATGATGCCCTTTCCCGCGCGCGCTTCGAGTTCCGCTGGGAGGACCAGTTCAACCTGTCGCTTGATCCAGAAACCGCGCGGTCTTTCCACGACCAGACCTTGCCCAAGGAGGCGCACAAGGTGGCGCATTTCTGCTCGATGTGCGGGCCGAAATTCTGCTCGATGCGTATTTCCCACGACATCCGCGCCGAGGCGCAGAAGGAGGGCATGGCGGCGATGGCGGCGAAATACCGCGAGGGCGGCGATCTCTACATGCCTGCGGGCGAGACCGGCGCACCGCTCATACCTCAGCCACGTGAGCCATCATGAAGGTCTTGGTCAAAGGGGCCGGCGTCGCCGGCCTCACCGCCGCCTTCGAGTTCGCCGCACGCGGCGTGGCGGTTACCGTTGCCGAGATAAGGCCTGCCCTTGGCGGCAATGCGTCGTGGTTCGCCGGTGGCATGTTGGCGCCATGGTGCGAGCGTGAAAGCGCCGAGCAGCCGGTGCTGGATCTCGGGCGCGGTGCCGCCGACTGGTGGGATGCCGCAACGCCCGGCCAGGTGACGCGGGCCGGAACGCTGGTCGTGGCCGCGCCGCGCGATGCGGGCGAGCTCGACCGGTTCGCCAGCCGCACGACGGGCTTTCGGCGCGTCGAGGAAGATGAAATTGCCTTGCTGGAGCCCGACTTAGCCGGCCGCGTCCGCCGCGGATTGCTCTTCGCCGCTGAGGGCCATCTTGATCCGCGCCAGGCGATGGCAGCACTTCATGACAAGCTCGCGGCCACGGGTGTTGAATTCCACTTCGGCGCCGACGCCCAGCATGTTTTTGGTTTCGATCGTCAGATCGACTGTACGGGAATGGCGGCGCAAAATGACTGGCTGCGCGGCGTTCGCGGCGAAATGCTCACCCTGCGTACACCTGATATCTCGCTGTCGCGCCCCGTCAGGCTGCTGCATCCGCGCTTTCCACTCTATGCAGTGCCGCGCACCGACCACCGTTTCATGATTGGTGCGACGATGATTGAAAGCCAGTCCGGCGGACCGGTCACGGCGCGCTCCATGATGGAGCTGCTGGGTACCGCCTATGCCCTCCACCCGGCCTTTGGGGAGGCCGAGATCGTTGAAACCGGTGTCGGCGTCCGCCCAGCCTTTCCCGACAATTTGCCGCGCGTCGAAACGAACGGTGAAATCATCGCGATCAACGGGCTCTATCGTCACGGTTTTCTCCTGGCTCCCGCCATGGCGCGCCAGGCTGCCGACCTGGTTTTCAGTCAAGACAGAACCAAGGAGCTTGCCCATGAAACTGATGGTCAACGGCGAAGCGCATGAGGTTGCCGCCACCACGCTAGAGGCGCTGCTTGCCGCGCTTGACTATGAGGGCGATTGGCTGGCGACGGCCGTCAACAATGACCTCGTGCACAAAGCCAACCGGGCGGAATTCCAGTTGAACGACGGCGACCGGATTGAAATCCTCTCGCCCATGCAGGGCGGCTAGGCCATGATCGAGCTTTATGAAGCCGAGCTTCCGTCCCGCTTGCTTCTTGGCACGGCTCAATATCCTTCGCCGGCCATCCTTGCCTATGCAGTCAGGGCATCGGGCACGGCGGTGGTAACCGTGTCGTTGCGCCGTGAAATGGCACGCGGCAGGGCTGGCGAAGAATTCTGGTCGTTGATCCGCTCGCTTGGTGTCAGAATCCTGCCCAACACTGCTGGCTGCCACTCCGTCAAGGAAGCGGTCACGACCGCAAAAATGGCGCGCGAAGTCTTCGGTACGAACTGGGTCAAGCTTGAAGTGATCGGCAACCACGACACCCTGCAGCCGGATGTGTTCGGTCTGGTCGAAGCCGCCCGCATCCTGTGTGAGGACGGTTTTGCTGTATTCCCCTATACCACCGACGACCTTGTCGTTGCCGAGCGGCTGCTTGCGGCGGGCTGCAAGGTCTTGATGCCGTGGTGCGCTCCGATCGGTTCCGCTCTCGGACCGATCAACATCACGGCGCTGCGCTCGATGCGCGGACATTTCCCTGATGTTCCGCTGATCGTGGATGCGGGGCTCGGACGGCCGTCGCACGCGGCAACCGTCATGGAGCTCGGCTTTGACGCCGTACTCCTGAACACCGCGGTCGCCAAGGCGGCCGATCCGGTCGGCATGGCGCGTGCGTTCGGCAAGGCGGTCGAGGCCGGTCGTGAAGCTTTCAGCTCGGGTATGCTTGAACCGCGCGACGTCGCCGTGCCGTCGACGCCGACAATTGGCAGGGGGGTTTTTTCATGAAGCTCGATCCCTTCTACCTGATCCTCGACAGCGCCGCCTGGATCGAACGGCTGGTGCCGCTTGGCGTTAAGCTGGTTCAGTTGCGCATCAAGGATAGGGACGAGGCCACGCTGCGGACGGAAATCCGCCGCGCGAACGACGTCTGCGCGGTCCATGGTTGCCAACTGATCGTCAACGACTATTGGCGCACGGCAATCGAGGAAGGCTGCGACTTCGTCCATCTCGGCCAGGAGGATTTGGCTGCGGCCGACCTGCTGGCGATTAAGTACGCCGGATTGAAGCTCGGGCTTTCCACGCACGATCATCTAGAACTGGAAACGGCCATCGCTGCCGAGCCCGACTATATCGCGCTCGGCCCCATCTATCCCACCGTCCTGAAGCAGATGAAATGGGCGCCGCAAGGGCTCGAGCGGATCAGCGAGTGGAAGCATCGGGTGGTACCCATTCCCCTAGTCGCCATCGGCGGCCTCAACCCCGACCGGCTCGACGGTGTCTTCGAGGCTGGTGCGGACAGCGCGGCGGTGGTCACCGACATCACGTTGAATGCCGATCCCGAAGCGCGCACGCGAGAATGGATCGAAAAGACAAAGCCATGGCGCTGAGGCGAGAACCGCATGTGCTTGTGGTCGGCGGATCAGACTCCAGCGGTGGGGCTGGAATTGCACGCGATATCGAGACGATCTCTTCCATTGGCGTGCGCACCTGCCTGGCTGTCACAGCGGTGACGGTGCAGACGCACGACGCCGGCATGGAAATCCATCCTTCGCAGCCCGATCTTGTGGCCGATCAGATGCGCGCCGCGCTGCAGGCCAACGAGGTGGCGGTAATTAAGATCGGCATGCTTGCAACGGCCGAGATCGTCGTTGCCGTCGCGGCTGTGCTACGCGAAAATCCACAGGTGCCGGCAGTACTCGACCCGGTGCTGGCCTCCACGTCAGGCCGGGCGCTGCTGGACGCAAGGGCCATCGCCGCCATGAAATGCGACCTGATGCCCCTTTGCCGTCTCGTCACACCCAATCTCATCGAGCTGGCGCTTTTTATTGGCTCAGAATTGGCGGTGGATGAAGACGGCGCAGTGTGGCAAGGCCAGGAATTGCTGGTGGCCGGGATGCAGGCCCTGCTGATCAAGGGCGGCCATGCATCGGGACTTCGATCGACCGATATTCTGTTGCGCTTGGATCAAGAACCAATCCGCTTTGACATGCCGCGCCTTGCCGTATCGATGCGCGGGACGGGCTGCATGCTGGCCAGCGCGATTGCGGCACATCTGGCAAAGACCTCACTCGAAGACAGCGTCCGCAAAGGCAAACTGTTTGTTTTCGGGAAGCTTCAGAAGGCAGCCGAATGAGTGACGCTGCCTCAGTCACTCTAATGCGACGGCGCGGCGATCAAGTCCATCCAGCGGTATGCAGATAGCGCCCTGCCGGCGGGGAGAAGACCGGCAGGTGCCCCCGCGCATAGCTCGCGACCATTTGGCAGCAGGATATTGGCGGCAGGCGGTGGTTTTACAGCAGCGCGGCGCGATCGCCCATTCGTTTTGCCAAGCCGTCATTGGGACGGCGTCCGAGACAGACTGGATCCGGCGCCTCCTTCTGAAAAGCCTCGAGAATAGCGATATCGATCCTGTCGGGCGGCAATTTTCGGGATTCCTGCGGTTATTTGGCTATTTCGCGCAACAATTATCGAAACCTGCCCGTCCGCACAAGCGCATTCGCAAACACTTGCGTGCCGATTCATGGTTCACTCCGACCATGCAGGGAGTGAGCCCAAAAGGGCCCGGATCAGGAGAAGAAAATGCGCGTCGGTTGCCCCAAGGAAATCAAGAACCACGAATATCGTGTCGGCCTCACGCCAGGCTCGGTCCGCGAATATGTTGCGCACGGCCATGAAGTGCTGGTCGAGACTGGTGCCGGTGCCGGCATCGGCGCCGATGACAACGCCTATCGTGCAGCCGGCGCCACCATTGCCAAGACCGCCGCCGACGTGTTCGCCAAGTCGGACATGATCGTCAAGGTCAAGGAGCCGCAGCCCAACGAGTGGGCGCAGCTGCGCGACGGCCAGATCCTCTACACCTATCTTCACCTGGCTCCCGATCCGGAGCAGACCAAGGGCCTGCTCGCCTCCGGCGTCACCGCGATTGCCTACGAGACCGTGACCGACGACCGCGGCGGCCTGCCGCTGCTGGCGCCGATGTCGGAAGTTGCCGGCCGCCTGTCGATCCAGGCCGGCGCCACGGCGCTGCAGAAGGCCAATGGCGGCCGCGGCGTGTTGCTCGGCGGCGTGCCCGGCGTGCTGCCCGGCAAGGTTACGGTGCTCGGCGGCGGCGTCGTCGGCCTGCATGCGGCCCGCATGGCGGTCGGCCTCGGCGCCGACGTTACCATCATCGACCGCTCGATCCCGCGCCTGCGCCAGCTCGACGACCTCTTCACCGGCCGCGTGCACACACGCTACTCGACCGTCGAGGCGCTGGAAGAGGAATGTTTTTCGGCCGATATCGTCGTTGGCGCCGTGCTGATCCCCGGTGCCGCGGCACCCAAGCTCGTCACCCGCGAAATGCTGTCTGGCATGAAGGAGGGCTCGGTCCTCGTGGACGTCGCCATCGACCAGGGCGGCTGCTTCGAGACCTCGCATGCCACCACCCATGCCGACCCGACTTACGAAGTCGATGGTGTCATCCACTACTGCGTCGCCAACATGCCAGGCGCTGTGCCGGTCACCTCGGCCCACGCGCTCGCCAACGCGACGCTTCATTATGGCCTGCAGCTCGCCGACAAGGGCCTGAAGGCGCTGGTCGACGACCACCATTTGCGCAACGGCCTCAATGTCCACAAGGGCAAGATCACCAACCGTGCGGTCGCCGAGGCGCTTGGCTATGAACTGGTCGAGCTGAAGGCGGTGCTCGCCGCCTGATTCGACTTCAATATTTCCTCCGTCAGCCCGCCGGTTCATCCCGGTGGGCTTTTTTTTGGCAAATTGGTGAGTGGCGTCTTCCCTCCCTTTCCGTGAACGACGCGGTGCAGGCTCGTCGGCCCGACATGCTGGTCGACGATGAGGCTGAACGTGCCAGCCGAAGTACACCGGCGCGACCGGACGCATCAAACGATGCGCGCAGCGGGGGACATAGGAAACGCCGACAGAACGGTGGCCCGGCCTCCGCGACCCCGGCACGAGCATGGTCGGTGGCTTATCGGCGCTGTGAAGACTGCCGGCCCATGACATGCACCTGCCGCTGGCACGGCTTTCGCGCGTGACTGCGAGGTAGGGCTTCGGTCCAAGACCATGTCCTCATCGCCCCTGGTGGCCTCGTACCAGGAAATCGAAGCGCGCAATTGGCCGGGGCGGCGGAGCCGGGCCTTTTCCGAGGACGTCAAGTCACGTTTAGGAAGGGCGCGTTGGAATTCGTGAGGCCCTGACAAATTCTCGCCTCAAGGTGTCCGCGCTCATGCCCCATTGTCCAGTGAATTTCCCGGCGTTGCCTGAGACGGTTCGATCCGCCAGCGGCTCGTAAACCCCAAGCCCCCCGCCCACGGGTCAGTGTCGGATCGACCAATCTCATTTGTGCGACGATCCAAAATGGCCGACGTCAGAAGCAAGAGCGATGCGCAAGCGCTTGACCGCCAGGTGACGATGGCGACCACGATATTCATCAAGCTAGAGCATGGTCGCCTTGGGAGGCTGCTCGAATTCAATCCGACGCTTTTCGGCATCCTTCTTTCGTTTGATGGTGTCGATACGATATTGGTCGATCCCATCAAGATCGCCCTTCATATCGGCTGGTATTGGAACTGGAATGGCCTTGGCGGACGCCATGTCATGTCCAGAACGCTCCGAAACTCGCTTCATGGCCCAATAGATTCGCTTGTGGTCTTCGTCCTCGACAACAACACCCTTCAGGCTCTGCGTTTTGACATCGCTGTTAAATCGCTCGACGACTTTCCCAAGCAGGATTTCTTCAACAAGCCTCTCCCAGGTTTCCCGAAGATCGGTGTAGAAATCCTTCGCCGACCTTCGCCAGGCATCGGTCGTGAAATCAGTGGCGCCGTCGAAGCTCTTCAGGCGCGTCTTGAGAGTGTCGATGCGCTTCGTGACAGACTGTGCGATCCACGGCTCGTCAGTTTCGCTAATCAAGCCAAAGCCAGCGGATTCGGACTTGTTGATGTAGTTTCGAACAAGAGGAATCGGCGGATTGGCCTGCGCGGCAGCGTCAACCACTTCATTGAAGAACAGAAGATTATGCGTGAAAATGATGATCTGACGTCCTGTGGCCGCTTCTTTCACCAGCCTTGCCGCGACCCGCCTGATCCGAACATGGTCGAGAGACGACACGGGGTCGTCAATGATTATACCTTGACGCGACGTGTCTCCTCCGACCTCGGCTAGGAAGCAGGCCAGGGCAAGCGCGCGCTGCTCTCCTTCGCTCAAGACCTTGCTGTTTGGGATTGCTTTTGCCGCGTTGAGCCCGACCTCGAAATAGCTCTGCCCATCCTGACTACGATCATTAACTGCGAACGGGATGTGCGTTAACGCCAGGGCCTCAATCTCGGCGACGACGCGCTTTTCGAGATTCTCCATGACGAGGCTTCGTCGAAGCGACGTCATCTGCCGTGACACCGAGCCTGTTTCGACAGCGTCGCAGCATGACAGAAGCTTGCGTCGCTCTTCGAGATTCGCCAGGCGCGCGACAACGATAGTGAGATCGTCGCCCAGTTTTTTCCGATCCTTGAGTGTATCGCGACGAGCTCTATCGATAGCGCGATTCCCGTCGTCGGCCGCTGCCTTGTCGTCTGTCAGCGCTTCGGCCTCTAGCGCCTCCGCCTCCGCTCGGACTTTCGATGCAACTGGCGCTGCAAGTTGCGGGAACGCAGCGTACTCGGATAGCGCAGCCGCGCCGGCAATTGCATCACGCCTTTTACCAGCGGCGACATAGTATGCCACGATCAGCGCCACCATCGCCTTGCGTGCGGCGGACAGATCGCCAAACTCTCCGAGAGCTGCCTCAACCGCCTCCGCGGTCGCAATGGCGAGTCCTTTGATTTGGCGAAGGGCCTGTTCATGGGCAAGAGATGCGACTTGCGCCGCCTTATTTGCGGCGCCCGTTACGAAGTCATTGAAGGACCGGATCCGCCCCGCGGCGTCTGCCGTCATCGGCTCCTGGCAGAGCAGGCAACGATCGCCTTCCTGATCTGGCAAGTGCTGATGATCGGTGCCAGTGACGCTTGCTGCATAGGCTCGGGCATGGTCGAACATAGACCGCCAGGGAGAAAGTCCAACGCCGCTCAACGGCATAGTCGCGAAGGCGCCTGAAGCGGCGAGGTGTGCAGCCTTTGCTGTCGAATCGGCCGTTGCATAGAGGTTACGATAAATCTCGACGGCGTCCGCTGAGAGAGCCGCGTCGATCTGTTCGGATGCTGTCAGCAGTTTTTCCAAGGCCGCCTTGGCACGCCGACGTTTTGTGGCCATCGTTGAAGGGTCGCTTGCCAGAGCCTGTTCGAGCCCAGCGAGATCAGCCATCTCCTGCTCCGAGAGCGCCGCGAGTTTTTTGATTTCGGCGGCGGAAGGCATCACGTCCTTTGACTTGATCTCGAGACGAGCCAGCAGCTTTGCGACCGCGCCGGCAGCTGTGTACCCACCTGGTAATGGTGTCTTTAGGTTCTTTTCGATCGCTTTGATTTCTTCGCGGAAGTCGGCTTCGAGCTCGCTGCGGTGACGTCCATGGCTTTCGAGAAGCGCGACGGTTGCGGGCAGAAAACCGATACGGTTTTGCTTGTCGACGTAGAGACGAGCGTTCGCGGAATCGAAAACGGAAATTCGGGCAATTGACGCCGGCGGCAGCGTTCCGTCCTTCCAGTTGATGGGCGTCGGTTCCGTAGCACCCTCTTCGAGAAACCGGACAAGGACCTCGGCCGGCGGTTTGGCGCCGATCTCGAACACGTTGCCAAGAAGATCATCCGCCGTCAGGCTACGGCAAAGCTTCTTCGCGATCCGGCAATAGCCGCTCTTTCCGCTTCCATTGTCGCCGTAGATAATGGTGATGCCATCGGTGGCGAAACGCAGTTGCTGCTCTTCGGCGAGGCGGTTCAAATGCTTGACGGGGCCGAGTGAGCAAAGCACCGCGCGCGGCTCGTTCGAACTGTTGGCCCTCAAATGCTCCGCCGAGAGCGGAGAACTTTCGGGCAGATCGACGGTAAATCCACCGACGTGGCGGACCTGAGCTGCTACACCGGCCTTATCCTCCTGCTCGAGGTTGAAGCCCGGCCGCACGGCGTGTCTTCTTAAGGCATCCCTGATCCAGTCATGCTGCTTATCCGCCCATTCCAAAAGTCCAACTTCGGCCATTCCTGCCCCCCCGAATCTTGTTATCATTATACTTGTTGATCTGTTCCGATTCTGTAAATTCGCACGTTGGGACAAACTTTCCTCGCGATGGCGCATAGGGTGCTGAAGATGCTCCAGGTAAATGAGCTGCCTCACCCCGCCACGTCAGCAAACAGCCGGAATGCTTTTGGCAGGCGGCAACGCGCACGGGAAAATAGAGCTGGAAGTGCGTACCTTTTGACAGTTTATGGGCGGACTTCGACCGCCACTCACCGATAGGCCTATAGAGGCTCGCCGTCCTTGTCGGGCTGGGCTCCGAGTCCGCGATAGGCGCCACGACCGACAGTCTGAAACGCGGCAGAGACGCATCGTCATCGAGCTGCGATGGCGCTCGCGCAGGCGCGTAGCGCTTGGTCCATGGCGACCCTTATCTGGGCGGTACCATCTTTAGAAATCCATGCCGCTGGACATAAGCAGCGACCATGCCAAGAATTTACTTTCAAATTCTGGCCGCAAAGTTCTATCGTAAATGAAATAGGGGACGGGGCATGGAAACGAGTTCGGAGACTGGCGATGCCGCCGGTATATCAGCCGCGCCCGTAATAGAAGTCGTGGCCGACATCGCCGTCAGCTTTACATATGCATCCTTCCAAAATGCTATTCCGGTGATCCGGTCTATCGCGCTCAACAACCCAACCCAGCAGAGTTTCGAAAAATGCACGCTCGAGCTGACATCAAACCCGCCATTTTTGCGCGCCAAGAGCTGGACAATTGATCGGATCCTTCCCGGCGATCGGCTGCCCTTAAGCGACCGAAAAATCGATCTCGACGCCAGCTATCTGGCCGGCCTCAACGAGGCTGAGCGCGGGGAGATAACGCTGCGCCTGACCTCAGGAGGCGCAGTGCTGGCCGAACAGCGCGTTGCGGTGCGCCTACTTGCTCGCGACGAATGGGGCGGCGTCATCGATATGGCGCAACTGCTGCCTGCATTCGTCATGCCGAACGACCCCGCGATCGCAGGACTGCTGCGTTCCGCAGCGGAGCGGCTCGCAGCGCATGGTCATGCCTCCAGCCTCGATGGCTATCAAAGCGGCAATCCGCAACGCGCATTCATGCTGGCGGCCGCAATTTATTCAGCCGTTGCTGGTCTATCCCCGCATTATGCAGAGCCTCCTGCAAGCTTCGAAAGCCGAGGCCAAAAAATCCGACGTCCCTCAACAATTACGGCGGAGAGGCTGGCTACCTGTCTCGATGCCAGTCTGTTGTTCGCCTCTGCCCTGGAGGCGACAGGCCTGCACCCAATCGTGCTTATGTTCCAGGGCCACGCTGCCGTCGGCGTCTGGATGACACAAAAGACGCTCGCCAACGCCATCGAGACCGATGCCATGGAGATCCGCAAGGCGCTGGCATCGCGCGAACTGATCGTGTTTGAGACGACAGGCGTAACGCATCGGCCGGCGATGACGCTGGAGGCTGCGCAACGAGCAATCGAACAGCGGCTCGACGAAACGCAGGTGGGCACCTTTGTCGCCGCCATCGATATCCGCCGCTCGCGTAGCGGCGGCATTACACCGCTTGCCTCGCACGAACCGATGCGTCGCAGCGTGGATACCGAAGTGGCAACCGAAATCGCGCTGCCGCTGCCAGCGGCACCGGCCGTGACAGCCCTGCCTGCCGACATCGTCGAGGTGAAGCCGACGACAGCTGCCGGGCGGATCGACCGCTGGCAGAAAAAGCTTCTCGATTTGACACTGCGGAACCGCCTGCTCAATTTTCCGGACTCCAAGAAGACAATTCCATTTCTTTGCACTGACGTCGGCTATCTCGAGGATCGCCTGATGGCGGGCGCTTCGATCAGGCTCATATCACTGCCCGAACAGAATCCATTGGGCGAGCGTGATGCTGGCCTCTATCGCGAAGTCCATGGACGTGACCTGCAGCGCGGTTTTGCAGCAGAAGCGCTCCTGCGCGACGAGCTCTCCTCGACGCTCGATGGACACCAATTGGAATCCCGCCTGATCGATCTTTACCGCCAAGTTCGCAACGACTTTGCCGAGGGTGGCGCGAATACGCTTTTCCTGGCGGTCGGCTTCCTGCGCTGGAAGAAAAAGCCGGAGGACGAGCGCAGCTATCGCGCGCCATTGTTGCTCGTACCGGTCAAAATCGAGCGCCGCAGCGCAACATCGCGGTTTACCTTGCGCTTTCATGAAGATGAGCCGCGGTTCAATGCGACCTTGTTGCAGTTTCTCGAGCGCGACTTCGAGCTCAAACTGCCACAGTTCTCCGGTGAGCTACCCGAAGACGAAAGCGGCGTTGATGTGCCGCGTCTGCTAAGTCTCATGCGTCAGGCAGTGCGCGACGTTCCCGGCATGGAGGTGGTGGACGAGACGGCGCTCTCGACCTTTTCCTTCGCCAAGTTTCTCATGTGGAAGGATCTGGTCGAGCGTACCGATGCGCTGCGCGAAAACCGCGTCGTACGACATCTGATCGACACGCCGGAGATAGCGTTCGAGGGCAGTGGCGCATCATTCCGGGACGAGCGCGAACTCGACCGGCACTATGCCCCCTCCGATATCGTTTCGCTGCTGCCGGCCGACTCTTCCCAGACCGCGGCAAGCCTTGCCGCCGCTGAGGGCCGCGACTTTGTCATCATCGGTCCTCCCGGCACTGGCAAGAGCCAGACCATTGCCAACATGATTGCCAACTGCCTTTCAGTTGGCAAAACCGTGCTGTTTGTGGCCGAGAAGACGGCAGCACTTGATGTGGTGTACCGCCGCCTGCGCGAACATGGCCTGGGCGCGCACTGCCTCGAACTCCATTCCAGCAAGGCGGACCGACGCAACTTTCTCAACCAGCTCAGGACCAGCTGGGAAAGTGGCGTGCGCGTGGACGCAGCCGAGTGGATTGCGATCAATGAGCGGCTTCGCGTCCGTCGTGACGAACTGAATACCTATGTCGAAGCGCTGCATCGGTGCCATGTCAATGGTCTCACGCCCTATCTGGCGCTTGGCATCGCTCTCAAGAACAAGCAACAGCACGCTCCGGGATTATCGTGGCCATCGCGCGATGGCCATGACGAGGCAAGCCGGCTGGCGCTGGAGCATATTGCCGCCGAAACAGGTCTCGCATTTCAGTCAGTGGAGATGCGACCAGTCTTGCGTCTCATAGATGTCACCGAGTGGACGTCAGGCTGGCAGGACAATTTGCTCGAAGGGGCAAAGACCCTCAAGAGTGCGTCCGAGGTTCTAGCCATCGCACTCGACGCCTTCCTGGTGAGCATCGGCCTGCGCGCCAAAGGCGATGCGTCAAAAGCAGAGCTCGAAGCGCTGCGAAAACTGGCAGGGGCGCTCCAGGACAGTGCCGGCTATGACGTCAGCATTGTCTTTGATCGAGATTTCGCCCAGTTACGGGGAGCCCTCGCGACTCTCAATGATGCAATCGGGGACTATCGCGCGTGTCGTACGGGCCTGTCGGCACACTATGACGAGGCTGCTGTTGCGGGCATACGGGTAGAGGACATAGAGCAGCAATGGCAACAGGCCGCTTCTGCGTTCTGGCCAAACAGTCAGTTGGGCAAACGCAAAGTCCAGAAGCTGCTTCAAGGCTATGTGACAGAGGGCGTGGCCGATCCTCAGCACGACTTGCCGCTGTTGCGCGTGATGCAGGACCGCCGCGCCACTGTTGAAGCCAACATCCTATCTGGCAAGCCGATCGGATTTGCCGCACTTGATACCGACACCCATCGTATCGATCAGATACTCTCGATCGCCGAAAGGCTTCGACAGACGCTACGCCTGCCTGGCCTCGGCACGGAGGATCTCAGAGCGCTCCTCCAAGCAATCGCCCCGAGCCTGCGAAGCGGTGAGGCAGATAGCACGATGCGCCACGGGGCAGCCCGCTTCCTTGCGGCTTCTACAGCATTCGAGGCTGCGAGGGCCCAATTTGCGATCGCGGCTGGAAAGACGCCTTCGTGGGCAGGACATGATAACCCGCTGACCGAATTGACGACGGCGATGGGAGACTTGCTCGATGTCCGTCATCTTCTGCGGGACTGGACTTCGTGGTGCGGCATTCGTCGCAGAGCTGTCAGCCAGAATCTGGGAGCGTTGGTCGACGATATCGAGGCGGGTCTAGTGCGACCAACCGAAGCTCAATCCGCGTTCCGCCTGGCTTATGTACGCTGGTGGCTGCCGGCCACGCTGGATGCCGATCCAGTGCTGCGAGATTTCCGCCGCTTCCAGCACGAGCACGCCATCGAAGATTTCCGGGAGATCGATGATCTAGTCCGCGCTCAAGCAAGCCTTCGCGTCATCAGTGCCATCGCTCATGGTTTGCCGGCTGTGCAAAGCGTCCCGCGCAATTCCGAGTTGGGCCTGTTGCGCCATCAGATGGAATTGCAGCGGCCCAGCAGGTCAATCCGCGAGATGATCGGCGCTATGCCGTCGAGCTTTGCCAAGCTCGCGCCCTGCATGCTGATGTCGCCTCTTTCAATCGCTCAATACCTACCCCCCGACCAGGCGCTGTTCGACGTAGTCATTTTCGACGAAGCATCGCAGATCACCACCTGGGACGCCGTCGGTGCCATCGCGCGAGCCCATCAAACCATTATCGTAGGCGATCCCAAGCAGTTGCCGCCCACCAATTTCTTTGGCCGCAACGAGGAGGACGAGGATGTCGTCGAACACGAAAAGGATCTTGAGAGCATTCTCGACGAAGCCAAAGCGGCCGGCATCCCGGTGCGGGACCTGCGCTGGCATTATCGTAGCCGCAATGAGTCGTTGATCGCCTTTTCCAACCATCACTACTATCAGAATCGGCTCATTACCTTCCCTTCCCCAACGGTGGAAGATCGGGCAGTGCAGCTGCGAAAAATCACGACCGGCATCTACGACCGCGGAAAAAGTCGCACCAACCGCATTGAAGCTCAAGCAGTCACCGACGAGGCGGTCAGCAGGATGCGGCGTTGGCTGGCCCTTCCAGAAAAGGACCGACCCACGCTCGGAGTCATCACCTTCAACGCGCAACAGCAGTCGCTCATCCTCGACTTCTTCGACAAGGCGCGACAGATGGAGCCGGCTCTTGAATGGTTCTTTGCCGACGATCGTATTGAACCCGCCATCGTCAAGAATCTGGAAAATGTCCAGGGTGACGAGCGCGACATAATCCTGTTTTCGATCACTTTCTCGCAAGACAACGCCGGCAAGCGCTCCATGGATTTCGGCGCGCTGAATCGGGACGGCGGCGAACGCCGGCTGAATGTCGCGGTAACGCGTGCACGGCAGGAACTGATCGTATTTTCAGGTTTTACCGCCGACCAGATCGAGCCCAACCGGACCAAGGCGATCGGTGTACAGCATCTCAAAACCTTCCTTGATTTTGCCGAGCGCGGCGCCGTGGCATTGCCAGCGCAGGAACGCGGATCGGTTGGGGCTTTGGAATCCCCATTCGAGGAGGCTGTAGCCGCCGAGCTTGAGAAGCGCGGATGGACCATCGTTCCACAAGTCGGCATTTCTGGCTTCCGACTGGATATAGGGATCCGGCATCCCGATCTCGCCGGCGCCTATCTGGCTGGGGTCGAGTGTGACGGCGCTGCCTATCACAGTTCTGCCACGGCGCGAGATCGAGACAAGGTCCGAGAGCAGGTCCTTCGAGGCCTCGGGTGGAACATTGTCCGGGTATGGTCAACCGATTGGTGGTTTGATCTCGAAGGTTGCACCGAGAGGCTTCATGCCAGCCTGGCCGCGCTGCTCGAGGAAAGCCGTCGCAAGCAAGCTGAACAACAGGAAAGTGAAGGGGCGATCCAATGGGACATGGGACATAAGATCGACTCCATAGACCCATTGCCAGCCGAAGAGTTTGCCTCGATCAGCGAACCTGAAGACTTGCCGGTGAAATTAGAGCCAGAACTTGTCGCCGCTCCCGTGGCAACGATAGAGCACCCATCAGCATCTGGAGCAATTTTGCCTGCTGCCGCGAATTCGACGCATGATTCAGAACCGTCGGACGATCGTTATCGCCTCACTGACCTATCAACATTCGCTACCAGCCCGGATCACTTTTACGACTTCGCCTACCGAGGCACTTTGCGGACCATGGTCGACGCAGTGATCCAACAGGAAGGTCCGCTGCGAGAAGACGTCCTTGCGCAGCGCATCGCACGGGCGCATGGCTGGCTCAGAACGGGCAACAAGATTCGGGAGCGTATCGACCTGCATCTGCGCGATTTCGATAGAACTGAAGAATCCAGCGGCAGCTTCCTATGGAAGAAGGGGGCGGTGGTCGATCTGCTTGATTATCGCATGCCGTTTGACGCCCATGCCCGCCGGTCCATTGCCGACATTCCAATCGCCGAGCTAGCCGCTGTCGTTGTCGTGAACAAAGACGTTCTGGAACAGTCCGACCCCGCTCTCGACCTTGCACGTCTGCTCGGTGTCGAGCGACTTGCGGCGATATCACGCTCCCGGCTGGATGAAGCCATCGATCGCGCCCGGCGCAACCTGGCATCGACATAGTCTCGGAGACTCCATGTTTCGATTCATCCACAGCTCCGATCTTCATATCGGCAAGCGGTTCGGCAACATGCCGGAGGATCTGCGCGGGCGGCTCCGTGAAGCGCGCCATGGCGCGATCAGCCGGCTGGCAGAGCAGGCACGCGTCCATGGTGCATCTACGATACTTCTGGCCGGCGATACGTTCGATACCGAAACGCCCACTCCAGCGATGTTGCGGCAGGCCATAGCCGAGATGAGCCAGAGCGCGCCCCTGCGCTGGATATTGCTGCCCGGCAACCATGATTCCCTGTTGGCTGATCAATTGTGGAGTGCAGCGGGCAGCGTTGTGCCGGACAATGTCCTGCTGGCGATCCGGCCCGAAGTCTCGACCATTGCCGCAGGCGTGGCGCTGCTGCCTGCCCCGTGCACGACCCGCCGGCCCGGTCGCGACCTTACTGAGTGGATGGACAGCGCCGTGACGCCGCAAGGCGCCGTCCGGCTTGGCCTTGCTCATGGCGCCATTCAGTCCTTTTCCGAGGATTCCGCAGCGTCCGACATCATTGCACCAGATCGCGCGGCCAAGGCCGGCCTCGATTACCTGGCGCTGGGCGACTGGCACGGCCCTGTCGCCATCAATGAGCGCAGCCGCTATAGCGGTGCGCCAGAACCTGACCGTTTCAAACATGACACACCCGGCCAGGCCCTTGTCGTTTCCATTGCCGGGCCCGGCGCCATGCCCGAGATCGCGGCCGTCGAGACAGCCAGCTTTTCCTGGAAAACCGCTCCCCTGCATCTGCTGTCTGGTGACGACAGCGCGGCGGCATTTGAAGCGTTGCTTCCACCGGCACATCTGCGGCGTCAGACTTTGCTGCGAATTGCCGCGTCTGGCCGGGTGCGGTTAAGTGAGCGAACCGTCCTTCAAGCGGCGGTCGCGGCAGCCGCGCCCGATTTCGCCTATCTGGAGCTGGACGGGAACGGGCTCGCGACCGACTGCGAAAGTGGCGATTTGGATCGGATCGATCGCTCCGGTGCCCTTCGCGAGGCAGCGCAGGCACTGTTGGATGAGAGCACCGACGAAACCCGGTCGGCTGTCGAACGCGACATATCGCGAGAAGCACTGGTTCGACTGTTCAGCTATTGCGAGGCGATGGGATCATGAAACTTACGGCCCTTCGGCTCCACAACGTCAAACGGTTCGCCGGGCAGGGCGTCGCCATCGAAAACATCGGCGACGGCGTCAACGTGCTTTGCGCGGTCAATGAGTTCGGCAAATCAACCTTCTTCGAAGCGCTGCACGCACTCTTTTTCCAGCCCCACACGGGAACGCCCGAAGGCGTGAGACTGTTGCGGCCTTATAGTGGGGGCAATCCGGTGGTGGAGGCCGACATCACCACTTCAAAAGGACGCTATCGGCTTGCCAAGCAGTTTTATGGAGGCAAGCTGGCCAGCGTTATTGACCTCGATCGGGGGCGACTGTTGGCTCAAGCCGATGAGGCCGAAGCCTTTATCGGCAAACTAATCCATGGCGGAAGCGCAGGACCGGCAGGATTGCTCTGGGTTCGCCAAGGGGTCACCGGCATCGAAAGGCGCAGCAAAAGCGAGGAGGACGGCGAAAAACGCGTGCGCGAAAGCCTATTGTCCTCGGTTCAGGGGGAAGTTGAAGCCCTGACCGGCGGGCGGCGCATGGCCGAAATCACCGCGGCGTGCGAAGAAGAACTCTATAGCCTGGTCACATCAACGCTGCGTCCCAAGAGTGGTGGTCTCTATGCGGCAGCGCTGGATGAGCGTGATAAGCTGCTGAAAGACGAGCAGCGTCTCAGCGCCGAAGTCACCGGTCTGCGCGATGCGCTCGACAAGCGGCGCATGGCGTTGGCGCGTCTGTCTGAGCTTGAAAACCCCGAAGAAGGCGCTACCCGGCGGGAAGGCATCTCGGCCGCCGAAGCCGCGGTCGAGGCCGCCAAATCGCACAGCGAAGCCCTGAAGGCTGCTGAAGCGGAAGCTGCGCTAGCGGCAATTCACCACGACGCGGCGAAGCAGGCCCTCGATAGTTTTCGGACCGCGCTCAAACGAGCCGCCGATTTGCGCGAGCAGTCGGCGATTGCGCAGCTTCGCCGCAGTGAGGTTCTCGATCGTCGCGCTTCTGCCATAGCCGAAAACGAACAAGCGATGGCCGAAGTTCAAGCAGCCGAGCAGGAAGAGCGCGAAGCTCGCGAACTGCTGGCGCGGCTGGATGCGACCCTCTTGGCGCGCGACGCAGCCGAACAACTGGCCAGCCTACACAACCGGTTGAAACAAGCCGAAGTCGCCAGAACCCAGATCGCAGACGGAGAGGCAGCGCTGGCGATGCTGGCGGTGCCGGAACAGGCTGTCGAGCAGCTGCAAGCGCTCGAAATCGAGAGCACCAGCCTTCGTGCAGCTCACCTGGCAACCCTGCCGACGCTATGCATGGAATACCGGGACGGCGCCGCCGATTTGGTGGCCATCGATGCCAAGCCTTTGGCCCATGGAGAAGACCGAAGCTTTGCTGGCACCGTGCGCCTGGATATTGCTGGCATCGGAGCTTTGACCCTGCGCTCAAATCGGCCGCAGCAAGCCGACCGGACCATCGAAGAAACCGAAGCAAAGCGCTACAGCTTGCTTGCGGCCCTTGGTGTCGACAGCCTCATGACGGCACGCCAGCGCCTGGTTGAAGCGCGCGACAAGGCCGCCGAAGTGGGCTTGGCGCGTCAGCGGCTCGGCGATCTCGCGCCCAAGGGAATTCAGCAATTGCACGAGGAGCTTGCCCGACTGAGCGCCCTCGCCGCCGGGGACCTCGAACTTAAGGTCGATTCGCAACAAATCCGGCAACACCATGCAGCAGCCCAGCAGCGTGTGACGACAACACGCAACAATGTGCGCGAGGCCCTGCCCTTGCGCAGCCATGCCGACGAGGCCGTCATGGCCGCGGAGACGGCTTACGTGACCATCCAGGCGGAACTGACCAGCCTCGAGGTCATATTGGGACCTGATGCAGCACGCGAGGAAAGGGAGCGCTTGCTCCTCACCGAAGCCACCGCCCGACAAACTCTGCGCGAAGCGGCCGAAATGCGCGCTGCGCCCCTGCGCGAAGGCGCTCACGATCTCACCAGCGCCGAAGCCGTTCTGCGCCGTGCCCGCTCGGTTCAGGATGCAGCCACGCAGGAGGCAGGTCAGTTGCGTGTAACTCTTGCCGATCTCAATGGCCATATTCGCACCCGGTCCGAGGACGCGGTGGAAGAAGCTTGGCGAGAGGCCACAGAAAAATTGGAAGTCGCTGAAGCACGAGCGAGACGCTTCGAAAGCGAAAAGGCCGTCCTCGACAGGCTGCGCACGACGCTGGTCGCTGCGCGCTCAGCGGCACGCGATCTATATCTCAAGCCGGTCATGTCCGAGCTGCGGCCACTGCTCAGACTGCTATTCGACGACATCTCCATAGTTTTCGACGAGAATACACTGTTGCCGCAGACCGTTCGTCGCAATGGTCAGGACGAGGATGTCGAGAGGTTGAGTGGCGGCATGCGAGAACAGCTTTCGGTTCTGACCCGGCTGGCTTTCGCCCGTCTGCTGGCCAGCGACGGCCGACCCACACCGGTTATTCTTGATGACGCGTTGGTTTATTCCGATGACGACCGCATTGAGCGCATGTTCGACGCATTGCATCGTCAATCACGCGATCAACAGATTCTCGTTTTCTCCTGCCGCCAACGCGCGTTCGCAAAACTCGGCGGAAACATTTTGCGGATGAGCGACTGGCAACCGGATCGATCATAAGCGGAGATCGCGCAGCCTCAGCTAGGGCGACGGCAACTCGTATCGTGTTACGATGGCATTGCCGTTTTCGATCTCGATTTCGATAACCTCATTGATCAGGAATTCCTCTGGGCCAAAATCTTCGAGGAGAGCATCGAAGAGCTCTCTCTGCTTTTCAGGCCCGACCTGAGGGACGACGATGATCAGGCCGGCGTGAACCGGTTCTTTGGCATAGAGCTTCCTGAAGTCCTTGGCATTGTTGGTGACGAAGGTGAAATCCTCCTCGACAATGAGGGGCATGAGGTCCCAGTCGGTTTCGCCGCTTAGCCCAAGCCAGTTGACGTGGTTTGCTTCATGTCCGCGTTCTTGGGCTACCGCAACCAGAGACGTGTGCAGGCACTCATCGATCAGAAACCTCACGAGGTCACACGCGTCTCGACCTGGCCGACGGACGTGGGTCGCCCTTCAAGACCACGCGCTTCAACGACTTGATTTTCACGCCCTTCTCGAACAGCTTCTTGGGGCGTCCACGAACAGGGTGCGCGGCGACCCACATCCTGGCGAGCTCTATCACGCGCGGCGTGAGCTTTGGATATCCCTCCAGAACCTCCGCTTCATCTGCGCCTTGCGCTAGCATCGTCGTGATCATGCGAACAGGGATGCGGGTTCCTTTGAACACAGGCTCTCCGCCCATCACCCCTTTAACGCGGCCGATGGCAGCCTCTGCCTCATCGAGATCGACAATGCGCGCTTTCAGTTGTTTACGCGCCTCGGCGACGTCGACGATCAGCAGGTCGTCGGCCCTTACGGTCTTGGCCTTTGGGGCAGCTTTGATTTCCTCGAACAGGCGGTGGCGACGATCAGCGGGCAATGTCGCACCCACGCCATACCAAAGCTTGAGCCGCAGCAAATCCTCGCCGGTCAACGCCCGTCGAACCACCCCACCGACGCGCCGAGCAGTGCTCGGCACAGTATCGACAATGCGTTTGTCGATCGCATTGTGTACCGCCTTGATGCCGATCCCGCTGACGGCGGCAGCCTCTGCGGGGGTATAGATGCGAGCAAGCGCGCCCATTATTCTTCTCCTTGCAAAGAATAATATAGGCCGTTCGACTTCCTTCGTAAAGGCACGCGTCTTTGGAATCACGGGGTTAGCAAAGGCGGCGGCGAGCCAAGAGGCCTCACAAACCCGTAAGGCTCGAGGCGCAGATCAAGTCTTCAGAATTCAAAGTGCCCCATTACCAGCGCCTCCCGATCTTCCAGCGCTTCTTGATGCCTACCGCGTATCGAATGCTAATTGCGCCTGCGCCATGGCAGCGTCAGATACGCGATCGCATTGGCCTGATCCGTCTCAGTTTGCATCCAATGAACCAATTGCAGTCGATGTTCCGCAAACTCCATCCGATTGGGGACAGTTTTTTGAAATAGGCTCTCTCTTTTAATTCTATCGAATCGATAGGGTTAAGTGGCGCTGATCGCTTTGAGGAGCCAGAAATGTCGAAAAAGTTCGTGATAGGGGTGTCGGGCAATCTTACTCGTCCTTCGAAGACGAGAGCATTCGTCGGCCACATAGTCGGCCAGGTAGCGAAGAAGATCGGCGCATCTTCGGCTACTTTCGATATCGAGGATTTCGGACCCTCCTTTGCACAGGCCAGGCGGCTTAGCGACCTTGATGCATCGGCCCGAGACATAATCGAGCAATTGACGGGCGCCACTGTCCTGGTGATTGGCTCGCCGACGTTCAAAGGCAGCTACACTGGGCTATTCAAGCATTTCTTCGATCTGCTGGAGCCGACCTCGCTTAAGGGAAAGCCAATCATCCTCGCGGCGACTGGGGGCGGCGAACGTCATTCCCTCGTCGTGGAACATCAGCTTCGGCCGCTCTTCGGCTTCTTCGAGGCGTTGACCATCCCGACAGGTATCTACGCCTCCGACCGGGACTTCGCCGATGGCGTTATCATATCCGAAGGCATCCGCAACCGCACGGAGCAAGCAGTAACCGAAGCGTGTCGGCTGGTTGGAGAGACGGGCAGCATCAGCCTGGCCGCCTAGGCATTGTTCGGCCGATAGACGACTCCGGCAACTTGTTGGCCGACAGCAACGCCGCCGAAATCCTGACAGATCGCACACTCCCGTAAAACGTCGTCCTCATCGTGAATTTCTATTGTTGACTGAAAAGGAGACTGAAGGTGAGCAAGGTTGGAAAGCTGCGGCTTGGCGCCTTTATGTATCCAGCTGGCCACCATGTGGCGGCATGGCGCCACCCGGACACGGCCGCGGATGCGACGACGAGCCTCAGGCAGCGCATCGCATTTGCCCAGGCGGCAGAGCGCGCGAAATTCGACCTGATCTTCCTGGCTGATGGGGTCGCGGCCCATACGGATGATCTCAAATCCCTCTCCCGGACTGATGAATGGGCCGCCGGCTTCGAGCCTTTGACGCTGCTGTCGGCGCTCGCCGTAGTGACGGAACGCATCGGCCTGGTGGCAACAGCCTCCACCACGTTCAATGAGCCGTTCAACCTGGCACGCAAATTCGCCTCGCTCGATCAGATCAGCGACGGCAGGGGCGGCTGGAACCTCGTGACCTCGTCCAATCCGCTCGAATTGGAGAATTTCGGCAACATCAGCCAGTTCGCCCATCAGGACCGCTATGCAAGGGCGGAAGAGTTCGCTGATGTCGTGCTCGGCCTATGGAACAGCTGGGAGGATGATGCCTTCCTGCGCGACAAGGATAGCGGCCTTTTCTTCGACTCGGAGAAACTGCATATCCTGGAGCACCGCGGACGGCATTTTCGGGTGCGCGGGCCGCTAACGGTCTCGCGCTCGCCGCAAGGTCACCCAATCGTCGTCCAGGCGGGCTCTTCCGAGGCGGGCAAGGAATTGGCGGCCCGCACCGCCGAGGTTGTCTTCACCGCCCAGCGAACGCTGCAGGAGGCCCAGCACTTCTATGCCGACCTCAAGAGTCGCCTCGAAAAGTATGGCCGCCATCCCGATGATTTGAAGATCATGCCGGGCGTCTTTCCAGTGGTGGGACGAACGGAAGCCGAGGCGCGCGAAAAGCTCGAGGAGATCCAGTCGCTGATCCATCCCGACGTCGGGCTGGAGCTCCTGTCGAACCTCTCTGGCGGGGTCGATCTTTCCGCCTATCCGCTCGACGGACCGCTACCGGACCTGAGCGAGACCGAGCGCGGCAAGAGCCGCCAGCAATTGATCATCGATCTCGCCCGGCGGGAAAATCTCACCATCCGTCAGCTCTACGAGACCATCGCCGGGGCGCGCGGTCATTGGCAGCTCGTCGGGACGGCTGAGACAATCGCGGACGAGCTCGAAGAGCGCTTCAACAAAGGCGGCGCCGATGGCTTCAACATCATGCCGCCAACCGTGCCCGGCGGGCTCGACGATTTCATCGAGCTGGTTATCCCCGAGCTGCGCCGCCGCGGCCTGTTCCGCACCGAATATGAGGGCCGTACCCTTCGAGAGAACCTCGGGTTGAAACATCCCGCTCATCGTGCACCTCACCGCGAGCCTGACAGTCAGGCGGCCGAGTAACTCACTCCCAGTCAACGAACCCGGCAAAGGGCCGAGCCACGCCGGCGGCCCAACCAAGGAGCAGTCCGTCATGACCACATCAACCCAAGCCACCGCATACGCGTCCTCGCTGACGATCAAACCGGTCGCCGGCCGGATCGGCGCCGAGATCGCCGGCATCAAGCTTTCGGGCGACCTTTCCGACGAGACGATAGCAGCCATCAATGCCGCTCTGCTGCAGCACAAGGTGATCTTCTTCCGCGACCAGGATCAGCTGACCGATGCCGAGCAGGAGCGCTTTTCCAAGCGTCTTGGCCATCTGGTTCCACATCCGACCGAGCATGTACGCAACGGCACGACGTCGATCCTTGAACTTGACGCGTCGCGAGGTGGCCGCGCCGATGCCTGGCACACCGACGTCACCTTCGTCGATGCCTATCCCAAGATCTCGATCCTGCGCGGCGTGACCATTCCCGAGGTCGGCGGCGATACGGTCTGGTCCAACACAGTGGCGGCCTACGAGAGTCTGCCACCAGCGCTCAAGGCGACCGCCGAACAGCTGTGGGCAACCCACAGCAACGCCTATGATTATGCCGCCCAACGCCCGCATGCCAGCGAGGCCGATCGCCGCCACTATGAGGAGGTTTTTGCTTCCACCGTCTACGAGACCGACCATCCCGTGGTGCGCGTCCATCCGGAGACCGGCGAGCGCTCGCTCATACTCGGCTCCTTCGTGCAGCGTTTCGTCGGCTATTCGAAGAGCGATTCCGAGCAGCTCTACGCGCTCCTGCAGTCACATGTCCTTCGGATCGAGAACACGGTGCGCTGGCGCTGGCGAGCAAACGATGTCGCCATCTGGGACAACCGCGCAACCCAGCACTACGCCGTCAACGACTATGGCGACCGCGCCCGTGTCGTGCGCCGCACCACTCTCGACGGCGACGTGCCAGTGAGTGTCGACGGCCGCCGCAGCGTCGCCCGCAAGAAGCTAGTTCGCGACGCCGTCGCCAACGCCGCCTGACCCCTTCCCTCCACCAAGGATCCTCACTCATGAAATTCGCGCATATCGCAGCCCTGATCGCCGGCCTTCTTGCCACTGCTCCAGCGTCGGCCGAGACCCTCATCCGCATCGGCTATCCCGGAACCGGCATCGACGACCGGCCCTATGCCTATGGCGACTACATCGCCGTGGCCAATGTGCAGCAGCTTGTCGAGGCTGAATTCAAGGACGTGCCGGACGTCAAGGTCTCCTGGACTTTCTTCCGCGGCGCCGGCCCGGCTCTCAACGAGTCGCTCGCCGCCGGACAGCTCGATTTCGCCGCTGGCCTTGGCGACCTGCCTTCGATCGTCGGCCGCTCGCGCGGCCTGCAGACGAAATATCTGGCCTCGGCCGGCAGCCATGATGCACTTTATCTCGCGGTACCCCCGGATTCGCAGCTCAAGACCGTGGAGGACCTGAAGGGCCATAAGGTGGCGCAATTCCGCGGCACCAATTTACAAATCGCCACCGACCGCGTTCTCGAAAAGCACGGCCTCACCGAAAAAGACATCCGCTTCGTCAGCCTCGACTCGAATGCCGCCACGGCCGCGCTCGTGTCGGGCAATGTGGAGGCTTCCTTCGGCGGCTCGGAATATCTCGACCTCGCCAAGCGCGGCGCGGTCAAGATCATCTACTCGACCAAGAACGACGACCCGACGCTTGGACGCAATTCCGGGCTCCTCGTCACCGCGGAGTTCGAGAACGCTCACCCCGAATTCACGGCCAAGGTCGTGCGCGCCTTCGTCAAGGCCGCGCGGTTCGGCTCAGACGAGGTCAATCGCCAGGCAGTCTTCGAGCTCTGGTCGAAGGCCGGCCTGCCGGTCGAAAGCTTCGAAGCCGATTTTAAGGACGAACGCCTGGCCCATCGCCTGTCGCCCATCGTCGATGACTTCATCATCGCGCGCTACAAGGACCAGGCCGAGCGCGCCAAAACCTATGGCCTGATCAAGAAGGACGTCGATATCGACAGCTGGTTCGAGACCAAGTACCTCAAGCAGGCCCTGCTAGACCTCAAGCTCGAAAATTACTGGTCCACCTTTGACGCAAAGGGCCAGAAAGTGGCCGAGGGTGAGGTCGAACACACCAAAGCGGCGAGCAACTAAGATGAGCGGCGGCCAAACCGCGGTCCAGACCGGGCATGAGGACAGCACCACCAGTGCTGCCTCCACTTGCCGGCGCATTCTCCCGGCCGCTGGCGTCCTGGCTCTCGGCCTCATAGTGCCGCTAGGGCTTCTGACGGCCTGGACCGTTGCCGCTCTGCTCGGCCAATTGCCAGAGCAGATCCTGCCGCCGCCGTGGATCGTGTTCGACACTTTGTTGGAAGGCATCGAGGACGGCTCATTGCTTTCCAGCACGGTGACGAGCCTTGAGCGCGTCGCGGAGGGATTTGCTGCCGGTGCGCTGGCGGGCCTCGTCTTCGGCACGGCGGTTGGCCTGTCGAAGACCCTTCGCGAATTCGTCGACCCGCTGTTCCTGACCCTCAGCCAGGTCCCGACCCTCGGCTGGATGCCGATCGTCATTCTCATCGTCGGCATTGACGAAGGCTTGAAGATCATCGTCATCGGATGGTCAGCTTTCATTCCAGTGGTACTGAACACATCCCAGGGCGTTCGCGACGTTCCGGAGGCTTATGTGGAGCTTGGCCGTGTCCTTTCGTTCAGCCGCTGGTCGAAACTCACGATGATCGTGCTGCCCTCCGCCGTCCCGTCTATCTTTACAGGGCTGCGAGAAGGCCTTGCCAACGGCTGGCAAACCTTGGTTGCGGTTGAACTCATCGCATCGTTCGAAGGGCTCGGATACCTGATGGCCTATGGCCGCCAGCTCTTTCAATTGGAACTCGTTCTTTCGGCCATGATCGTGGTCGGCCTGATCGGATTGGTGATCCATGGCCTGCTCACGCTTGCCGAAAACCATCTGCAACGTTGGCGTCCGGAGACCCCACAATGAGCCTGATCACGATTGCGGGTCGGGAGCGGCTGTCGCACAGCGCTCTCATCGCACCGCCGCCCCTCCGCTTCATCGGCCGACATTTGCGGCCGCTTGCGGTACCAATCGCGCTGCTTGTGATTTGGGAGTTGCTCGCCCATGCCGGCGCTGCTGACCCGCGGTTTCTACCATCACTGGATGAGGTGGTGGCCCGCGGCGTGGCAGAGTTCAGCCGCGGTGGCCTGGGGTTCAATCTTCTGGCGAGCCTGGAGCGTGACCTGATCGGTTTCGTGTGTGGCAGCGTGGCCGGAATCGCGCTTGGTCTGGCGATCGGATTTTCCCGCCTCATCGAACGCCTGCTCGGGCCGGTGCTGCTGGTACATCGCCAGATCGCCCTCTTCGCTTGGGTTCCCCTGCTCTCGATGTGGTTCGGCGGAGGCGAGGCCGGCAAGGTCGTCTTCATCGCGCTCGCGGCGTTCCAGCCGACCTTGATCAACACCTGGCAGGGCGTGTCCGGCATCCCACGCAGCTATCGCGAGCTTGCCGACGTGCTGACCTTCAGCTGGTTCGATTTCGCCCGGATCATCGCCCTTCCGGGTGCGTTGCCGCAAATCTTCACCGGCCTTCATGCCGCGCTGATCTACGCCTGGACTGCGACGGTGGGGGCCGAGCTTTTGCTCAACATCGCACCAGGTATCGGCGGGCGCATGAACGAGGGCCAGCACCTGTTCCACATGGATCTATTGCTGCTGTGCGTTCTCCTCCTCGGTGGCGTCGGCGTGGTCTTCAATGTCATCGCCGGCTCCCTGGAGCGTCGTCTTCTGCGCTGGAGGATCCCATGAGCCGCCCTGTCGCCATTTCCGAACGGGGACGTGGCCAAAGCCACGCATTGGAGATTGCCGACGTCAGCAAGAGGTTCAGTGTCGCCGGCCGTCAGGTTCAGGCGCTGTCCCATATCCATCTTGCCGTCGACAAAGGGGAGTTCGTCAGCATCGTGGGAGCCTCGGGTTGCGGCAAGTCCACCTTGCTGCGGCTCGTGCTTGGCCTCGACACTGATTACGACGGCGACATCCGGGTCGATGGACTAAGGGTGGAACGGCCGGGTCTCGACCGCTCGATCGTTTTCCAGGAGCACAGGCTATTGCCCTGGCTCAATGTCGAGGCCAATGTCGCGGCCGCGCTGCGCCAAAGCCGGTTGGGCGCTGCCGAGAGAGGCGAACTCGTTCGCGATCATCTGCATCTCGTCGGCCTCGATCAATTCGCCAAAGCCTATCCCGCGCAATTGTCGGGTGGCATGGCACAGCGTGTAGCGATCGCCCGTGCGCTCGTGACGAAGCCGCGCTTTCTGCTGCTTGACGAGCCGCTGGGGGCCCTTGACGCGCTGACCCGTGCGCTTGCAGGACGAGCTTCAGCGGATCGTC
Source organism: Mesorhizobium sp. M1334 (assembly GCF_040317995.1). Lineage (NCBI taxonomy): Bacteria > Pseudomonadati > Pseudomonadota > Alphaproteobacteria > Hyphomicrobiales > Phyllobacteriaceae > Mesorhizobium > Mesorhizobium sp. M1334. Next base: position 127,285 of record NZ_JAMYLM010000010.1, read on the forward strand.
CGGCACGAGGGCACGACCGCCGTGCTCGTCACGCACGACGTCGATGAAGCGGTCTATCTCGGAGATCGGATCGTCATCATGCATCCCCACCCTGGGCGGATCGCCACGATTCTGCCCGTGACCGAGGCCGTGTCTCGCGACCGCTCCGATCCGAATTTCATTCGGCTTCGCGACGAGGTTTTGTCCTGGCTTGGCGTGTCGCGGACTGGAAACGATGCTGACGCCGAACTCGCTCGCCGCAGTGCCTGACCGTCGACATGGCTTCAAGCAGCGCCTCAGCCTCGTTGACCTCCGGGCTATCGCAGACCTAGCCGGCATCTACCCTCGGATCGTTCCAGACGACCGCATAGATCTCCGGTCGGACAGGAGTACATCGCATTTTCTCGGCCGACTTCTTATGGTGTCAGGCCGCGCAAGCAAAGGCTTCGAAATTCCTCGTCCTACGACAGGTATTGGGCTATCGGCCCAAGCTGTAATCTTGGCCAATTTTAAGGACGGATACGGAGCCCATAGATTCCCGAGTTCATGAACCGTTGAGGTTCGCCCGGATGGCTACTGTCGAGACTGCCTCGACACCCACTCACAAGCCCAAGGGAGAAAGCCGGGGCAAAGTATCCCCTCGCCTGTCGCTGTGAAGCAGATGCAGGCAACGCTGTTTCAGGCGCATGAACTCGCCCGAGGCGATGATCTCGGTCATGCGCGGCCTCTCGAAAGGCACGGTGATTTCCTCGTGGATCCGGCCGGGCTGGGCCTGCATGACGATGATCCGGTCGGCGAGCAGCAGAGCTTCGTCGATATCATGGGTGACGAATAGGATCGTCTTGCGGAATTGCTCCCAGATATCGAGCAGCAATTCCTGCATTCGAAGCCGTGTCAGGGCATCGAGTGCCCCGAAGGGCTCGTCCATCAGCAGCAGCCGTGGCTGGTTGACGAGAACACGCGCGATCTCGACGCGTTGCTGCATGCCGCCGGACAGCTGGCCGGGATAGCGCCCAGCAAAGCCGTTCAGGCCGACGAGATCGAGCATTTTCTCCGCCTCGAGACGCCGTTGTCCGCGCTTGACGCCGCGCATCTTGAGGCCGAAAGCGACATTGTCGCGCGCATTCTTCCACGGAAACAGCGTGTGGTGCTGGAAAACGATGCCGCGTTCCGGATGGGGGTCTTTTACGGGCTCTCCATCGACCGAAAGGACGCCGGCAGCTGGCTTGATGTGTCCCGCCAAGGCGCCGAGCAGGGTCGACTTCCCGCAGCCGGATGGCCCCAGAAGACAGACGAATTCGCCGGGAGAGACTTCGAAGCTCGCATCAGTGACGGCTTCGAACGCACTGCTGCCGCGACCGAGCCGGATCGAAACATGATTGGCCTCGATACGGCCGGTTGCCGCGCGAAAGCTGCGCTGATGGGTCGTCATTTGCTGTCCTTCGTGTACCATGGAAGAAGTGCCGCCCCTGCCGCTCGCAAGAGGGCGCTGCTTCCCATGCCGAACAGCCCGATCAGGATCATGCCGACGATGATTTCAGGATAGTTTTGCAGCGTGTAGGATTCCCAGGTGTAGTAACCGATACCGAACTGGCCGGAGATCATCTCGGCGGTGACGAGACAAAACCAGGACGTGCCCATGCCGATGACCAGGCCCGTGACGATGTTCGGCGCCGCGCCTGGAACGATGACTTCCAACAGCATCGCCGTCTGGGTGCTCCCCAAGCTGCGCGCAGAGGCGATCAACCTTGGATCGACGCTTTCCACGCCATGGACGGTGTTGAGCAGGATCGGAAACAATGCGCCCGTGAAGGTGATGAAAATCATCGAGAGTTCCGACGACGGAAACATCAGAACCGCAAGCGGAATCCAGGCAACGGCCGGGATCGGCCGCAGGAACTCGATCGGGGCTTGCAGAAAATCCCCGAGCCACCGTGAGCGCCCGATGACGAGACCGAGACCGATGCCGATCACGGCGGCGATGCCAAAGCCGGCCAGAACCCTTTCCAGGCTGCTCGAGACATGGGCAAAGAACTTGGGCGAGCGCAGGAAATCCAACGCTGCCGACACGACATCCACGGGCAATGGCACATTCTCGAACGTGACAATGCCGAGATTCAGTCTGAGGCTCGATGCCATCTGCCAGAGAATGAGGCAGATGGCGAGGGATCCGGCCCGGCGCAACCAGCGCCCTAGGTGGACACGCGTCATGGCCAGCCTCAATTGCTGGCCAGGATCGAGTCCTTGGCGGCAGCGAAATCCAGCACCTTGCCACCATGATCCCTGGCCCATTTCTCGGCGTTTTCCTTCAGCAGGAAGGCGCCGACTTCGCCGCCGTCGGCACGCACGAACCAGGCCTGATTGCCGAGCAGCTTAATGCCGCTTTCACGGTCCTGCGCATAAAACACCCGGACCGGCTTGCCCTCACCCTCAATGGCCTTGAGCGCCTTGAATGCGTTCTGCGGCGACGCATAGTGTCGGACGAGCGGCTCACCCTGGATCCAGATCTCAGCCACGCGCTTGGGATCGCTGATCGCTTCACCGGTGGCAGCATCCTTGGCGTTCAAAGGCAGTTGGGCATAGTTCTTGAGCGAGGCATCATAGTCGAGCCCAGACGCCTTGAATGCGGCCTTTATGAACCGGTCATCGACAAAGCTGTTCACGTCGAGGGACTGGTCGGTCTTTTTCAGGAGCCTCAAAGTGTCGATCGCAGTAGCGACAGCCTGGCGGTATTCCGGCTTCCAGGTTAAATCACGGGTCTGAAGCCCGAGCGGTCCATGGAACAGGTAGTCGACCTCGGCATCGACGCCCGTCACCTTGGCGATCAGCTCACTGTATTTCTCCGGCTCCCTGGCGATCAACTGATCGGCCTCGATTGCGGCGCGAAGATAGGCAACAACGATCTCGGGATATTTTTCGGCATAGTTGCCATCGACCAGGGCACCGTGGAAAGTGGGCGTCTTTGCCTGCGATCCGTCATAGATCTTGCGGGCGAAGCCGCGCCAGGGGAACAGTTCGGCAAAGGGGACAAAATCGGCATGCGCCTCGATCTGGTTTGCCTGGAGGGCCGCGCCGGCAACTTCAGGCGCCTGGGTGATGATCTTCACGTCGCTTTCGGCGTCCCAGCCCTGTGCCTTGACGGCACGCAGCAGCATGCCGTGTGAGGTCGATGCGAATGGGACGGAGATGGTCTTGCCCTTGAGCTCCGAGAGCGACTGGATGGGCGAAGCGGTCGGCACGACAATGCCATTGCCGCTGCCGTTCACGCTGCCGGACAGCACGGTGATGAACAGGCTCTTTCTTCCTGCCTTGATATGGGCGAGACCGTTGAACGAGCCGGGGAAATCCGCCATCACGCCGAAATCAAGCTTTCCGGCGATCTGCTCATTGGTGATCGGCGCGCCGCTCGTGAAGTTCTTCCACTGAATATCATAGGTGACGTCTTTATACTTGCCGTCGTGCGGCAGGTATTTGTCGAGCAGCTTCAACTCACGGATCAGCAATCCGCCCGTGGCGGTATTGATGGTGGTGTCCTGCGTGCCAATCGCCACGCGGATGGTTTCGGCATCCGCGGAAGAAGCAAAGCCGGCCGCCACAAGGGCAAGGGCAGCCAAATGTGTGCGAAAATTCATGGTTCCTACCTCGTGATTTGATGCCGGCATTCAGCGGCTGGATTTGCCGACGCAGTGGCGATTGCCAACCGCTGTCCCGCAAATTTAGGTGCCGATCGGCTGAAGGCTAAGCAATTACTTGCACGATTTCGGAGCCGGTCTTGGATGCGCGGGCATCCGGCCGGTTTTCGCACGGATTAAAAACATCGTTCTAAAACAAGTAGTTAGATGCGCCGTTCGAAATTAGGGCACAAGAATCATCTACGTCAGGTATGGACGGCGCAATTATATTCCTTTTTTGTCTATAGAATTTATATTCTTTTACGCGTTTTCACGACGTGCAAGGAGCCGGATATGAGCCTCGAAATGCTTTCGACCGATTTTGAAGCTGAGCGTAAGAAACATGAGCCGGTGCTCGAACTGCCCGAGCAGGTCGTACTTCCCGGCGATCGGGCGCTCTTTCTCAGCGAAAGCGTGGAAGGGCTCGACGACGGCGCGCATTTTCTCGATACCCTGACATCAGACGAGTGGGCGAAACTGAGGGCGCATAGCCGACGTCTTGCTTTTGCGACCGGTCAGGCGATCTTCACCCAGGGCGATAGGCACGGTGGCATTTTCATCATCGAAAGCGGCAAGGTTCACGTCTTCTACACGGCACCGTCAGGACGCGAAATCACCCTCGCCTACTGGACGGCGGGGCATTTCATTGGTGGTCCCGAAATGACCGGCGGTGGAATCCATATCTGGTCCGGAGAAGCATTGAGTGAATGCCGGATGTTGTTCATACCGGCCAATGCGTTGAAGAAGCTCGTCGTCGAGCTTCCGAATTTCGCGCTCTGTCTTCTGCAGGGGCTTGCAGCGAAGGGCAGATGCTATTCGGCGATGGCTCAGATGCTCGGCACGCGTTCGGTGATTGAACGTCTGGCGCAGTTCCTGGTGAATCTCGGCAACCTTCATGGCGTGCGCGATGGACGGGCAATCGTCATCAACGCCAAGGTGACGCATGACCAGATAGCGGCCATGGTCGGCTCCACACGCCAATGGGTGACGATGATGATGAAGCGCTTCCAAAACGACGGGCTGGTAACGGTGACGCCGCGCCATATCCGCATCGAACGCCCTCATGCGTTGATGGAAATGGTTTCGAAGCGCGCGGCCGGGTGAGAAAGCTCGTTTGCGGCAGCTAAGGTTTTGGCAAACGATATTCTCCGGTGAGATTGATGTGCTTCCCGAGCGGCGCGACATGGGCCAGCAGATCGGTCGATAGGAGCTTTCCCTCGCGGTTCTGGTTGGCAACGACTTCGCCCAGCTTCATGGTGTTGGAAAAGATGATGATGGCGGCGAGTAGGTTCATGCCGGCGATCCGGTAATGCTGGCCCGCGGCGGACCGGTCGCGGATTTCGCCCGGTGGAAGCTTATGGCTCGCTTCAGCGCGTCATGGGCCTCGCCCTTGTTGAGCCCGATCTGGGCGCGGCGTTGCAGATCTGCATCCAGAATCCAGTCGATCATGGTTGCCCGCTCGGCGCGGCGGACCTCGCGCAAAGCTGTGCCAAGTTCGTTCTGCCGCGGATATGAGGTGAGCTTGCGCAGGATCTGGCTGGGCGCGATGCTTCCAGCTGCAATGGTAGCGGCGATGCGCAGGATATCGGGCCAGTCGCGCTCGATCATGGCGTGATTGATTATCAGCTGATCCTCGCAGCCGCCAGAGCGCGCGGGCGAAAGTGAGGGCGAAAATTTGCCCTCACCAAAGCGCACGTGCGTTTCGCTCAGGCCGCCATGGCTTAGTGTGACACGTCCGTTTCCGAGCTGTGCAAGGAACTCGGGAGAGCGTGTCACGTAACGTGACCTTAGAAATTATGGCCGGCGGGCTCTGGGGCAGGCGTAACGCTTCTGATCTCTCGGAGACGTGCCCGTTCGGCCGCGCGCAGTTTATCCAGTTCGCGCGGCGAAATCTTTACACTCTGCTTTTCACTCAAAGCCCAGACATGCCCGAATGGATCGAAAAAGCTTGCTACTCTCTTGCGCTCATCACTGATCTCCAGACCGTGCCGGATCATTCCACCAGCAGCAATGGCCTGCTGAAGCGCCTTCTCGGCATCCTTTACAGTGAGGGAGACAATTGGATTCACCGCGCCATTCGCTTTCGGAAAGAATGGGCCTCCGCGATGGGGCTCCGCCTCGCGCTTGGGGTTGGCACCAGATACCGTAATTTTCATCTCGCCAAAATCGAGATCTATCGCATAAAGAGTGCTGCTATCTTCATGCGTCGTCTCGTGAGCGGCACGAAATGCGGCCCTATAGAACGCGGCAGCTTCTCGCTGGCGCCCGTGCTCAACGTAGACGATGACGGTGAGTTGTCTTTCGTTTTCGCAAGCAGCACTGAGAACTTGCCAATTTGCAAAGCCGAATTGGCGGGCAACGATTTCAAGGCAGGCGCTGTTAGAAAGCAGCAAACCGTGCTCCTCCAAAACCTTGCGAAGCACCTTGGCCATAGATTTCGAGTCAGAAAATGAAGGCATAGTTTGATCCTCAAAGGGCGCTTCTTTGTCAGTGCTTGCATTGCTGACGGTCGCCCATGGGGGTCAAACCAGGATTTCCGCATCTTCGCCATTCCAGAGGAGCAAGCGGCCGGCTACACGGTGCCAAATATCAAATTATTGACAGAGACTGATTCGCGCAAGATCGAGCTGACGCGAGCGGACTTTTGCTTGGCGCAGAATTTCGCCCCATCCCGCAACGTCCCCTGAGATGGGGCTTCGGCTTGCAACTAACCGAGCCGCGTTAGCGCCCAGCGAACGGTCTTGCGTACGTCTGGATCGGCGTCGCCGATATGCGCCATGAGAGCATCCCGCGACGATGGATCAGCGATTTCACCGAGCGCCGCCGCGGCCTCCTTGCGCAGCGAGGCCATGTCGCTGGTCAACAGCTCGGAAATCTGCCGTACCGCCGATTGCGCCTTGAGCTTGCCAAGCGCATTCAGGCATTTTTGCCGAACCTGCCAGTATTCGTCGGAAAGGCCGGCGCTCAGTCCGTCGATGGCCGAGGTCTGGCCGATATGGCCAAGCGATTCGGCCGCCGCGGCCCGCACCTGCCAGTTCTCATCGTCGAGGGCAGCCGTCACGGCGGCCGCTGCGGCGGGCTGGCTCGTGAAGGACAAGGCGTTGACCGCAACCGACCGAACGGTGGCATCGGCATCGCGCGACGCGGCGATGAGCGACGGCAAGGTCTCTTCCAGCTTGAGATAGGCAACGACGCCGAGCGCATGTGCGCGCACATTGGCATCTTCATCCCGCATCGCCGCCAGAGCGGGGCCGAGTGCGCCGCGCGAACGCAACGCTTTCAGCCCGCGAAAACCGGCAGCCCGGACGAAGGCGCGCCCATGACTGACGAGCGGCAGAATGGATACAGCGACCGCCGGATCCTTCAGCTCAGCAAGGCTATCGGCTGCGGCCTGGGCCACCGCCAAATCCTGATCCGCCGCCAGACGGGCCAGGCCCGCAGCCGCCTCAACGGTGTCGAACTCGGACAGTGAGATCGCCAGCTGCAAACGCACTGTCGCGTCGAGGTCGGCAACTGCGGTCAGGAGATGCGGCAGCACATCCGCGCTCGCGGTTTCGGCAAGATCGATCACGGCAAGCCGTCGCACGGCCGCGTCTGCATCGTTCAGACGCTCGCCGATTTCCTCGATGTCGCCAAAATCTTCGAAGGGATCGAATGCAGTCATGTCAGCGCAACAGATAGGGGATGTTGACGGTTACAGCGCCGGTCGGACAATCCTTCTCGCACGGCATGCAGTACCAGCACTCGTCGAATTTCATATAGGCTTTGCCAGTGAGCTCGCTGATGCGCAGGACATCCAGCGGGCAGACATCGACGCAGACCGTGCAGCCTTTGTCGGCGATGCATTTCGCCTCGTCCACGACGACGGGAACGGTTGTGGGTGAAAGCGCAAGCGGCATGGCTTCCTCGTCAGGCTTGATTGGAAACGCGCAGACGGTCATAGGCCGTCCGCTCCTCGTTCTCGATCGGAACGATGTAGGGTTGGATGGGCCGCTTCTCAGAAACCAGGCGGCCGTCGACCTTGCGCAGGAGCGTATGGCAGAACCAGTTGTCGTCATCCTTTTTGGGATAATCGACGCGGTTGTGATAGAGCCCCCAGCGGCTCTCCGTCCGGAAGAGCGAGGCATGGGCCGCCATGTCGGCGCAGTCGAGAATGGACGACACTTCGAGCGAACGCATCAGTTCATGTGCGTCGCGTGCGACAAGGGCGGTTTCGAGATCTTCCCTGATCTCCGCAAGCCGCGCCTGGCCGATCTGCATCCTGGCCGTCACCTTGGGCGGCTGCAGATAGTCGTTGACCAGCCGCCGGGCCTTGTATTCCAGCTGGTTGGGCGGGATGCCATCCTCGCGCCGCGTCGGTGCCAACACCCGCTCGCGCTCCGCCCGGACAAACTCGCCGTCGAAATCCGCAAGGTCGGTTTCGAGCGCGACTTCGGCAGCGTGCTCGCCGGCGACGGCTCCATTGGTGAAGGCACCGAGCATATAGTTGTGTGGCACGCTCGCCATGTCGCCCGCAGCATAGAGGCCCGGCACCGTGGTCCGGGCGAATTCATCGACGAAAACACCCGACGCGCTGTGACCCGAACAGAAGCCGATTTCGGAAATGTGCATTTCGATCATCTTTTCGCGGTAATCGGTGCCCCGCGCCTGATGGAACCTGCCGCGCGACGGGCGCTCGACCTTGTGCAGGATCTCTTCGATCTCGCCGACCGTGTCGGCATGAAGGTGGTTGAGCTTCAGGAACACCGGCCCCTTGCCCGACTGTAGTTCGTTGTAGAATTCCTGCATCATCTGTCCCGACCAGTAGTCGCTTTCGATGAAGCGATTGCCTTCGCTGTTGGCCGTATAGGCTCCGAACGGACCGGCAACGTAAGCGCAAGCCGGGCCGTTATAGTCCTTGATCAGCGGATTGATCTGATAGCATTCGAGATTCGCGAGCGCGGCACCCGCATGATAGGCCATGGCATAACCATCACCGGAATTGGTCGGATTCTCATAGGTTCCGAAGAGATAGCCGGAATGCGGTAATCCGAGCCGGCCCGCCGCGCCCAGGCACAGGATCACGGTCTTGGCACGCAGCACGAGGAATTCAGCCGTGCGCGTGTTCACCGCAATGGCGCCCGCGATCCTGCCGTCCTTGGCGGTCAACAGGCGCGTTGCCATGAAGCGGTTGGAGACCAATATCCTTTCGCGCTTGATCTGCCGGTAGAGCGCCTTCTTGACGGTATCGCCATTCGGCATCGGCAGCACATAGGTTCCGAGATGGTGGACCTTCTTCAGGTCGAAATCGCCATTGGCGTTCTTCTGGAAACGGATACCGAAACGGTCAAGTTCTTGGATGATGTCGTAGCAGCGCGAGGCATACTTGAAGACCGGCGCCTGATCGACAATGCCGTCATTGGCGATCGTGATCTCCTTGGTGTATTGCTCGGGCGTCGCATATCCTGGAACGACGGCGTTGTTCAGCCCGTCCATGCCCATGCAGATAGCTCCGGAGCGCTTCACATTGGCCTTCTCGAGCAGGACGACATTCAGCGCGGCATTTTTCTGCTTCGCCTTGAGCGCCGCCATCGGTCCGGCCGTGCCGCCGCCGATCACCAGCACATCGCAGGTGACTTCCGACAGTCCTTCGACAAAATGATCCATTCTCGTTCCTCACGCCTGAGAATCGGCGATTTCGCGCAAATAGCTCCAGGGATAGATGCCCCGGTCGTGACCGTCGGAGAAAACCAGACGTATGGCATATGAACCGATCGCCTCTGCGCTCGTCACGGTGACAGCCTCGAACGAATGTTCGTCGCCCTCGATGTCTGCCCGGACCTGCTGCGCCGCCCGGCTGCGCGCTCGCAACATGGATGCCGGGATGAGCGAGACCGCACCGTCATCCCATGTAACGCAGAGATGGCTGCGCGCGGCGGCGACCTTGAGCTCAAGAGGTATCACGGCGGTTCCTGATGGTTCGCCCCCATCTTAGGGACCAGCGGAACAGAGACACGCAATAAATTGCCTGCGGCCAGCATGCTTATTGAAACCGGGATAAATCGGGGCGGAACAAAAGCCGTTCCAAGCTCGGACGGAACGCGCCGCACAGCCCTTCGCTGATGTCGTTCACGGCAACAGTAGTGGCGAATCCTTCCGGGCTATCTCGATGCCATCCGCGCATAAAGGAGGTGCGCCAAGCGGCGCCAGCTTGGCGGCATCCTCGTCCTCGGTGCGCGGATATGCGGCGAGCTCGGCCTGGCTGTTGAACTGCTTCGGACTGACGAAGAGCGTCACGATCACCCGGTCGGAGCCGTTCCATGGCCCAGCGACGTCCGCACGAATGGAAGGCCCATCGTGACGTTGACGCCGCTGTCGACATCTAGGTCTTCAGAGGGATATCTCCATTCCTATCCCTGCAGGCTCGCCCATCGTCAGTGCGACAGGCTTTTCGTGTACATCATCGTAGCGGTCACCGGAGCTGGCGAAGCCGTCAGTAATCTGCGCAGTATCTTCCGCAGGCCCGAGAGTTCCTCAGTCTTCCGGTCGCTGGCCTCCAGCTTGGCCAATGCGATCGACTGCACATCTGCGCGCTCCCGGTGTGCGTCGCTATAGAGCGACAAAGGTTGCCTGTATCCTCAACCGAGAGGCCAAGGCCACGCGCCCGCTGCAACGAACCGCAGGCGATGCACGTCAACGGCTGAGAGAGTCACGTTCGTCGCACAAAGCGGCTGCCAGCAGTCGATGGCCCGAAAAGCAACTTTTCGGGCCGTCCTGGGAGGCGACTTCCGCTTCACTGGAAGCGGATGTCGGAGAGTCGGTGCACGACGTAGATCAGCAGTATGGTCGCAAGTACCATTATCGCCGAAATCGCATTCACCGTCGGGCTGACGCCGGCACGCATCTGACCCCAAATCACGATCGGAAGTGTATTGTCGGATCCGATCGTGAAGAACGACACGCTGAACTCGTCGAGCGACCACGCAACAACTAGAAGCGCCGCACCTACCATGGCACTCCGTATCAGAGGCAACGTGACCCGGTAGAATGCCTGTGCGGGGTTCGCTCCCAGTGTTGCCGCTGCTTCGGGGATCTGCGGGTCAAGGCTCGCAATTCGGCTGGTGAGTGTGAACACCATGAATGGCAGAGTTATCACTACGTGGCCGATGATAGCGGTCCATACCGAAAGACCGATGCCAAGGCTCGTGAAGAACGATAGCAAAGAGATCCCGAGCAGAAGGTGCGGCAAGAGCAATGGCAGCGCCATCAAACCAGCGAACAGCGATGCACGACGGAATCTGAATCTGGCGATGGCGAAGGCTGCCGAAGTGCCGATCAGTATGCAGCAGATCGTGGTGCCGAGCGCGACGAACACACTGTTGACCGCAGCCTTACGCATGATCGGGTCGCGCGCGACAGACATATACCATTCCGTCGTCGGCCCCTCGAAAGGGAAAGCCGCAAGTCCTTTCGCATCGAAGGAAAAAAGGACCACGACGGCGATAGGAGCGAAGAGAAATACCAGCAGGATTGCCGTGTATAAACTAAACGCAAAAGTCGAGAGACGTCCCTGGTTCATGGTCGATCCTTGATTCCAATACGCCTCAGCAAAGCGGTGACCGCCCATAGGAATATCCCCATGGAAATTACCAAGCTGAACGCAATTGCGGACCCGAGCGGCCAGTCAAATGAAAGACCAAATCGACCGACCACAGCGTTCCCGGCAAGCTGCGCATTGGGTCCGCCAAGAAGTTGAGGGGTGACGAAATCGCCAGCTGCGATGACGAACGTCAGCGCAAACGCGGACACGATACCGCGGCTGGCCATTGGCACGGTGACCCGGAAAAAGGCACCGAGCGAAGTGGCGCCGAGGCTCTTCGCTGCCTCGATACATTGCGCCGACACCCCGGAAAGGGCCGAAGCGAGCGGAACTATTGCGACCGGTACGAGGATGCTTGTCAAAGTCACGATCACGGCAGCTTTGCTATACGCGAAGGTTTCCAATGGCGCGTCCGTGACACCCGTCCAGCTCAACAACTGGCTGATCGCACCATTGCGGCCGAGGAGTGACCGCCATGCGTAAATCCGCACGATGTAGGCTGTGAACAGCGAGACCATCACCAGGAGCAGAATAGCGGTCCCTGCCCGCCGAAGCGGGCCTAGCGTGATCGCATATGCCAACGGAAACGCAAGCACGACTGAGGCCAGCCCGATCGCCGATCCCATCCAAAGAGATCGCAGCAGAATCTCACCGAACAGTGGGTCCGTGAAGATCTTGATGTAATTCTGTGGTGAGGTACCGAACGAAATGTCGGCGTAGCTTGTGCTACCAAAAGAATATGCGAATAACACGCCGCATGGGATAATGAAGAAGACGGCCATGAAGAGGCTGGCCGGCGCAGCCATGAGGTAAAACTGCCTAGCCATTGGTGTCGTCTTCGATTTGCGCGACCGAGTTGTCCGGCCAGCTGAGAAGAACGCGGTCACCTTGCGAGAATGCGCCGCCTCCGCCGGGGAGAACCGGTTGCTGGACCATAACGCTTTGCTCGCCGACCTGAACCAGGTAGCGCCTGAATGCGCCTTGAAAGATTGCCTCACTAACCTGTCCGGTTGCCGAATTTGGCTGGGACACGACACACGAGACGTTCGGCGCCACCTCAATCTTTATGGACTCGGGTCGGATGCAGACGAGGCCCGCTCCCGTGTCTCGATCATCGTGAGCATCGAAGCGGATGTTCATATCAGCCGATTGAAGCAAGGACTTATTTCCGTCACGGCGGAGCGACCCGGTGAAGATGTTCGCTTCCCCCAAAAACCTTGCGCTGAACAAAGTTTTCGGGCGGCTATAAACCTCCTCAGGTGAGCCACGTTGAACGATGGTTCCGCTGTTCATAAGGACGATCTCGTCGCTCATGACCATCGCCTCGTCCTGATCGTGTGTGACGAACAGGAAGGTCGCGCCGATGCTACGCTGCAGCTGCCGAAGTTCGAGCTGCATGGCTTGGCGAAGCTTGAGGTCCAGTGCTGACATCGGTTCATCGAGCAGCAAAACCGGTGGTCCGGCAGCAAGAGCGCGCGCGAGCGCCACTCGCTGAGCCTGGCCGCCGGAAAGCTGATCGATCGGGCGATCTGCAAAGGCGCTCAGCCTGACGATCTCAAGAAGCTCGCCAACGCGATTGGCAGCCTTCTTTTTCTCCACCCGTTGCAGCGATAGCGCAAACCCGACATTTTGGCTTACCGTCATGTGGGGAAACAGCGCGTAACGCTGGAAAACGAGACCAACAGGGCGGCGATGCGGCGGCGTCAGCGACAGATCTTTCCCCGCTATCACAACGCGCCCTGTTGATTGACGATCCAGCCCGGCGATGATGCGCATCAACGTCGTCTTGCCGCAGCCTGACGGACCAAGCAAAGAGACAAAGCGGCCAGGCGCCACGTCGAGCGAAATGCTCGACAGGGCGGTGAATGTGCCAAACTGCTTAGTGACCCCTTGGACCGAGACTGCGGAATTTCCAACTCCCTGCGAGATCATGACAGCTTGATTCGTTCCCAAGCTTCGGTCCAATCGCGCATGGTTGCGATTTCACCCTCGGCCTCAAGGGCCGGCGGAATATAGAACGTGTTCTTTTCCAGGAAGGCCGGAAGGTCTTCGTAAGGATAAAGCTTTCGCTGATCCTCAGGCAGAAGCGCAACCGCATCGGCGTTCACAACGCCACAGCCGATTGCAGCGCCGATGATGGCGTTGCCCCCTGCGGAAAGCATCTGATTGAGGAACGCGTAAGTCTGCTCCAGATGCGGCGCCTTTGCGGCGATGCAATATGAGTCACACCAGAGGAATGTGCCGTCTTCCGGTGGAACATAGGACACTCCATCGATGCCCTTCGCCTTCAGCTTGGTGTCGATAAACCGCCATCCTAGTACACTTGCTTGTGCATCCCCGCGAGCCAGAACGTCAGCAATGTCACCAAAGCTTGGCGCAATCGTAGTCAGGTTGGCCTTGACCGGCATGAAAGCTTCGGCAGCCTGACTGACCTGATCCTTGGTCATGTTGGAGAAATCAGAGGATTTGAATAGTGCCCGTGCGAAGATCCAGAGGTTTGCCGGATCATCCAGCGTGATGAGCTTTCCGCGGTACTTCTCATTGCCGAGATCGGCCCATTTCTGAGGAAGATCCTTGAAAAGGTCAGCGCGGTAGCTCATCGGATAGTCGCTCCAGCTCACAGGCACGGCATAGTTCTTGCCTTCCGACTGCTGCCACGACATGTTACGGAACTGGCTGAAGAAGCGCTCGCTGCTAGGCAGTTTCGTCGCGTCAATCGGCTCGACCAGCTTTGTCCTGATCAGGGGCTCGACGGCACTGATGCCGGGCGTGACAACGTCAATCGACCCCACTCCGCCGCTACGAAGTTTCGTTACAATCTCAGCATTGCCGGTGATGTATTGGGCATCCAGGGTGAGACCCTGCGCAGCAAGCGTTCCCATTGCCTTGGGGTCATCGTAACCCTGCCAACCGAGGTACTTGAGCGTGGCGTTGAGCGCTTCGGCGCTTGCTGCCGCTCGCGCGCTCATTGAAGGATATACTGCAATCATGCCGACGGCGCCAAGAAGCGCTCCTTGGCGAACAAGGAATTCACGACGATTCATCTTTAGTCTCCCGGTTTTGGCCGCCAGCTTCCCGTGCTGATCGGCAATGTGATCGTTGATCAAAGATCAACGCGAGTCAATAGCATTTTCCGGCGATTCTTCAGGCTTTTGAGCGGTGCGCATCGACGGCAAAACTGAAAGCGCTGCCGGCTGGCTCGGAGGCGCTGTTTCGGCCAACCGAGCAGAAACGATTGGGGCATCTCAGGCAAGGCGCCCTTATTCTCAAACTTCGAGCCCTCATAGGCGACCCGAGCGACCACCGGGTCAGTCAGTCGTCATCAAGCTCGCATTCCCACGAGCTGCAGCGGTGTTGATCGAGGTGGAAACCTCCTCGTCGAGCCAGTTGAGGCAGTAGGTCTCGATCGCGTCAGATCTCATCCGTACTCGCTGTCTGAACCAGCACCAGTGGCCCATCCAGGGCAGCGATCTTATTGTTGATAGCACACGCGCGATCTGCGTTACCCGCCATCCCGTGAAGCTGTACATCCTCCTACGAAGACGGATACCGAAGCGAACCGTGTAGGTGGAGTTGCATGCGCGTATCCGTTCCGCCAGGCCCTCCGGCAGATCGAGTGGCCAAAAGCTCGACCGATATAACTTTCGACACTTTCAAGGAAAGACACTTCGCCCGCCGCGGCCATAATTATCTACTTGGCGAGAAGTGCTTTGGCGGCCGCAAAGAGCTCCAGCGCTTCCGGATTGGCGAGCGCTTCCTTGTTCTTCACCGGTCTGCCATGCACGACGTCGCGGACCGCGAGTTCGACGATCTTGCCGGACCTAGTGCGCGGGATGTCGGCGACCTCGATGATCTTGGCAGGCACATGCCGGGGCGAGGCGCCGGTGCGGATCTTTGTCTTGATCTTCTTTTCGAGATTGGCGTCCAACTCTAGCCCGGGTGCGAGGCGGACGAAGAGGACCACGCGGACATCGTCGTCCCAGTCCTGGCCGATGCAGATGGCTTCCGCGACTTCATCGAGCTGTTCGACCTGATTGTAGATCTCGGCGGTGCCGATACGGACGCCTCCGGGATTGAGTGTGGCATCCGAGCGGCCGTGGATGATCACGCCGTCATGTTCGGTCAATTCGGCCAAATCGCCTTGGCACCAGACATTGTCGAAACGCTCGAAATACGCCGCGCGGTATTTCGCGCCGTCCTTGTCGTTCCAGAAGCCCACCGGCATCGATGGGAAGGCGCGGGTGCAGACCAGCTCGCCCTTCTCCCGACGAATCGGCTTGCCGTTGTCGTCCCAGACATCGACCGCCAGGCCGAGTCCTGGTCCCTGAATCTCACCGCGCCACACCGGTTTAACCGGATTGCCGAGCACGAAGCAGGAGACGATGTCGGTGCCGCCGGAAATGGAGGCGAACTGGACGTCGGGCTTGATGCTGTCATAGACGAAGGAGAAGCCCTTCGTAGATAGTGGCGAACCGGTCGAGGTGATGAGGCGAAGCTCGGAGAGATCATGGGTCTTCAAGGGTTCGATGCCGCCTTTGCAGATGGCATGGATATATTTGGCGGAGGTGCCGAAGACGGCGAATTTCTCTTCCGCTGCATAGTCCCACAGCACGTTGCCCGTGGGCGCGAACGGCGAGCCGTCGAACAGGCAGAGTGTTGCGCCGCTCGCTAGCCCCGAGGCCAGCCAGTTCCACATCATCCAGCCGCAGGTGGTGAAGTAGAACATCTTGTCGCCATCGCCGACATCGGAATGGAAACGGTGCTCCTTCAGATGCTGCAACAGTGTGCCGCCGGCTGAGTGGACGATGCATTTCGGAACACCGGTCGTGCCGGAGGAGAAGAGGATATAGAGTGGGTGGCCGAACGGCAATTGCTCGTATTCAACCCGCTTGGCGGTGTAAGGAATCGTCGCGGCGTCAAAGGTCCGCGCATTGGCGAGCGATGTGGCCAGCGCCTCGGCATCGCCGGCATATTTGACCACCATGACCGGGCAGCCGAGCATCGGCGCCATGGCGCGGACCTTGTCGCCGACATCCTGCAGCTTGCCATTGTACCAATAAGCGTCGCAGGTGATGAAAAGCTTGGGCTCGATCTGGCCGAAGCGGTCCAGCACGCCCTGTTCGCCGAAATCAGGCGAGCAGGACGACCAGATGGCGCCGATCGATGCGGCGGCCAGCATGCAGGCAATGGTCTCCGGCATGTTCGGCATCATCGCCGATATCCGGTCGCCCCTGCCCAACCCCATCGCGCGGAATGCCTGCTGCAGCTTGGAGACGGAGGAGTGGAGCTGATCCCAACTCCAGCGGTAACTGACCTTGTCCTCGCCGCGGAAGATCAGCGCATCCTCGGGACCATGCTTGACTGGTAGGTTTTCGGCGAAATTTAGGCTGGCGTCAGGAAAGAAGCGAGCGTCGAGCATGACGTCGCCGTTGATGAGATCGCGGGGCCCGGGCTGTCCAATCACGCCGCAATAATCCCAGACGGCAGACCAGAAAGTCCCGCGTTCATCGATTGACCATTGTTGAAAGGCATCATGGTCGGGTAGATCTGCCTTGTAGGTCCACGCGCAGAATTTGCGAAATGTCGTGATTGCGCTCGTGTGAATTTGGTCTGCGCCGGGCTGAAATAAGGGTGAGTCGATCATCGACGAGTTCCTTTAAATCAAACATATTGGCGGCCGCGGGACAGATGCCAGACCGATGCGATGGAAGGCGCTGGGCACAACCGGATTTGATCGCCAACCCGCTAGGAGGAAGAGAGGTTAGTTGCGCCGCGATGAGTGCGCATGGCGGCATCGACACAAGTCCTGCATCTCGGGATAGCTAGCCTAGGTAGGATGCTATGACTGCAGGATCGTCCCTTATCTCTGCTGCTGGCCCGGACAATGCAACGCGCCCCTGCTCAACGACATAAGCATGTTGTGCATACTCAAGCGCAAGCATGGCGTTCTGTTCAACGATCAACACACCAATCCCGTTTTCGCGCGAATAGTCGCTGATGGCCGAGATGAGCTGCTCTTCGACCATGGGGGCGAGTCCAATGGACGGCTCATCAAGCAGAAGCATTTTCGGCTGCGCCATCAGCGCGCGGCCGAAAGCCAGCATCTGCTGTTCACCGCCGCTCATTCTACCGGCTTGTTGTTTTTGACGGTTGGCGAGCACAGGAGAGAGTTCAAATATCCGCTCCAGCGTCTTGCGCCGCATTGCGGGATCAGGCCGAACGGTCGCGCCAAGCAACAGATTCTCCAAGACTGACAGTTTCGGAAAAAGCTCGCGTCCCTCGGGCACAAGCGAGATGCCTTTTCGCACGATTTCATCCGGGGCGAGCCCATTGAGCCTAGCACCGTCCAACCGGATCTCGCCGGAAGCGAGTTTGACGAGACCACAGATAGCATTCATCAGGGTCGTCTTTCCCGCGCCGTTGCTGCCGACAACTGCAGTCACTTCCCCAGTGCGGGCCGTGAAGCTCATCCCATTGAGCGCGCGGACGCCACCATATTCGAGCACGAGATCTTTCGCCTCAAGCATCACTATTCCTCTTCTGACCAAGATACGCCTTGATCACTTTAGGATGACGTCCGATTTCGTCAGGCGTTCCTTCAGCAATGACGCGGCCAAAATTCAAAACGGTGATCCTGTCACAGAGACGCATCACCGATTTCATGTCGTGCTCGACGAGCAAAATCGAGATTCCATCTGCCCGAAGCTGTTCCACCCGTGTCGAGACTTCGGCTTTTTCGGTTGCATGCAGCCCTGCCAACGGTTCGTCCAGGAGCAGTATTCGAGGGCGGGTCGCCAGCGCGGTTGCGATGCTTAGGACGCGCCTCATGCCGCCTGGAAGGTTACCGGCAGGTTCTTTGGCGCGTGAAGCAAGCCCCATCCGCTCAAGTGCCTCGAACGCAGCAATATTGATCTTCGCGGTCTCTCCGGTCGGTATCCATCTCTTGGGGTTCCACGCCGATCCATGTGCAGCTCGGACGCCGAGCGCCACGGCTTCCAGCAGGGTCCCCGAAGTGTAGATCCTCGTAAGCTGAAATGTTCGAACCAGGCCCAGTCTGGCAACACGATGCGAGGCGAATCCTTCGACGCGGACACCATCCAGGCTGACGTCACCAGCAGAAGGTTTCAGGCTTCCGCTTATCAAGTTCATCGTCGTCGATTTGCCCGAACCATTCGGCCCGATAAGGCCGCGGATCTCCCCCCGTCCGACCTTGAGCGACACTCCATCTACCGCTTTCAAGCTGCCGAAGATCTTGCTTATATTGTTGACCTCAAGCATTCTTAGTCCTCCAGGCCATGAGGCGGCCACGCGCCCATTGTCCGAAGAGTATTGCGATGATGACAAACACCCCCCAGATCATCGGAACGAACTCAGGGACAAATCTGAAAGTTTCTTCGATCAGCGTAAGAAACAACAGTCCGAGAATTGGACCGGAAAAACGGGACGTGCCTCCGATCACGCAGGCCGCGACGACCTTGAACATCAGCATGGCATTGATGTCCGACGGCGAGACAATGCCGTTGTAAGTGGCGAATAAACCTCCGGCTATTCCGGCGCCGAATGAGCCAAGTATGAACGCCAAGGCGCGCAACGCCCAGGCATCGATCCCGATTGACGACGATAGTGGCTCGTCCTCGCCGACAGCCTTGATCTTCAATCCCGTGTCGGAGGCATCCAGTGACGCGTAGAAGATGCCCAGCAAGACCAGCACAGCAGCCACCAGGCATAGGAACTCCAGCGTCGACGACGGGTTGGGCAGAATTTCGGGTCGCTCGATGAAGGCGATGCCCGATGTGCCGCCAGTGATTTCCCGGAATTGAATGAAGCATTGGCGCAGGGCCTCTCCCGCCGCAAAGGTCGACAGGAAGAAGTAATATTGTCGGGTCCGAAGCACGGGGTAGGACAGCAGCCCCGCAAATAGCGCCGCGAACAAACCCCCTGCGGCGATCGCCACGAGCACCGGCAGGTCGAATGGCGGCTTCGTAAGGATTGCGACGGAATAGCCGCCGATCCCCATGATGGCGATATGCGCGAACGACCAACCTCCC
This sequence comes from Mesorhizobium sp. M1334, assembly GCF_040317995.1. Lineage (NCBI taxonomy): Bacteria > Pseudomonadati > Pseudomonadota > Alphaproteobacteria > Hyphomicrobiales > Phyllobacteriaceae > Mesorhizobium > Mesorhizobium sp. M1334. The sequence goes on from NZ_JAMYLM010000010.1 coordinate 146,562, forward strand.
ATTGTCGTGATGGTGCGATACGACAGCACCAGGATGGACGTCATGCCGAAGAGCACGAGGACACCAAGCATGTAGTTGCTGCCGAGGAGGCCGCCGACGACAAGCGCGGCGCCCAGTGCGCACACGGTCAGTAAATCGCGTCGGAACGCACTCATTATTCCTTCTCCCCGAACAGGCCCGATGGCTTAACACTCAGGACGAACAGCATGACTGCCGCGCTCGTGAGAGCGAGAAAACGACCGGCACCGAACTGAGACATGAGGGTATCGAGGATACCGAAAATGGCAGCAGCAGCGACCGCACCCCAGATGTTGCCAATACCACCAACGATGATGATGATGAACGCCTTCCATAGCGCACCCGCGCCCATGAAGGGGGAGATCTGGCTGATCGGGCCCATTGCCGCACCGCATATCCCCGCGATCGACGATCCGAGGATGAGCGTAAGTCGGCCCACCTTCTCGGTTCGTATACCTTGCAAGAGAGCGCCGCGCGGGTTTTGAGCTACCGCGCGAATGCGCCGACCTGCCTCGGACCTCATGAGGAAAAACCAGAGACCGGCTGCCAGCGCTGCGGCTGCCCCGATGACGACGAGCCTCGATGCCGGAAGAATGGCGCCGCCGAAGTTCACGACGCCTCGAACGGGCGGGGCGATCGAAAGACCAACGGGCCCAAAGATTTGAACGACAATCGTCTGAATTACATACGACAACGCAAGCGTCGATATGAAAATCGCCAATGGCTTGTCGCCGAGGGGCACGACCATTGTCCTGTGTAGCACCAGGCCGAGGAGCCCGGTCACCGCCGCCGCAACGATTGCACCGATGGCCCATGCGACAGGACCACCCACCTGGGGTGAGAGAGTCGAAATACAGAGATATGTTGCGTACGCGCCGATCATGAAGAATTCGCCATGGGCGAAATTGATGATCCGCATCACTCCGAAAACCAATGCCAGACCGAGGGCGAAGCAAAGGTAAAAAGACGTCAGCGATAAGCAATTCAGTAAGATTTGCATCGGGTCTATCACCTGAGAGAGGTCGGAGTGGCCGCGGTAAGTCCGCGGCCACCTATGCCCATAAGCCTCACTTTGCCGAGACTTGGCCGCCTTCAGACAGTGCCGGCAGCGCTGCGTCTTTGTGAGCACTCCACCAGGCAGCCACATCAACGACGGCGTCAACCTTCACACCGCCCTTGTCGTCCGTCACGTAGACCGGAAGAGGGGTCATCAGCCAGTTGTTGGCGCCGAAGAGTTCCGATCCACCCCAGCGCGAGGGTCCGAAAAGAGGCTGGTCCACAGTGTCGCTCGCGAAAAGCGCGTCCCGCACACCTGCACCGGTGGGATCGGAGGACTTCTGAATCCCGGCCTCGATCGTTGTCATCGCTGCGTAGGCGACCGACGCGAGTGCCGACCATTCCTTCTCGCCGAACTTCTTGACGTAAGTCTTGTAGAATGCCGACACGCGCGGGCTGAAGTTCGGCTCCGAAGCATCGACGACATAAGCGCTGAAGATGCGGCCAGCGACTTCTGAAGCCGGAACACGTTCCGTTACCAGGCCCATGGTCCAGCCTTCGCTGCCGTAGAGCCCTTTGTAGCCCAACTGCTCCATCGACTCGATGAACAGGGCTTGCTGTCCAGGTGTGAAGCCCAGTTCGACGACAAGGTCGGGATTGGATGCCATCACCGGTGTGGCCAGACCGAGCATGTCCGACGTCGATGCCGGATCATAGGGCTGCGAGTAAACGATCTCGACGCGATTCAGGTAGGGAGCGAGGCCTGCCTTGTAATAGGCGATCGCCGCCTGGCCGAAGGAGTGGTCGGCCGTCACGATTGCGACACGCTTGATTTCGGGCCGGGTCTCCAGAAGATGGCTGACAAGAAACATGTACGACGCCGGCGAGCCGGTGACCGAACCGATGAGGAACGGATACTTGGCGCTGAGATAGCCAGCACCATAGCTTGTTGTTAGGACCTTATTTTCTGTGGTGATCTCGGCGACGGCCTGGCGTGAAGCAGGGGTGAAAGTCTGGAGAATGAAGCTCACCTTGTCGTCGAGAATCGCACGGCGGAACGCGTTCAGCTCATCACCGGCGGTATAGCAATTGTTGTCGTAGCCGGTTACCTCGATCTTATGCTTCTTCCCGGTTGCGTCAGCGATACCGCCGTTCGCGTTGAATTCTTCGGCCCAGATCTGGACACCGCGAGTGATCGGAACGCCCCATTGAGCGCACTCGCCTGCCTGTGGCTGGACCACTCCCACCTTGATCGTATCTTCGGCGGCCGCCGACGTTCCTAGAGCACCGGCAAATGCGCCGGCGATCAGCAGTCTTGTAAGCACGTTCATGTCACTTCTCCCTTTGTTGAAGTTCCCCGATTTTTTTATCTGAGTATCTCGGTGTTCCCGCAGACACCCAATGACTGCCCCGAGATCGATCTGCCCGCGTCGGACGCGACGAAAACCGCCAGATCCGCAATTTCCTCAGGTTCGATCATTCGACCCAGTGATATCGTCGCCACTTCCTCGGCCTCGATTTCGGCGAGCGGGCGTCCGGTAAGTTCTGCCCGGGCGGACATCACTCGCTCCATGCGTGGCCCACGGACTGAGCCGGGAAGGATTGCGTTCACGCGGATGCCGAACTGGCCGACCTCCATCGCGAGCGATTGGGTAAGGCCGATCACGGCCCACTTGGCTGCCGCGTAAGGCGTCCGCATCGGCATGCCCAGTCGTCCTGCCGCCGAGGACATGTTGAGGATGACCCCCGACCGCTGTGTCTTCATCCCGGCCATCACACCGCGAATGAACAAGAATTGGGCGGTGAGATTGACATCGACCGTTCGCGCCCAGTCCTCGGGCGAGACGTCCTCGATCGCAGCCGTCGGACCGGCGATGCCGGCATTGTTGAAGAGGATGTCCACTCCGCCACCCAATCCCGCGAGCATCGACTGGAGAGCGGGCGGAACACTGGCGGGGTCAGCCACATCGCATATGACCGCAGTGGCTTCGGGATATTCCGAGGAGAACGAGCTAACCGAAGCGGGATCAATGTCACAGACTGCGACCCGCGCACCGGCTTCAATCATTTTCTTGGCGACGACCCTGCCAATCCCGCTGGCACCGGCAGTGATGATCGCGCGCTTGCCAGAGAGAGGGCTCATGCTGCTGCTCCCAATCCAAGGTGATCGCGGGTCGCGGCGGATGACATAATCCGCACACCCATGCGTTCGACGATTTCGCGCGCACGCTGCACAAGCGCGACATTCGTCGCCGGAACACCCCGGTCGAGCCAGATATTGTCTTCGAGACCGACACGCACGTTCCCACCAAGCAGAACGGCCTGGGCGACCATCGGCATCTGCATGCGGCCAACGCCGAAGGCGGACCAGACAACGTCGGCGCTGCGGGCTGCATCCGCCATGGCCTTCATTGCCGTCGTGGTGGCCGGAGCGCCCCAATTCACGCCGAGGCAAAATTGGATCATGGCAGGCCCGGCGAACGCGCCTTCGCCGATGAGCTTCATGACGAAGTCAAGGTGGCCGGTGTCGAATACCTCGAGCTCCGGTTTTACACCGTAACCCCGGATCAAAGCCGCCCCTTCGCGAATTTGCTCGGGCGTGGAAATGTAGACCAGATTGCCTTCCCCGACATTGTATGAGCCGCAGTCGAGCGTGCAGATGTCGGGCCGCAGCGCTTCGACGTGGAGGAGCCGGGTTTTCTGGTTGACGAGATCTGTGCCCGCGACGGCCTTGGTCGGATTTTCGGCGTCGAGAACGAGATCGCCGCCCATGCCCGCCGTCATGTTGACGATGATGTCCTTGTTGTGGTCACGAACGCGGTCAAGCACTTCTGCATAGAGTTTGACATCGCGACTTCCCTCCGTCGTCTCCGGATCGCGAACATGGACATGCGCGATCGCGGCACCGGCTTCGGCGACGGCCAGGACGTCGGCCGCGATCTGCTCTGGAGTCACGGGGACATGCGGGTTCTTCTTGGGGGCCGCACCGGCGCCGGTAACGGCACAGGTGATAAAGATTTCGTTGTTCATGCCTGTTGTCTCAGCTTGGAGGTTTCGTCTGAAAGAATTTCAAGAGTTTTGGGGTCGATCGCCACGCCGTAGTCCCGGCGTGCGGCATCCGCCGAAATGTAGCCGTCGATCACGTCTTCGCGCACACGCTCGGGATCGCGGGAGCGCGCAACACCCCAGCCGCCGCCACCCGTAGACAAGAACTCGAATGCCTCGTTCGGCCCAAACTTGTGGGATGACAGAAGCGGAGAGCGCCAGGTGCCATCGGGCCTTGGACCACCAATTATCTCGCGGCGCCCATCGCCATATTCCTGCAGCAGCATCTGTACGGGGCTCCTGCCGCCGCCGTTTACGCCTGGGCTTCCCTCGATTGTTCTGGATGTCTCGATCGAAAGCTCGCCGCCATTGAGAAAGCGGAACTTGAACCGCGCGCCCAGACCGCCCCGGTTCTCGCCCGGGCCGCCGGAATCCTGGCGAAGGTCGAAGGCTTCGACGACGACTGGGTAGAGCAACTCGGCCGCTTCCGCTGGCATGTTGGTGCAGTTGCCCAACGGATCCAGAGTCACATTCAGCCCGTCATTGTACGGCGTTCCGCCCCAGCCGCCCGCCGGGATGTCCGAGAAGACATCGATGCGCCCACCGGGACCGCGAACCGCGGCAACGAACCAGTTTGCATCAGCGCATGTAGGAGCGATCGCAAGATCGGGAATGGCCTTTGCCACCGCCTGCCAGATCGCGCTCTGCACTTTGCCGGAGGTTACCGTGGTGCAGCCGACGACGGGAGCGGGCCAGCGCGCATTCAGCCAGCAGTCATCCGGAAGGCTCAATGTGATTGGCGCAAACATGCCGGCATTCGGCGGAGCGTCAGGCGCCAGGAAGAACTGCAAAGCAGTGTACACGGCGGCGGTTGTGTTCGCGAACGGCGAATTGATCGCACCAGCAACCTGGGGATCGCTGCCCGCGAAATCCACATGCAGGTTTGAGCCCGATACGGTCAGCTTGACGCGCGCCCAGACCTTGGCATCGGTGATGCCATCGGAGTCCGCGTAGTCGGCGCCTTCGTAAACCCCATCCGGTATCTTTTCGATTTCCGCACGAACGATCCGTTCGGTGTAGCGGATCATGTCGTCCATTCCCTGGAGCAGGGTCGCACGGCCGTATTTGCGCGCAGTAGCCTGGAGTTCATCTTCAGCAGCCAACAGGGCGCCCATGTGGGCTTGCAGGTCGCCCCGGATGTAATGCGGCGTGCGCGTGTTTCGCAGCAGGATTTCGAGAAGGTCCGGATCGACCTCATAGTTGCGATAGAGCTTCAGTGGGGGAAGGCGAAGCCCTTCACCGGCGACGTGCGTTCCGAAGCCTTGGCCACCGGGGCCGCCACCACCAAGATCCATCCAGTGGCCCCGGCTTACCGCGAAGCCGATCAGCACGTCTTCATGGAAGACAGGCATGGTCAGCGTCACATCATTGATGTGGGTGCCGCCGTCATAGGGGTCATTCAGCACCACGACATCACCCGGCCGGAGCATCTCGATGCCGAACTTCCGTGCCACTGCCTGGACGCTGAAATGCATCGCCGCCAGATGAACGGGACAGTTCGCGGTCTGACCGACCAGACGCAGCGTGGGATCATAGATCGCGTTCGAAAAGTCGAGATTTTCCGAAAGGATCGGCGAGAAAGATGACTTCTGCAGAATCACCGTCATGCGGCGGCAGACATGTTCGAACGTGTTGCGAAGGACTTCGAACGTGATCGGGTCGATTGGGGTAACCATTATGACCTCTCCAAGATGCAGTTTCGGCCGGAGTCAAAGCGTGCCACCCAACCCGGTGGAATGACGATGCTGGTGTGCGGATCTTCAATCAGAGCAGGGCCGCTGACATCGACCGCGCCGGCGGCATCGTGAACCAGACTGTCGGTCCAGCCGCCAAACCAGACCTTGCGTTCGGCCTGACGTGGCGTGCCGATCGCGGAACTCGTGCTGGATTGCAGAATGCCAGCGGGTGATGGCGCTTCCGCCGTCACTGCCAGTGCGACAATCTCCACGGGGAAATCGTCGGACCGGACACCGAACTCTCTCTTGTGCGCGCTGTGGAAGGCCTCAGCCAGTCTATCGAGGTCGCATCGCTCGATAGCTTCCCGGTCCTGCACGACGTCCACTTCGAAAGTCTGGCCCGCATACCGCATGCGCATCACGAAGCTTACCTGCACGCCACCTGGACTGGCGCCCTGCCCAAGAAGGGCTTCGACGGCTGCGTCACCGAGGTTCTTCAAACGAAGGCCGATTTCATCGAGCTCTTTGGCGGCCAGCGGAGCGTAGTAGAAAACTTCTTCGTCGTGCTTGATTGCCAGTCGCAGCGCTCTCCATAAGCAGAGGCAACACCGGAATATCTTGGGACGATGACCGTCGGCGTGCCGAGTGCCTCGGCGACTGCGCAGGCGTGCAGCGGTCCTGCTCCGCCGAAGCTCGCAAGCGCGAAATCGCGTGGATCTCGGCCGCGAGAAGCAAGAACAAGCTTGACGGCTTGTGCCATAGCCTCAGTCGCGATCCGAAGCATGCCTTCGGCACATTCCTCAATGCTGAGGTTCAACTGAGACGAAAGGGTCTCTACGGCCGCGCGAGCCGCTGCGACGTCCAGTTTGAATTTACCCGAAAGGTCCGGGCTAATCCTGCCGAGCACCAGATTTGCATCCGTAATCGTCGGCCGCGTTCCACCTCGCCCATAGCAGGCAGGCCCGGGAACCGAACTTGCGGACATGGGGCCGACGCGGAGTGAGCCACCGCTGTCGATCCAGCCGATCGACCCCCCGCCGGCGCCGATTGAGCGGATGTCAAGCATCGGCACTGCGACCGGAATGTCGAACTCTATTTCATATTCGCGGGTGATGAGGCCCTGGCCATTCTCGACGATGGACGCGTCGAAACTCGTTCCGCCCATGTCGGTATGAATGATGTTCACCCAGCTCGCAGTGCGCGCTATCTCAGACGCATATCCGACGCCGCCCGCGGGCCCCGACTCCACCAGTTCCTCGACACGAAGACGAGCCTGGTTGACGGACATCATCCCGCCATTGCTCTTCAGGATCATGAGATTGCCGGTAAATCCCGCTTCACGGAGCCGGGCCTCGAGACGCTCGAAATAGTCGGCCATCACCGGTAGGATCGTGGCTCTAACCGAAGCCAGCGTGAAGCGCGTGTGCTCTCGGAACACCGGCTTGACATCCGCCGAGGGAATTGCCCGCACGCCGGGCAACGCCGCCGTGATGATTTCGGCGACCTTACGCTCGTTTGCCGGGTTCGCGTAGGAGTTGATCAAGCAGATAGCCACGGACTTGATGCCAGCCGCTGCGATGGCCTCGATAATGGGCTGAAGCTCTGCGGCATCAATTTCCTTCTCAACCTTCCCGGACGCATTGGTTCTTTCGTTGATCGTGTGGCGATGCCGACGACGGATCAGTGGCTCAGGCTTGGTTTGATAGGGCCGATAAAGATGTTCGCGGTGCATTCGGCCGATTTCGAGCACGTCGCGGAAGCCCTCCGTCGTGATCATCGCAGCATCCGGGAAGGTTCGCTCGATCAGTGCGTTGGTCGCGGTCGTAGTGCCATGGACAAGCAGCTCAATCTCGTTCGGCGCGATGCCGGCATTTGCGATGGCGTTCAAGACACCGCGCGACCTTTCCTCAGGGGTCGTCAGAACTTTACCGGTTCGCTCTTCACCGGTCGCACTGTTGACCGCGAACAGGTCCGTGAAAGTCCCTCCCACATCAATACCAACTTTCCACATTTCAGCTTCCCATTTTTTGATCGTTGATCAAAGAATTGACCATAAAATAGTTTGTGTCAAGGCCCCGGTTTCATGAGATATCTAAAATGCCGTACCTAGCCTTTTTTGATCGTTGATCAAAGGAATTATTCTCGCTATGCTCACATCCGTCTCATGCAGATCAGGAGTGAAAATGCCAGCGACCAAGTTTCCCGTGCTTCGGCCGCGGCCAAGAAACTCAGATCTGGAACATGTTTATGCAGAGCTAACTCGTTCAATCATGATGGCCGAGTTTGCACCTGGTCAGAAGCTGAAGCTCGACGACCTGGCCAGCGCATTCGGCACAAGCCACATGCCGGTTCGAGAGGCCCTCAATAGACTTGTCATGGCTCGCGCGCTGCAGGCCGAGACGAGGCGAACTCCCTTCATTCCAGAAGCGAGCGTTGAACGTCTTCGCAATCTGCTTACCCTTCGAACAGATCTTGAAGGCAAAGCGGTGGCGATGACGATCGAGCGCGGCGACAACGGACTTGCCGATCAGCTGGCCCAGATAAATGCCCGGATGGACACCGAAGCGGAGCGTGGCGCATTAGGGACGCGGGCGTATTTGCAACTAAATCACAAGTTTCATTTTTCGCTGTATGAACGATGCGGAAATCCTGAACTTGTGAACCTGATACAATTGCTTTGGATGCGTTACGGACCGTTGTTGAGCCTGCTGAAGACGACTCCAATGTCGTTCTCAGGGCATCGGCATCACGCAGAAATAATTGCCGCCGTGAGATCGGGCGACAGCGCCAAAGCTGTTCAGAACCTAGTCGCCGACCTGCAAGAAGCTGGAGACGCTATCGCGACAGCTTTGTCCACAAAAATGCAAAAAGCACGGCTATAGATCGAGCGCACTGTAACACTTTGACCGCAATCCCTGGGTTGCGCGTTGATCTTGAGAAGGACGAACGAAAATGGAAGAATTGGAAAACGACCCGCGCATTGCGAGGGCCGTGCTTGGCGGTGGGATGGTATGGATCGACGCTGGTAGCGAGCGACCCACGACCACGGCGTCGGGCGAGTCTAAGTTGGGGCTCAGGCATTCCGATGCCCCCGTCGCTCATTTGGACTCGCAAGCTTCTTTTCACGATGCCGGCCGCTGTTTCGGTTGGGCATTGCTTCTCGGGCAACTGGAGCGGGTAGTCCGAAAAGGATGCGTGGCGCGATTCCAAGTGAAGCTAGCGTCTGCGCTGCCCATGAGTAATTCAGCCTTGTCGGAGTGAATGGCCAAGCATGGGTTAGCCTGCCGATGACGATTCCCGCCAACTCGTAGGGAGGTTATCTTGATTGACGAAATCGACAGTTTTATTGGTGTCGCGCAGCTGTGGATGTGCGACGAGTTTGGTCATATGAACCGCCGATTTTACGCGGCCATGTTCGACGACGCTACATTGGTCGTCTTGCGGTTCTTAGATGTTGATGACCGCCAAGACTCCCTTGGATGGGCAGACGTCAGGACCGAGACCGATTTTCGCGCGGAGGTGACCGCAGGAACCATTCTCAAAATCCGGTCTTCGGTCACAAAGATTGGGAGAAGTTCGGTCACGATTCGGCACGTCATGACGAATTCGTCCAATGGTGAGACTGCTGCGGTGGAGAGCTGCGTATCGGTTCGGTTTAATCTCCAACGACGTGAATCGAGCGAGCTAGGTGCAGCTATTGTCACTCGCGCGGAGCTATTGTTTGCCGCGTAGCAGAGCAGGCAGCTCTTATGTCGTCATCCTGGAACAGCCCGCCGGAGCTGCTGGAGCCATTTCTGCGATATAGGAACTGGCCTGCAAAAAGGCGGTTCCGTAGCTCACATAGGCCGGATTTTTCCCGGCACGCATGGCGTCCGCCAAGGGCATCTGCTGAGAATACGTGAGAACGAGTGTTCCCGGCTTGCGATGAGCGATATCTGACTTAACCGGGTGATGCCCACATAAAAAGGCGACGCTGCTCGCCATCGTAACCTTCGCCGCTACAATGCTATGGATCAGATAAGTGTCCACAACGCCTAGAGCCCAAGTCCGCCGATGCAGACATATTTGGTTTCGAGGTAATCCTCGATGCCCTGATGTCCGCCTTCCTTGCCGAGGCCGGATTCCTTGACGCCGCCGAACGGCGCTTCCGGCGTGGTGATGAGGCCTTCATTGACGCCGACCATGCCGTATTTCAGCCCTTCCATGACGCGGAAGGCGCGGCCGAGGTCGCCGGTGTAGAAATAGGCGGCCAGGCCGAACTCGGTGTCGTTGGCAAGCGCAATGGCTTCCTCCTCGGTCTCGAACTTGAACACCGGGGCGATCGGGCCAAAAATCTCTTCCTTCATGAAGCGCATGTCAGGCTTCGCGTCGGCGATGACGGTCGGCTGGAAGAATGAGCCGCCAAGCGCGTGGCGCTTGCCGCCGGCGACGACCTTGCCGCCCTTCGACGTGGCGTCGGCGATGAATTCCTCGACCTTCTCGACCGCCTTCACGTCGATCAGCGGTCCCTGCTGCACGCCGTCCTCGAGGCCGGAACCGACCTTCAGCCCATTGCTGGCGGCGACCAGCTTCTCGACAAACTTGTCGTAGATGCCGGCCTGCACGAGGAAGCGGTTGGTGCACACGCAGGTCTGGCCGGAATTGCGGTATTTGGCGGTGATGGCACCGGCAACGGCACGGTCGAGATCGGCATCGTCGAAGACCAGGAACGGCGCGTTGCCGCCGAGTTCCATCGAGACCTTCTTGACGGTGACGGACGACTTCTGGATGAGAATCTTGCCGACCTCGGTCGAACCGGTGAAGGTGATCTTCGATATCAGCGGGTTGGCGCAGATCTCGTCGCCAATATCGCTGGCCGAGCCGGTCAGAATGTTGACGACGCCCTTGGGGAAGCCGACTTCCTCGGCAAGCGCGCCCCAGGCGAGACCCGAGTAAGGCGTCTGCGAGGCCGGCTTGACCACGGCGGTGCAGCCGGCGGCAAGTGCCGGACCGAGCTTGCGGGCAAGCATCGAGGAGGGGAAATTCCACGGCGTGATGGCGGCAATGACGCCGACCGGCTCCTTGGTCACCAGGATGCGGCGATCGCCCCACGGTGATGGCACGACATCGCCATAGGTGCGGCGGCCTTCCTCGGCAAACCACATGATATAGGCGGCGGCCGAACCGATCTCGCCCTTGGATTCGGCGAGCGACTTGCCCTGCTCGATGGTGAGCAGCTCGGCCAGCACATCCTGATTGTCCATCATCGCGTCATGCAGCTTGCGCAACAGCTTCGAGCGCTCAAGCGCGGTCGTCTTGCGCCAGGTCTTGAAGGCTTCGCTTGCGGCTTCGATGGCGCGGCGGGTTTCCGCCTTTCCCGACTTCGGCACGGTGCCGATCTTGAGGCCGGTGGCAGGATTGTTGACGTCGACCGTCTGGCCGGAATCGGCCTGCACCCATTCGCCATTAATGAGATTGGCCTGCCGCATGAAATGACTGGTTTTCTGCAGCATGGTCTAGCCTCCGCTCGGCTTATGGTGATCAGGATTCGATATGCTGCGGCTCGCGCCTTAGCGAAGCGCCCTTGTCGCACGGCAGAACGACACGGCCATACGTGCTCGTGCCCAGGCGCGATGTCTCGCCTTCGGGCCCCGGAGGTTCATGTCGACTGGCCGGTCCGCGCATGAGCCGCCGCGGTCTCATCAAGAGCTGCCCGAATGCCGTCAACCATGGCATCAATCTCGTTGGGGGTGATCACATACGGTGGGCAGATCGCTAGCACGTCGCCCATGTTGCGGATCATAACCCCGTGCTCGCGGCACCGCCGCTCGACATCCGTGCCAATCCGGAGCTCCGGCGCGAAGGCGCGACGGGCGGCGCGATCCTCGACGATCTGGATGCCCGCGATAAAGCCGCGGCCGCGGACCTCACCGACGAGCGTATGGTCGCCGAGCGCTTCGGCGAGCGCGCCATGCAAGCAGTCGCCGAGACGGCGCGCCTGGCTCACGAGATCGATCTCGCGGTAGATCCTGATCGCCTCGGCGGCGACGGCCGCTGTCACCGGATGGCCGGAATAGGTGAAACCGTGGCCGAACACGCCGACCTTGTGGGCCTCATCGGCGACGCACTGGTAAACCTTGTCGGAGATAATGACGCCGCCAATGGGCAGATGACCGGATGAAAGCCCCTTGGCGACCGACAGCATGTCCGGTTCCATGCCAAAAGTCTGGCTGCCGAACCAATTTCCGGTGCGTCCGAAGCCGCAGACCACCTCGTCGGACAGCATCAGGATGTCGTATTTGCGCAGCACCGCCTGAACCTTTGGAAAATAACCTTCCGGCGGTACCAGCACGCCGCCGGCGCCCATGATCGGCTCGGCGATCATCGCGGCAATGGTCTCGGGCCCCTCCGCCAAGATCAGGGCCTCGAGTTCCTGGGCCAGGCGCGTGGCGTAGTCATGCTCCGCCTCGCCGGGCAGACCATCGAGATAATGGAACGGCCGCGCGGCGAATATGACGGGAAGCGGCGGCAGGTTGAAGGACTTGTGCATATGCGGCAGCCCACTCAGCGCCGCGCCCATGATCGTACTGCCGTGGAAGGCGCCAAACCTGCTGATGATCTTGCGTTTCTCCGGACGCCCCCGCGCGGCCTGGTAATACCAGGCGAGCTTGACCATGGTGTCATTGGCTTCGGAACCGGAGCCGACCAGAAAGACGCGCGCGTTGTCGAACGGCGCCAACGCGGTAAGCTGTTCGACGAGTTCGACGGTGGGCTCATTCGAGCGGTGATTGAAAGTGTGGTAGACGGCGAGCTTGCGCATCTGGCGGTCAGCCGCGGCGGCCAGCCGGCTGTCGCTGAAGCCAAGCGAGGCGCACCAGAGCCCGCCCATGCCCTCGATATAGCGGTTGCCCGCGTCATCCGTGACGGTCGCGCCTTCGCCGGCGACGATCGTCAACGGACCATGATCCTCATGCAGGCGTGGATCCGTTTGGGAATGAAAGTGCCTGGCCATGTCCAGCACGCGCGATTCGTTGTTCATCAAAATTCTCCTTGCGACCAGATAGGCGGTTGCTTCGGCGAGGAATATCTTATAACTTATAAGTTGTCGAGAAAAATTGATCCCGAGAGTGACGCCCAATGGCCAACGCACCCACTCCTTCAAACAACGCCCTGCCACCCGACGTGGAGCGGATCGCCCTGTTGCGCGACAGGGCAGAGTTCGTACGGCTCGAGACGCTGCGCCTCATCCAGATCGCCAAGGTTGGGCATTATTCGTCAGTGTTTTCCTGCGCGGAAATATTCGCCACGCTGTACTACGATGCGATGCGGCTGAGGCGCGGCGAGCCGCAATGGCCGGACCGTGACCGCTTCCTTATGGGCAAGGGACACGCCGCGGTCGGCCTTTACCCGCTGCTGGTCGACTGGGGCTTCTTCTCCAAGGATGTCCTCGATGGCTACACCCGGCTCGGCAATCCGCTTGGCGATCATCCCGACATGCGCAAAGTGCCCGGCGTCGACTTCAGCTCCGGGTCGATCGGCCATGCCTTGTCCGGCGGTCTCGGCATGGTGCTCGGCGCCCGTGCCACCGACCGGCGCTTCGATGTCTATGTCCTGCTCGGTGACGGCGAGATGCAGGAGGGCCAGGTCTGGGAAGCGGCGCTATCCGCCGCCCATCACAAGGCCGGCAATCTGATCGCCATCGTCGACCGGAACGGATACCAGCTCGACGGTCAGGTCGACGACATCATCGGCATCGAACCGTTGGCCGACAAATGGGCGGCGTTCGGCTGGCGGGTGCACGAGGTCGATGGGCACGACGTCGTCGCGCTCGCGTCGCTGCTGCGACAGTTGAAGGCCGAGGCAGATCGCACCCGGCCCGTCTGCATCATTGCCAAGACCTCCAAAGGCAAGGGCGTTGGTTACATGGAAACCGAACCCGGCTGGCATCTGGGCTATCTCGCACCATCGGACGAGGCCTTGGCCGCCGAAGAGATCAAGCGGGGAGGCAAAACACAATGAATGGCCCGATCGATACCAACTCCTGGCAGTACCGCCAGATCAACGCGCGCGCGCCTGGCCTGAGTTATCTGGCCAATGCGCTCATCGATCTGGCCGAAGAGGGTTATCCGGTCGTGGCCGGTACGGCAGACCTGCAATATTCCAACGGGCTGGTGCGGTTCGCGCAGCGCTTTCCCGAACGCTTCACGCAATTTGGCATTTCCGAACAGAATATGGTTTCGGCTGCTGCCGGCATGGCCAGCACCGGCGCCATGCCGTTCGTCGCCACATTCGCTTCTTTCCTGGCGCTGCTGTGCTGCGAACAGATCAGAACCGACGTCGCCTATTCGGCTCTGCCGGTGCGGCTGATCGGTCATCATGCCGGTATTTCACTCGGCTTTTACGGCACCTCCCACCATGCGACGGAAGATCTTGCCATCATGCGAAGCATTGCCGACCTCACCGTCGTCGCGCCGGCCGACGGCCCGCAACTGGCGGCCGCCGTCAAGGCGTCTGTCAATCATTCGCAGCCGATCTACTTCCGCATTGGCCGCGGTCAGGAACCACTGGTCTATGACGACGGCGTCGACTTCCAATTCGGCAAGGCGATCGTTCACGGCGAAGGATCGGACCTGACCATCATCGCCTGTGGCTCGATGGTCCATCCCTCGCGGGAGGCTTACCGCGCGCTACGCGCGGCGGGCAAATCCGTCGGGCTGATCGACATGCATACGATCAAGCCGCTGGATACCAAGGCTGTGCTCGCGGCCGCGGCTCACTCCCGCTTCGTTCTGACGATCGAGGAACACAACATCCTCGGCGGTCTGGGCGGCGCGGTGGCGGAAATCCTGGCGGAGGCGGGCAGTCCGGCACGGTTGATACGCCATGGCATCCGCGACGAATACAGCCTGATTGCGCCGCCAACACATCTCTACAAGCACTACCGGCTGGACGCGGCGGGGATCGAGGCCACCGTCCGCGAAGCTCTCGGCTGAGCGGCGGACAACCATAGCCATGCACGGACATTACGATGACCGATCAGAATAACACCGCCCGACTCATTGAGCGCGCCAGCGCGGTGATGCCGGGCGGATTGCTCAGCCCGAGCCGCAGGCTCGGCGCGCCGCATGTCTTTGCCCGGGCGCAGGGTGCGTTTCTCTACGACGTCGATGGACACCAGTACACCGACTTCCATTGCGGCTTCGGCGCCAATGTGCTTGGCCACTGTCATCCGGCGGTGCGTGAACGCATCGCTGCGGTCTCCCAAGACATCGATCTTGTCGGCGCGGGAACGATGCGGCTGGAGATCGAGGTGGCGGAGGCGCTGGTCGACTGCATCCCTTGCGCGGATCTCGTCGCCTTCTGCAATTCCGGATCGGAGGCGACCTATCACGCCCTGCGCCTTGCCCGTGCCGCCACCGGTCGCAAGCGCATCATCAAGTTCCAAGGCGGCTATCACGGCTGGCACGACTATGTCGCCATGAACGTACAGTCGCACGCGCAGGCGATCGGCAAGTACGACCCCATCAGCGCCGGCATCCTCGATGATGCCGCCCGTCACACCATCGTGCTGCCTTACAACGATGCCGGCGCCGTCGAGGATTATCTCAAGGCCAATCCGGGCGAGGTCGCGGCGATCATCATCGAGCCAATCGCTCACAATATGGGGTCGGTGATGGCGACGGATGTTTTCCTGCGCGACCTGCGTCGCCTGACCAGCGAACATGGCGTCGTCCTGATCTTCGACGAGGTCATCACCGGCTTTCGCCACGCGCTCGGCGGCTATCAGTCGATCGCCGACGTCACGCCTGATCTGGCGACCTTCGGCAAGGCGGCCTCGTCAGGCTATCCGGTCGGCCTGGTGGCCGGTCGTCGCGATCTCATGGAGCTTGTCGGTAGGACCGGCGAAGGATCCGTATTCATGGGCGGTACATTCAACGGGACACCGTCGACGCTCGCCGCCATGCAGGCGACCATCGACGAATTGTCGAAACCAGGCTTCTACGACCGTCTTTTCGCGCGTCTCTACTGTCAGGGAGCCATGACCGGGCGACGATTGAGAAGTCACTGGATGTTATCGAGACCATCCTGCGCAAGCTCTCTGCTGGGAGACCCGCCAGTTCTTAGCCTTTTTCGCAACCGGACTTATAGGATATAAGAGCTGCTCGTACCTATCCGTTGCCGATTCGGTGCGGCCAACATGCAGCGGTGGACCATGAGCACGATGCAGCCAATCGAGCAAGGCAGTCTGTCGGCGAGAACTTATATTTCGCTGCGCGAAGCCCTGATCGCCGGCAATTTCCGGCCCGGCGAAAGGCTGTTGATGCAGGATCTGGCGCAACGGCTGGGCACCAGCGTCACGCCTGTGCGCGAGGCCTGTTTCAGGCTCGTCAGCGAGCAGGCGCTGGAACTGCGGTCGGGGCGGTTCATCACCGTTCCGGAGCTGACCCGGTCGCGTTACTGGCAGGTCCGACTCATTCGCATTGCGCTCGAGGGACTAGCGGCCGAACTCGCCGTCGAACATGTTTCGGAGACCGACATTGAAAAACTTGTCGAGATCCATCGCGATTTCGTGGCCGGCGAAACGTCCGGCGATGCCGACCGCGCCCGCCGCGCCAATCGTGAATTCCACTTCGGCGTCTACCGCCTGTCCAAGATGGATATGCTGATCGCCCAGATCGAAAGCCTGTGGGTCTCGATGGGCCCTATCCTTAACGTGTATTATCTGCAGGCCGAGAACGATTACATCGGTGCGGAGGAGCACGAGACGCTGATCGAAGCGTTCCGGACCCGCAACAAGAAGGTGGCGCGTAAGGCGATCGAACGCGACATCGTGCGCGGTGGCATGAACCTGTTGCGGTATTTCGACGAGCAGGACGCGGCCGCCAAGCGGGCGTGATCGAAGCCGCCGGTCATTTGCTGGCGACCTCTCTTCGCGCTGGCTCAGGCCGCCCGAAGGCGCGCGGTGGCATCCTGGTCGACGACCCAGACGCCCTGCTCGGCGTCCAGCACCAGGGCCACCTTGTAGGATTGGCGAGCCGCTTCGCTCGTCAGCCAGCCGCGGTCAACGCTGGCCGCGACACGGCGGACATCGCGCTTGGTCGGGTCGCCGTAGCCACCGCCGCCACAGGCAACGAACTCGATGCGCTCGCCGGCGCGACACGCCTCCTCATGGAACGCAGGCAATTCCACCAGCTTGCCGTCCGTGCCGCGCTTGGCACTATGACTGGCCTTGGCGTCACCGCCGCCGAGCACGCCACGCGGCGGAAAGGTTGTGCCGTCAGCCGAGTAGACCAGTGTCATCTCGTGGTCGACGGGATAGAAGATACCGCCCACCGCGGGGGCGCCCTCGAACTCGCCAATGCCTTGCGTGTCCGCCACCACGCCGCGCGATTCAATGATGATGGGATACATGGATTCATCCACCTCCACGGAATCCAGCGCGATCAGGCCGCCATTCGCTGGACCGCAATATGTCAACCAGCCATCATAACCGTGACGCGCTCCGCCGCCGGCGTAGCCAATGAAGACCTGGTTAACGTAGGGCTGCCCATCCTTGAACGGATCCTTGCCTGAAATCACGCCGATCCCCGCTGGCAGGTGCGAGCCGCTCTCGGCCTGGCCATAGGGTTCTCCCATCGTCGAGAACACGCAATTGCCGGCGATGATCAACCGGTCGTTGACATTGGTGGTCGCCACCGAGGTGCCTACGGGGTAGCGGGGTTTGCCAACCACGCTTCCCTCCCGCATCAACACCTTGATCCGGCTCTTGGCGCCCTCGTTGTGCGGGATGCCGTCGTCGAGATTGTTGAAGACGCCAATGCGGCACGAGCCCGTGCAGGTGTTTTCCGAAAGGTTGAGACCACCAGGGACGTTATCCATGTTGTCACGCACATCGACCGTGATCTCGCCGGCTTCAGGGTCGACATCGATGGTGATCCGGACCGGGATGCCCTCCTCCGCCACGCCGGGGACCGGGTCATGGCGGACCTCGTAGGAGAACTTGCCCTTCGGCAATTTGGCGATTTCGGCCATGGCGCGACGTGCACCGTAGTCGAACCAGTCCTCGACAAAATCCAGCAGCGTGTCGCGGCCGTATTTTTCAAGCAGTTCCAATAGACGGCGTCGACCGGTCCTGCAGGCGCCGATCTGGGCGCGCACGTCGCCCAGCCAGATGTCTGGAACACGGTTGCGCATCATGCCGATGCGCAGGATGTCCTGCTTCTCCCTGTGCTGTTCGACCACGCGCACGCAGGGAAAGTGGATGCCTTCCTCATAAACGTTCTTGGCGAATGGCAGATAGGTCGAAGGCGTCGGCGCGCCGGTATCGGCGTGATGGGAAAGCGCCACGGCCCAGAACAGCGGCTTGCCATCGAAAAAGATCGGCATCGCCATGATCAGGTCGGCATGATGGGTGCCGCCCGTGTATGGGCAGTTGTTGAGGAAGATGTCGCCGTCGGCGATATCGTCGAACAACTCCGTTATCGGACGGGTCGCCAGATCCATCGACATGACGTGGATCGGCAGCGCGTCCTCGGTGGAAACGAGGCGGTGATCATAGGTCAGGATCGCACAGCTCAGGTCGCGGGCGTTCTTGATCACCGCCGAGCGGCTGGCCCGCATCACGACCAGCGTCATTTCCCGCACGACCGCCTCGAACCGGCTTTTGAGAACCGACATCAGGAACGGATCGACGCGGCGCGTTGGCGTGTCCAGGCGAATGACAGGTGAATTCATTTTGCGGTGCCTTGTCGGGAAGGTTTGAGTCAATCGACTGTGACGACGATGTTGCCTTGCGGGTCGACGCGCCCGCGATGTCCGTCCTTCAGGAAGGCGGTGAACGTCGTCGCCTCAACCAGGCAGGGGCCGTCAAGCGCCGCCCCCGCGCCCAGCTGGTCCATGTCGTAGACGGGCAGAGAGCTCGTCCGCCGGGTTTCATGCAAATAAGCTGGCCGATAGGTCTTGGCGATCGGCGCTGTCGCCTGGTCGGCCAGCCTGAAGTCTTTCCAGGCGTCCTGATTGGCCCGCTTGCCCACCGCGCGCAGCTTCCAGTTGGTGAATTCGACGACGTCGCGGTCGGATCTGATTGAATAAATGCGTTCGTGCATCTGATGAAACGCTTCGACGAGACCTGGCAGTTTCGCCGCGTCGAGACGCGCCTCATTGGCCTCGAAATGGACCTCGATCTCCCAGGACTGGTATTCGTAGCGACCAAGAAAGGAGAACTCGAAACGCCGGAGATCTGGCTCAACGCCGGCCTGTTCGAGGAATGCCTCGCCCGACACCTTCAACCGCGCCAGGATGTCGGAGACGCCAGCGGCGTCGAAGCGCCGGGTCGAGGTCAGGAAAACCGCGCTTTCCTCGCGCGTGATATCCGAGATCAACCCGCCGAACGCGCTCAACCCAGCCATGAAGCGCGGGATCATGTAGCGTTTCAAGCCCAATATGTCGGCCATCTCGGCGATGTGGATGGCGGTCGCACCGCCGCCGCAGACAAAGAAACTGTCGCGTGGGTTTATGCCCTCGCGAATGGTGATTTCCTCGATGGCCCCGACCATGTTGTGGTTGCTGGTGGTCTGGATGGCGTAAGCCGCGTCGAGCAGCGGGATGCCGAGCCGCGTCGCGATGCTCGCGACCGCTTTCTCGGCCAGTTCGCGGCTGATCTTGATCCGCCCGCCGAGGAAATAATCCGGGTCGATGATGCCGAGCACGACATTGGCATCGGTGACCGTCGGCGCGGTGCCGCCCGCCCCGTAGCATGCCGGCCCCGGCCGCGCGCCAGCGCTCTGTGGACCGACCCGCAGCAGGCCGCCATCATCGACCCAGGCAATCGACCCGCCGCCGGCGCCGACCGATCTCACATCGACTTTCGCGATGCCTAGTGAATCGTCGTGGATCATGCTGTCCGGGGTGACGATGATCTGGTGGTCACGCAAAGCCGAGACGTCGAAGGTGGTGCCGCCCATGTCACCGACGATGACGTTGGCTTCGTCGCTCAGCGCCAGCGCGGCCATCGGCGCCAGCGTCGGCCCCGACATGACGCTGTAGATTGGCCGCCGCAGCATCTCGGCGGGAGGCATCATTCCACCGACGCAGTTGGCCAGCAGCAGCTCGCCCTGGAAACCAGCCTGCGACAGTGCTTGCCGCAAGTCCTCGATATAGGTTCGCACGATCGGATTGATCGACGCGTCAATGGCGGCCGCGATGATGCGCTTGTACTCGCGCGACATCGGATTGACTTCATGGCTAAGCGTGACCGGAATCTCCGGCCATGCCTGCGCGATGATATCGCGCACCATAGTTTCATGGATGGGATTGACGACCGACCAAAGCAGACCGACCGCTATCGCTTCGACCCCATAGCGCCGGAAATCGGCTATCGCCGCCTCGACATCGGATCTCGACAAAGGCGTGAGCTCCCGCCCGCGCGCATCGACGCGGCCCCGCCGTCTTCGTCAGGTGGCGGGGAACGTAAGGCTCGGGATAGTCGAGCCGCCACTGGAAGGCACCCTTGCGCGGCCCCTCGCGCAAAACGAGGATGTCCTGATGTCCTTCGTTGAGGATCAGGCCGACCTTGACGGTCTTGCGCTCGACCAGCGCATTGGTCGAGACGGTCGAGCCGTGTACGATCAAATCGATCGCGGTCATGAACGTCGCCGGATCGAGCCCGTATCCGGCGGCCGCGACGTGCAGCACGTTGATGAACCCCTTCTCGAATTCGCCGGGGGTCGTCGGCGATTTAAAGATCGAGATTTTCCCACCGGGCTCGGAAACCAGGCAATCGGTGAACGTTCCGCCGATATCGATGCAGACTTGATAAGCCATTTAAGGTCCGAAGCTGTTAGCGTTTCTTGTGATCGCGGCCCAGTATCAGGCTGGCCAGAATGATGAGACCCAAAAGAACCTGCTGCAGATAGCCGTCGACCTGCATGAGATTCATGGCGTTGGAAATGACCGTGATGAACAGGGCACCGAGCAGAGCCGCGGTGACGCCTCCCTCGCCGCCGGTCAGCCGCACGCCACCGACCACCGCCGCCGCTATCGATTCCAGGGTCAGGTTGCCGCCAAGATTGGGCTCGCCCGACCCGGTGCGCGCGGTGAGCAGCATGGCGCCAATCGCGGCCAGCAGCGAGCAGACCACGTAGTCGATCGCAACGACACGTCCGGTGCGAACGCCCGCCGCCTTCGCCGCGCGCGGGTTGGCACCGATGACATACAGGCCGCGGCCGAACACGGTGAAGCGCAGGACCAGGAACAGCAGTGCGAAACACAGCGCGGCGAACACGATGGGCACCGGAATGCCGATCACCCGTCCCTCCGCCAAGGCCTCCGTGAAGGCTTCGGGAATGCCCGGCACGGGAAAGCCGCCGCTGACGGTGGATGCCAGCGCCATGACAATGTTGGCCATGCCGAGCGTCGTCACCAACGGGTTGATGCCGATACCGGCGATGAGGAAGCCGTTCAGCCCGCCGATCAGCAGCCCGACGCCAAGGCCGGCGGCGATTCCCCACAGGATGGGCATATCGCCGGTTCCCGTCATCACCATCGCCGATATGACGCTGACGAGCGAGACGGTAAAGCCAAGCGACAGGTCGAAGCCGCGCGTCAGCAGCACCATGGTCTGTGCCATGGCGAAGAGTGCGAGATAGCTGGTCTGGATCGCGATGTTCCAGAGATTGCCGCTTGAAACAATGCGCGGGTCGAGCAGACCGAGACCCAGCAGGGCCAGGAATACGAGCCCCGGCAGCTTGGCCTGCGACGCGAACTGGCGGATGTCCGGGCGAGCGCGGTCAAGAACAACCGGAGCCGCCATGTCTGGACGATCAGACATTGGCCCGCCTCCCCTGAACAATTCGGTCGAAAGCCAGTGCGCCGATGAGCACCGAACCCAGCACCAGCGTCTGGAATTTGCTGTCGATCTGCGTGAGGTTCATCGCATTGGCGATGATCGTCAGGCACAGCGCCGCCATGGCGACGTTCTCGGCGCGGCCTGAGCCGCCGCGCAATGAAACGCCGCCGATCACCGCCGCTGCGATCGTCTCCAGTCCCAGCGTGCCGCCGATCGTCGACTGGCCAGAACCGATGCGAGCGGTGATCAGCACGCCGGTGAGCGCGGCCAGAAGACCGGAGAGCACATAGGCGGTAATCAACACACGGTGGGTCCGCACGCCAGACAGCCGGGCGGCGCCGACATTGCCGCCGACGGCGTAGAAGTGACGTCCGAGCGCGGTCCGACGCTGCAGAATGATGGCGATGGCGATCACCGCGATCGCCAGCAGCAAGACCGGCGGCAGGCCAAGCACCTGGCCTCGCCCGATGGCATCGACGAAGGCGTCGGAAACGCCATAGATCGGGATGCCCTGCGTGTAATAGAGCGTAAGTCCCGCGACGGTCGACAACGACGCCAATGTCACCATGAAAGGTGATAGGGAAAGCCGCGCCACCAGCGTGCCGTTTACCAGGCCAACACAGGCGCCGCTGGCCAAGGCCATCGCCACCGGCACCAGCAGCTGGAGCCCATGCGCGTCGGGCATCGTGGCCATCGCCGCGGCAGTGACCACTGAGGCCAACGCCATGGTGGCGCCGACCGACAGATCAAAGCCACCAGTGGTCATGACGATCATCTGGCCGATCGCCGGAACCGCCAGGAAGGAGAAATTGCGCAGGACGTTGAGGATGTTCAGGCGGTTCAGAAAACGCGGTTCGATGATCGCGGCCGCGGCCGCAACCGCCACCAGAAGCAGGATGACGATCCCGCCGGTTTCCACAAAACGGCGCCGCAGCGTGTCAGGGCTCATGCCGCCTCCGTGGCGCCGGTTTCGGCGTCGAAATAGTGACGCAGCACAGTGGCCTCGGTGATGCCGTCGGCTTTGAGTTCGGCGACTATGCGCCCCTCACGCATGACATAGACGCGGTTCGCCAGATGAACGAGCTCTGGCAGTTCGGACGATGACAGCAGAATGGCCGCGCCATTCTCCACCAGGCTTTTCATCAGCCTGTAGACCTCGCTTTTGGCGCCGACGTCGATGCCAACCGTCGGTTCATCGAAAATATGGACCGAGACCGGGCGCATCAGACCGCGCGCCAGCACGAGTTTCTGCTGGTTTCCTCCCGAAAAGGAGGACGCCGCGCGTTCCGGCGCCATCGGTCGGAGACCCAGTGTCTTCAACGGAGCGGCTATCGCCCGGCGCTCGCGCCACGACTTGAGCAGTCCGCCCTGGGACAGTCTCGGATCATCGAGCGCCGCCATGGTCACGTTCTCGCGGCCCGGGCGGCCAAGCGCCAGTCCCTCGGCGCCGCGATCGGCTGGGTAGTAACAAAGCCCGGCACGCAACATGCTGTGCGGCACTGGCGCTCGAACCACCGCGCCATGGAGTTCGATCTCACCGGACGTCACACGCTCCAGGCCGAACACGGCTCGGCAAAGTTCGCTACGACCGCAGCCAACCAGGCCCGCCAGGCCGACGATTTCTCCAGCCCTGACCGTGATGGAGGCGTCCGACACGGTACCGGAGACACGCAGCCCCCTGGTCGCCAGCACGATTTCGGCGGGGCGCTGGCTGATTGACGGATACAGTCGTTCGACCGGCTGGCCGACCATCATCTCGATCAGCGTCGCGTCCGATGCCGCGGCGATGGCCACGGTGTCGATCTTACGCCCTCCTCGCAGCACCGTGACACGGTCCGCGAGCCGACGGATCTCGGCCATGCGGTGCGACACATAGATGATACCGACGCCCCGCGCCTTGAGGCCCGCGATGGCGGCGAACAGTTTTTCCGCTTCACCGTCGGTAAGCGACGCGGTCGGTTCGTCCAGGATGAGGATTTTGGCATCCGAAAGCATGCCCTTGGCAATCTCGACCATCTGCTTTTGCGCCCGGGTCAGCGTTTCGATCTTGCTGTCCAGCTCGACGTGGAAGCCAATGTCGCGGAAGCGTTCTTCCGCGCGGGCACGCATCGCGCGCCGATTCAGGAAAAGCCTTCCCTTGATCTCGCGTCCAAGAAACAGGTTCTCCTCGACCGTGAGGTCGGGGACGAGACTGAATTCCTGGAACACAGCCGCCACCCCGGCATCGCGGGATTTCTGTGGGGTCAGCGCGGAAACGGTTTGGCCGTCGATACGGCAAGAGCCTTCGGTCCAGCCGTAGGTTCCCGCTATCAGATTGATGAGCGTCGACTTGCCGGCGCCGTTTTCGCCGAGAAGGGCATGGACCTCACCGCTCAGCAGCGTGAAGTCGACGCCGTCAAGCGCCACCACACCCCCGAAACGCTTCGTCATACCCGTAAGTTCAAGCATCGCTGACACCACCGAACTCGAAGCAAAAAAGGGCGGCAGGCCAAGGCCGAGGTCTACCGCCCATCGAAGATGTGGCTATTGTACCGAAAATTCAGGCTTCCACCCATCGGGCGCGAAAATCTGCGTCGGGTCGATTTTGTCGACGTTGTCCTTGGTCACGATACCCGGCGCGACCAGAAGAACCTTCTCGTAGTCCTTCTTTTCCAAGGCTCGCACCGCGAGGTCGACGCTGATGCGGCCCATCATGACCGGATACTCGGCGGCAAAGCCAAGCACCTTGCCTTCCTTGACCAGCTTCAGCATCGTCTGGTTCTCGTAGGACGACATGATGACGACATCGTCGCGGCCGGCGTCGGCGACGGCACTGACGGCCGCTTCGGCCGCCGCTGCCCCGCCCCAGATCACGTTGAGATCGGGATAGGTCTGCAACGCGTCCTCGACGATGCGCAGGCTTTGCGGAACGCCGGGCTCACCATAGAGCTCGGCCGCGAGCTTGATGTTGCCGGTTTTGGTGCTGTCGCGGAAGCCCGCCATATAGCTCTCCGCCCAGCCCGATCCCTGCGGACCCGGCAGGCCGATCGCGGTCGTCTTTTTGTCGCCGAGGTACTTCTTGAGGTACTCACCCTCCTGAAAACCCTTCTGGTAGGTATCGGGAGTGATGCGCGCGGTGATCGGAGTTTCCAGAATGGGATTGGCGACGGCGATCTGGACAAGACCCTTGGCGTCGCCCTCCTTCAGCTTGGCCGCAAGACCGGCTTCCGAGATGGCGGCGACGAGGATACCCTGGGCGCCTGATGCGACGCAATCGTCATACTGCGACAGCTGCTTGGGCAGTGCGTCATAGCCGCCGGCCTGCAGCACCGTCACCTTGACACCCAGGCGCTTTGCTTCTTCGACGATGCCGTAGTCGACCGAGACCCAGTAGCTGTCCTTGAGGTGCGGAAACAAAACGCACAGGTTCCAGGGCTTCTCGGCCTTTTCCAGCGGCACATAGTCGAGTGCCTCGACTTTTTTCAGATCGCCGCCCTTGGCCGCGTTGATCTTGAAGGGCCACCAATCCTTGGCTTGGGCGGCGTTGGGCAGGACGGCCACGCCGGTGACGAAAGCCGCCGCGAGCATGGATTGGAAAGCGCGAGTCTTGGTCATGTGATTCCCCATTTGTTTCGTGCGTTCCCGGGTGGGGAGCCGGCAAATTCGCCGGCTCCCCGGTCTGCCTTGGGAGCAGAGATACCTGCCGATGCGTGGAAGGCACCGTTTCGGCGAATGCGCCTTAGGGTTCGTCCGCGCTGTCGCTCATTCACAACGCCACCGTACTACTTATAAGTTATAAGTCAATAGGCTTTCATAAGCCGGTGCTGATTTCAGGCAAGGCGAGCGTCTTCAACCCCGCGCTCTCGCCGCCGTCGACCGGCATGACGATGCCGTTGACGAACGATGAAGCTGGCGACAACAGCCAGGCCACGGCCTCGGCGACGTCTTCAGGAGTTCCCAAACGACCCACTGGAATGCGGCTTTCCAGCAGAGCCTTGCGGCCAGGAATGGCTAGGGTGCCCGCCATCATCCGGGTTGCGATCTGGCCGGGGCAGACGGCATTGAAGCGCACGTCGCTGATTTCCAATGCCAGCGATAGGGTCAAGGCGATCAGCGCGGCCTTGGAGGCCGAGTAGATGGCCAAACCCTCCTCGCCCATCAGCCCGGCCACCGATGAGATCATTACCACCGATCCACGCGCAGCGCGCAGTCCTGGCAGCGCCGCGCTGGTAAAGATGAACGACGAGCGTGCATTCACCCTCATGATCTCGTCCCAATCGCTGAGGGTGGCGGTCTCGAAAGCCCCTCGCCCCGTCATGCCGGCGTTGTTGACCAGTCCAGCGATCTTTCCATTACCAATCGTCATCGCCGTATTGATGACGGTTCGGCATTCGTCTTCGTCGCGCACATCACAGGCGATGAAATGTGCATTGGCGATGCTGGATACGATTTCTCGCGCGGCATCCTGGTCGCGACCGGTGAAGACGACGGCCGCGTTCTCCTGCTCGGCAAGGTGCCGGACACAGGCGGCGCCGATGCCATGCGTGCCGCCGGTTACGACATAGATATTCTCATTCTCTCTCATGGCTCAGCCTTATGAATGATTGGCCCAACGAGCCAGGTAGTCCTGTGGCGCTTCCAACAAGGCTCGCGCAACTCGGTTGTGATCCCGCCACGTTGGTGTGGCTCACGCGCGCGTCGAATGTTCACGGGCGTGGCGCCGCCGACGGCGCGGATGAAGGCATGTCGGACCGGGCAGCGAGGCCGCGGTCGGTCTGTGTAAGTCCCGCTGGACACCAAGCTCCAGCACGCACCGACGCGTCATGGCTTCGACGAAGCGCGGCGGTCCGGCGTCGCCAAGGCACAGTCCTTGGTAATGAAAATTTTGAAACCCGGACATCCAGTGGCGTTGCGTGCGTGGGACAACGTTGGCATCACGATCGTAAGCTGCGAAGACACCCATCGTCAGGTCGAGCCAAGAAAAGACGAGATGCGGCACTCCGGAGATACGACAAACGCTGTGACGCGCCCCTGCTCAAAATCTCTCATTAACTTATAACTTATAAGACGACTGTCAAGAAGAGCGGCTGTGGTGTTCTGGCGTTGAGGTACTGGGTAGGCTGCGGCTAATTGGAAAGACGTGGCTGCATGGCGATGGTGCCGCCGCAGTGCAGGTTCCGGACTGCCTTCTTATGCGACTTTCGAAGCACAAAACGCGAACATGTAGCGGCGGCCTATGTGTTTTCGACGTCAACAGCACTGGCTCACTTCGGCTATCGGCCGGCTTGTGAATGACCGGAAGGGGGCCGGAAGCTGTCAGTCCGCTGTTAGACCAAGCCACCCGCAAGCTGCTGTTCCCCTGAAATCACATCTCGGATGGGCATCGCACTTTCTATGTATATTGTGGATCAACCCGTATGGCCACGGCGATCAAGATGCTGCGTGAAAGCAAGACAGAGTCAAAACGTCCCAGGAAGGCTACAAGCAGGCGAGGTCAGATCGATCAGCTTGTAAAAATGATATCGCCCGTTCGCTGAAACCTCCCGGTGGGCATATGAGGTAGGGATTCGCGCCTTGATCTGGACCCGGTTGTCACTGCACGCCAGAACGGCTGCGGCAATCGCCTGAACTTTAGGCCCGCTCACGAATACGTTCACGACCGATCGCGAGCCGAAACCCTCGAGATAAGCTTCGAAGGCGTCGAGGTGAGCCGTAAGGCCGAATGCTTCGATGTCGCGAACTTCGCCTTCTTCAAGCCGATGGGTCTCACGAACTTTGGCAACCTGCTGATCTAGCAATACATCGATATGCTCATTTCGTTCGCTTCGGGGAACGAGAAGAGAGATTCGTTCCGGACTTACCAGATCGATCAATCCATAGAAGACGTCCGCATCTCCGCCGATACCCACCAGCAGGATCTTCTCCTCACCCATACCGCCGCCGCCTTGAAGATGGGGTACCGTCACATAGCGGTCGAGGCCGCTGGAAAAGTCCTCTTTGCCGGCTGCATTCTCATAAGTCCCTTCGGCATAGCCGAACTCCAGCGACTGGATAGCCACTTTCTTGAAAGCGAAGGCAACAAGCCACTGAATGTAGATCCGGGGCATCGTTGAGCATTCTACGAAGACCTTGCGCAGGTTCCCCTGGTAGGAACCACAGGACTCGGCCATTTGCGACAGCGTGTGGTCGAGGATGTTGATGTTCTTCTGGTATTCGATTGATGCTTCCAGGTCGACAACCGTGACATCGATGCCCCACCGCTTGCCTATCGCAACGAGCTTTTCCCGGTTGGCCTCAACGGCCGCGATGCCGGTGCTCTTTAGCGCGAAGTCGAGAACGATCATTTTCTTGACCTTCAGATCAACGTGGTCGCCGAAGGCGGCGAACCGCGTCTCCCATCCAAGCGCAACGATCGCAATGTCTGCTTCGACCACTTCGACAGCACCGCGATCACTGACCTTCTCAGTGACAGCCACGTTGCCGAACACCCGATACTCAACCGTTGGGGTCATTCTAGATCACTCTCAAACAGAGAGCCCTGAAATTCGGTATGTGAAGCCGGCCGTGCGACGAGTTCTTTGAACACTGCGTCAGCCCAGTCCTCCGGGATGCGGTGGCGTGTGAAGAGCAGGTCAACGATTCGCGCAGCCGGGATTGTGTTAGTCTCATAGGGCCCGCGATAAGAATATCCAAAGTACGGGGCAAAACGACGATGCAACCGTATGAGCATCTCCTTCGATCTTGCATCGGCCCGATCGACCTCCAAGTTGCCCGCAGCGGAGACCTCGCGGATGAAACCATCTTTCTCCGCACGTCGCAGGACCTCGTCTAGCTTCCCTATTGGAAGCTCGAGCTTATTCACGAGCGAGCGCATCTCACTAAGATCAACCTTGAAAATACCCCTTTCAGTTGTGCCGAGGGGGCTATCCTCGGCAAAGTCTGTTTGGAGGCGCGCGGTGAGGGATCCGAGCGCACGCACCATGCGCACGCTCTCTTCCTCATAGGGATGTGAAAGCGCCTGCAGGCCGTCCATCTTTCTCTTGGAGGCAGCGTTTACTGCTTGTTTTTGCTGTTCGATGGAGATCTGCGAATCCGAGTTGATGAAGTCCACCAGCTTGTGCAGATCGCTCGCATTCGGAACGCTACGGCGGAAGATCTCCCCCATTATGTCAAGGAAGTCTCGTATGCAGACATCGCTCAATGACGTAATTATTTGGTGCCCTACGTAGGGGTATTCGTGGAGGCCCAGAATTCGGCACGCTTGCAGGAACGCCCACCCCTGCTTTCGTGCTATCGAGCGCATCAGATTCGCTGCGTCCGCCGAACTCATGGGCTTGCGTTTAATTTCCGGTTTCATGAGCGCGAGCGCCAGACCCTCCGCATATGGCCGCGCCTTCCTGTGAAGATGAAACTGTTGCTGGTCGGCGGACCTGAGGTTTATGGAGAAAAATTCGCGCGCTGCCTCCGCGAGGGTCACTAGCCTGTCTCGGCCTTCGGAATGCCCCGTTTCAATCACCCGCTCTATGATTTCGTTGACTGAAAGCCTTCCCAGTCGGCTTTTCAATGAAAACGCGTTGAGTGGGCTCTTGCGCTTTAGGTTGCTTCGCAGCTCATCGGGAAGCGCGTAATATAGTCGAAGTGATGACACGTTCTCGCAGAGGGTTGCGAATTCCTTGTTCGTTACTGAGTCGAGATTTTCGACGTCGCGGTCGGCGTTCGATAGGGACTGGCCCGGTATGATGGTCCGGATCGTGTCATAAAGTCCGCCGATATAGGCGAGCACCCACTTAACGTTGCCGCGCGTTTTCCTGACCAGCGTGTTCAAGAACTGCTGCTGTAGCGGCGTGAGCGCCTCGCAGTCATCAATCAGTATCTTGAAGAACGGGACTGTGCCGCTCGCGAAGGCAGGCCCTTCCAAGAGCGGAGTGATCGCAGTTGCAACCTTGTTGATTATGGCTCCGGGGTCTGTTGCCCTGAAGTTTGCCTTTGCCGTCTCCGCCGCGAAGAAGAAGGCATTGAAGCAATCGTCGATGTATCGCGTAATTCCCGTCCGCAATTCGTCGATGCTGAAGAAGTCTGGACGCGCTGGTTGCGGGATGAAGTGCAGCACTTGGCGATGCAGTGCTAGCGCGACATCGCGATCGGCAGATGCTGGATACTTGAGGTGTCCGTCCCGCCTGAGTTGGACAATGCTCTCAAGAAGACGTTCGACGATCTTCAGCTCTAGGTAGTGAGAGAAGATTATAAACTGTCGGTTAGCCACCGCAGTCGGATCAAGCTGTATATTCTCGGGAATGAGACTGAGGACGGCATTGTCGATCAGTGGCGAAAATGTCTCATTCAGCTGAAAGAACACTCCATACCAGCCGAGCTTTCCGACTTGTTCTGCAAGATTGTCGTCTTCAAGGATGTGAGCTGTGGAAAGCGATCTAAGAATGCTAGTCTTGCCACTTCCCCTGGTACCCGCCACGAAAACAGGCTTTGCTGCAGTCGAAATCGAAGCTGACTTCTGACTAAACCAAAGAATCGGTCGACTTTCGTATTCTATCCTGTTGGGACCAAAGGGGTTCTGCATCTACTCTTCCCTTACCTTGATCCGCCATTCCGAGTTTGGTTTCGTGAGCCCGTCAATCTCGATAATCCGGGCTGCCTGAAGCATTAGCAGGGAGTCTTCCAGATCCTGGTCGGGCGCGGCCGTCGACGCGATCTCCACTAACTCGTCCCAGAACAGAAGGGCGCTGCCACGCTTCTTGACGTGATCACGGAGCCGGCGGAGCAGATCAAAAGTTTCGCCACTCAGGAATGCCTTGCCGCTGGCGATAGTCGAGATGAAGCAATGCTCCCCTTCAGTGACCAGACCATCGGCGACGTTCGTTCGATAGGGAATCAAGCGAATACCGACAAGTTCTCCCTGATCTGTCATGAAGAAGACAAGCTCGTTGAACCCCGCCTGTATCTCTGGGGCTGATATGCAGATCAGCTTGCCGTTTGGAGATCGCGGATCGCTGACAATTTCTACGGGGTCACTGTGGATGTGCCCGTGCAAGTAGACGATCGACTTATCGCTTTGAAGCAGCTGGGTCCGGACAAAACCGCTGTTGAGCATCTCCGCGTAAGGTGTGATGCGTGGAATTTTCTGCGGAAGCAGGTTGTGGTGGCCTATCACGATGCTGAACCGCATACCGACTTGCTGGAGCAACTCTTGAAGCCCCGCAAGCATCTCCCGTGAGATGTACGGGGTGTCAAGTTGACCGTAGTACTCATCATCCGATGCGTCCCTTGTTGGGTCACTTGGCGGCGTAGCGGGGGAATGACCTGAGGTATCCGTGGTACCCAAATCAACCGGCTCGGCCCCCGTATTGAGTTCCTTGAGCCGATCGCGAAGAAATGCGGGAAGGTTCTGAAGCTCCCAGCTCCCTATCGCAGTGTTGACCAAGATGACATTGGCGCTACCCGACTTGGCCGGGAGCCTGAAGTGGACAGGTTGGTCCACTGGCACAGTTTCCCAACCGAGGCTAGCTGCCAATCCTGCCATTTCGCTGAACTTCTCGGTCGGTCCGAGGTCCCGCGCATCGTCGCGATTCACGTCATGATTACCGGGAACAAAAATCAGGGGGAGAAATGCTGATTTGCTACCCTGCGCACGGCACAAAAGGGTCAAATGCTGGAAGGCGGACGCGATGTATTCCTTGTCGCCACGGCTCGTAAAATCCCCCATGAATGCCACCGCATCTGGGCGCTTCGTGGTGATCAGTCGCCGAAGCTTGGTAAGGACTGCCCGAAGTGAGGAGGCACGCAACTTCTGGGTGATCTTCGGAGCGAACTTGCTGTCCTTTGCATCGATGTCGCTAGCGGAGGAATGCCAGTCTGGATAGTGAACATCGCCGATTTGAAGGATTCGCACACGCTGCATAAATTGCTCCCCTGCCGATAGCCATAGAATGAACTGTCCGACTTTGCCAAGCGCGAACGACGGGTCGCCACAACTTGCAACAACTACTTTGCGTGGCCGATGAAATTCATCCCGCCTCGCTTGTGAATCGGCTTATTCAGCGGAACGTTCTCCTGGAGAATTCAAGGCAGATGGAATTGGAGGAACACATTGCGGCCGGTTAGCGAGCCAACGTGAAGATCTTGATGCGGACCGCATGGTCGGTTTCAGGCAAAACAGCGTCGATGGTGAACCGGCAGGGCTATAGTGGTTGTTGCGTGTCGATAGACACGATTTGCAGAGAGCACCGCCGTGATTCACGGTCGCCAAGATATTTTTCCACCGCGAACCGTTTGCCAGACGACCTCTAAGATGCTTATCGGTCACAGCGCACGTGTCATTCGAGCGTCCGCTTTCGAGCGCAGCGAAATCACCACGGAGTGTCATGAAATGAGGCGCAAAGCCGCCGTTCACCTCTCTTCAAGTCAACGCTCCGGCCGGCAAAAACCGTCGAGGCCTCCAATAAGGTGAAATCGGTATTTCACAGTGACGCGCAACCAGGGTGATGAAGGTATGCCACAACTCACCGAGCCTGATTGGCGAACCATCGTTAGCCGTCTCAACCTGAAATCGCGGCAACGTTTGCCGACGACTGATCCAATACCAACCGCAATCGCTCCATTTCCGGGCGACTGTGTTCACGGGCGGCAAGAATCTGGGCTCTTGTCTGCTTGAGTTGCTCAAGACCGAGAACCAAGGCGCCCTGCAGCCGCTTGCGGTCGCCGAGAATGTCCTGGTCGATCTGCGCGATATCGCGTGGATCGATCGCTCGGGAGGGGTCGAAGACGAAGCGGGCTTCGACGGACTTTCGCCAATTCAACAACTTCTGCGCGGTTTTGGGTCCGAATCCGGGCACGCTGTAAAGCTTGTTTCTCTCGACATCGAGCGCTGTTTCGATGCCATACGACTCCAGGACCTGTTTCTTGCCCGGTCCTATGCTCTCGATCTTTGCCGAGGAGATTTCAAAGTTGTCCAGGAACCGGTGCAGTTGCGCCTGACGGCGGTTGCGCTCGAGCTCCGAGATCCTGGCTACCCGTTTGGAAGGCAAGATGTCCCATTCGCGCCTGAGCCCGGCGAGCACCGTTTTTTGCCTGTCGAAAGCGTCCGGCCCGGCCCTCTGCATCCACGTGGTTTGCGCGTTTTTCCACTGGGTGGCGGTCTCGGCGGCGACGCGCCGGTATTCCGCAGCCTCACTGTCCCTGTTCAAGAAACCTCTCAACCCCAGAAAGACCCCCAAGGCGATGCCCAGCACCCAGATCTGCGCCATCATCAAGCCAGCGACGCCGACCACTGCGGCCGCTATTCCGGCCCGGAAGTTGGTGCGGCGCGCGTGCCCCTTGAGCTTCAAGGCGTTGGGATCTGGTGTCACATTCGTTTCGGGGACGGTCGGCACCGGCCCGGGATGTGGGATGGCGTCCACCTGCCGCTGGAATCCGGCGATATCGAAAAGCGTCGCCCCGCCGGCGGGAACAACGGTGGAGAAGAGCGGGACGCCCGTAGCGCCTTCCATTTTGCACCAAGGGCACGGCGATGAGCCAAGTGACCAGTGGCTGGAATTGGCGGAGCACTGCTTGAGGTTCGCTTCAAGTTCGGCCAAGGCAGCCACCCAGTGCCGGGCCACGGGCCTGCCAGCCGACGTTCCCCTTTGCGAGAAGGCATCCTCGAACATCTTTGCAAGTCGTGGGCCGACGATGGCGAGTTCGGGGGAACTCGGAGGCCTCGCCATTCCGACGGCGGGGGCGTTCGCCCCGTAGGGAAAGCGGTACTCCTCGATCGCCTTCGAGATCGGCATGTCGCCGGTTCCCGCGTAGCGGCCGGCAAAGGGGTGTTTTCCCATGAACAGCAACAGGAACACCATCACGGCCAAACCGAAATTGTCGTGATTGGGCGTCCTCACGATGCCCGAAAACGATCTGCTCTGCAGCTCCGGCGGTGTGAAGGTCTCGATGCCCACCTCGCAAAGATATTGCTGGCCCAGATAAGAGACCTGGAAGCTGTCGCAGTCGATCAGGCGCACGGTAGCGTCCTGCGCAACCAGCACACCGCCGTGGTTCACATCGCCGATGACGCAGGCGTTGTCATGAACGGCCGCAAATGCTCTCGCGGTGTTTGCCGCCACACGGGTCAGAAATCGCCAATCAACCCGCTGAAAGTCGGTTCTGCGGCTTTTGGGGCTGTAGAGCTGATGGATGCTCTTGCGACCGCAGATCTTCGGCATGATCAGCCCGATGGGCTTGCTATCCTTGGAGCAGACCAACCCCGTCGGCCAGGCCGTCAGCTTTTCGAGTGAATCGGTCTTGATCTTGCCCATCGCACGGATCTTGTCGATCCTCTGCTGCTCGAGCGGCCGGTGGTAGATCTTGGCGACATGGTTCTTGTGTGCAGCCAAGTCGTAGACGGCGCCCTCGCCGCCCTGGCCGACGATCTCGCCAAGTTTGAGGGCTTCCCCTCGCAGGGTGAACACCTCGCGGACCTTGGCATTCATTTTGCGGCCACCATCGGTTCAGCTGGCGATCTCGTGGCCAGGATCAGCGACTTGTCATCATCGGTCCTCTCGCAGATCTGCGGCGAAAGCAGATAGGCCTTCAGCCCATCCGACAGCGTAGAGTCCTCGCCCGCCACCGCCGATCGTCTGACGGCCGGGAACATCGTATCGAAGAAGGGCTGATGGACGCTGCGCGAAGCCTGGTGCAGGACGAGGTTCTCGATACCGTCCGAGAACAGCGCGACTTCGTCAATGCGCCGCGGCGCGAACTCAAATTCGAGGACATCCGCGACATTTGATGACGTGACGAAGTTGGTCGTGTTGGCAAACTCGCCGTGCTGCGGCCAGAACACGTAGGACCATCCGTCTTCACTGCCGTGCGAAACGACCATTGCGCCGTCACCGACCTGAAAGAACACCGTGCTTGTCGGGCCGAGGATGGCAACAAGCAGCGTGCACGTATAATCGCGCACCTCGTGCCCGAGTGCGCGCGCATGAGCGGCGATGCGCTCGGCAATTTCGGTCACCCAGCCCAACGCTTTTGGCCGGTCGATCTGATCGAGCGCACAGTTCTCCGCGAAGTGCACGAAAATGAGCTCCAGCAGGTTCTGCCCGGCCAGCCAAGACCCAACCTCCGAATGCGCCGCAGTGCCAGCGCCGTCGCAGACCGCGGCCGCGAGGATTGGACCTTCCCTGCCCTCGATCAGGGCATGGACCGAATTATCCTGACAGGGCTTGCCGGCCGTGACATGCGAAGTGCCGATGGCGCTAGCCGACGCTATGCGCCAAGACATCACACCTCAGCCCAGCCTGCGGGGGACTGGAGGGCCACGGTCTGTCCGACCTGCGACTGAGAGACGCCCGACAGCGATGCGGACAGCCATGAGAACAGCTCGCGGAATTTGAGGCCACTTAGCTTCAGCGGCTGGCGTGTGGAGAGCTTGGCGAGGATGTCCATGTTGGCACCCTCGACGCCAACGGCGAAGAACGAAAACGCCTTTGCCGCCTCGCCGGATTTGACCGCGTTTTCGGCAGCGACGATGCTGTCCGTAGGCGCGCCGTCCGTCATCAGAAACACCCAGGGCCGGTAATAGGAGATGCCGTTCGCGCGGTACTCATCTTTGCGACGTCGCAACATCTCGAGGCCCTGCTCGATCGCCGCACCCATTGGGGTGTCGCCGCTGGTCGCTAGCGTACTAGGCGTAAACAGGTCAGCGGTCTGAAACGGCGCGACGATGTTGACCGGTCCGAAGGTGACGATGGCGACCTCGACACGTTTCATCGCCAGGCTGTCGGCCGCGAGCTCGTCCTTGAAAGCGACAAGGCCTTGGTTCAGCGCGTCGATCGGCGCTCCGCTCATGGAATAGGAGGTGTCGAGCAGAAGGAGGCACGGGCACCGAGGTTCGGGGTTATCCGCGAACTCTGCCGCCCCAAACGGTATCTGATCAAATTGGTTGGACATTTTACTCGCCTTTTTCGCCGAAATATCGCTTCCCGCAAGCCCGGGTCTCCCGGCACTCGGCAGGTAGCGTCCAAAAATTATTGAAACCGGAATTGCAAAGCGCGTCGATGCGCTTGCCCGCCCCAATTTTCAATCCCCTCCCTATCTACAGATGCTCGGTTTCTGCTGTCAATTGACTTGAGATTTAGCCACGCAAAAGTCGATTCGACTTTCGCGGACTGCTCTGTTTTGTATTGTGCAGGGAGGGTGAAATGGTCAGCCAACAACGGATCGGCTGGGGCATCGCGGTTTTCTGCGCAATCGGGTGGGCCATGTCGAGCATCGACGCCCGGTCGCCACCCCCCGCCCCGCCCGCGGCCCCCGCGGCAACCACCACCGCGGCGCTTCGGGTACAACCGAGCAACAGCTCGATTGCCTATGCAAAGCCCGACGCGGTGGCTGCCCAGAAGCCTAGCCCCGCCACGTTGGTTCGCTGGCTGTACACCACCAAAAACGTCCGTGTCAGGGTCGCGCCGGACACCGAGGCGCGTATCATCACCACGCTTCCACTGGGCGACCTGGTCCAGACAAACGGTCAACAGGGAGACTGGTACAATGTGACGGTCTCCGCACAGATCGGATGGATCCATGGCGACTACCTCAGCGAGGCGAAGCCGGTCGAGCTGACTTCGACCACACCGGTCGCTCCAGCGGCTGCATCAGATGACGGCAGCGTTTCCGAGCATGCCTCGGGCGAGCCTGTCAGAGACGCCGTGGTAGGCAGATGCGATTGCCCATACGACCTGATGCGCAATGGGCGTTTATGCGGGGGCCGGAGCGCCTACAGCAGGCCCGGTGGCAGGAGCCCGGTGTGCTACTGGTAGGAAGGCTGCGCCGCGAGTAGCGACCGGTTGATCCACCCCAAAGTGACATCGTCCTTGCTGATCCGCGCCCAGCGACCGTTGATTTCGACGACTGTCAGAGTGGTGCCCGCCGGCACCTGACTCACCACGGCCCCAGCCATTGAAGGATCCGAACGGATATTCGCGGTCCTGGTCACGACTGCCGTTGGGAAGTGCTCGCCTGGCGGCGGCTCGACCGCTACCGAGGAACCCGGATCGGCTCCCGATAACGTGCTTGGCGTTTTCTGATCACCAGCGGAGGTGGGCCAGCTATCGCCAACAGGTGCGTCCTGCTGAACCGGCCCTTTGGGTGCTTCCACATACGGCGGCGGATTCGAAGGGGTGATGTCGCGGCTTGCCGGCGGCAGCGGTTTGGTCTGCCCTGGTTCCTGGCGGTCGGTTCGGGGTGCCAATGTCGGGTTTGGCATAGCGCTGGATTTTGTGTCGGAATTCTGGGCCATCAAGGCCGCCCCCACACCGACGACGCCGATAACAAGCAAGGAGACTTGCGCCGCACGGCTCCCCCTGGCGGCGTGGTAGATCAGGGCCACGAGTGCTGCGATCAATAAGCCCAGAAAAAGAGCTGATTTGCCGCTGCGTTTCGAAGAATAGGACATGCCCGAACCGGGAAGACCAACAGTGCTCTGAATGCCGCCACGGCCCATGTTCAATGTGGAGCCGGGCTTGCCAAAAGAGGCACTGCGGAGCCCCTTCCCGGTGACGTTCAGGCGAACGCCGGCAATAAGCCTCAATGACTTTCTGTATCTAAACCCCACTGCGCCCCCGCGCGTATTTTGAAGCGAACATTAGCGTTGGGGCACTTGCGAAGCAACTTCCGTTTCATAGAACTCGAGGCCAAGTAGTCTATCGATTTGAAAGTTCCGTTCGCGCTTACCGGCTTCGCCGCAACGGCCTCCACTTTGGCCGAGCCTTGATCTTAAGGTGTCCCGACATCGATCTGCAGCACCGGAAGCGCTATGTCCTGTTGCGCAAGATATGATTTGAGGGTCTCCTGGAAACGCTCAATGTCTGGCAATACCTTGCGGCCCACACGGATGATTTATCACCCTTTGGCTCTTTCTCGAATACAACGTTGATCTGAAGATCGGCCAGCGACGGGTTCAACACGAGAAACCGATCGAGGCTGCTGTTCAGAGCGGTGCGCTCCTCGGACAGCAATTGATCCAGAAACTCATAGCCCTTCATCCGCGGTCAGCACTTTTGCTCCCCTCCCCGCCACGGTTCGGTCGAAGAGGTGACCAAGCAGGTACCCTCTCCGGGGGATAACTGGCAAGTTCACTCTTTGTTCTATTCGGCCGCCCTGCAATCCTGTATACTTTGAGGCGTTCATTTGCACCACGTTCCCTTGCGAGGATCTGCCTGATGACTGTCCAGCCCAGGACTCTCAATGAGCCGACAATCAGCTGCCCGAGCTGCAAGACCGACATCAAGCTCAACGAGTCGCTCGCGGCGCCGCTGA
Organism: Mesorhizobium sp. M1334; assembly: GCF_040317995.1. Taxonomy (NCBI): domain Bacteria; kingdom Pseudomonadati; phylum Pseudomonadota; class Alphaproteobacteria; order Hyphomicrobiales; family Phyllobacteriaceae; genus Mesorhizobium; species Mesorhizobium sp. M1334. The sequence continues at coordinate 184,461 of NZ_JAMYLM010000010.1, forward strand.
TTGCGGCCACGCGCGAGGAATATGAACGGCGACTGGCGCAGAGCAACGCCGCCATGACGGCCAGGGAGGAGGAGGTTCAACGCAAGCAGGCGGCTATCGACGCCGCCCGGGATGACATCGACAGCCAGGTCGCCGAAAAACTCAAGCTCGAACGTGCCGCCATCGCCGCCGAAGAGGCCCGCAAGGCAAAACTTCTGGTCTCGACCGACCTTGAGGACAAGGACAGGAGGCTGGGCGAGATGGAGACGACGCTGAGGGCGCGGGACGAAAAGCTCGCCGCGGCGCAGTTGCAGCAGGCCGAATTTATGAAGCAGCAGCGGGCGCTCGACGATGAAAAGCGCGAAATGGCGCTGACCATCGAAAAGAGGATCCAGGAAGGGTTGGACGCCGTCCGCGTCAAGGCCAGGACCGAAGCCGAAGACGGCCTCAAGATGAAGGTGGCCGAGAAAGAGGAACAGATTGCCGGCATGCAGCGCCAGATCGAGGAGCTGAAGCGCCGCGCCGAGCAAGGATCTCAGCAGCTTCAGGGCGAGGTCCTTGAGCTCGAGCTGGAGTCGCTGATCGCCAGCCGGTTCCCGATGGACATCATCGAACCGGTCGCCAAGGGTGAGTTCGGTGGTGACGTGCTGCAACGCGTGGTGGGACCGGCCGGCCAGCCGTGCGGCGCTATCCTGTGGGAATCAAAACGCACCAAGAACTGGAGCCAGGGCTGGCTGGGCAAGCTGCGGACAGACCAGCGCGCCGCCAAGGCAGACATCGCGTTGATGATCTCCGAGGCGCTGCCTGCGGGAGTCGAAACGTTCGATCTGGTGGATGGCGTCTACATCGCCCATCCCAAATGCGCGATTCCGATCGCGATCATGCTCAGGCAGTCCCTCATCGAGCTCGCCAACTCCCGCCTCGCCCAGGACGGCCAGGCCACCAAGATGGAGCAGGTCTACGGCTATCTGACTGGCCCCAGGTTTCGCCACCGGGTCGAGGCGATCGTCGAGAAATTCTCCGATATGCAGGACGACCTTGCCAGGGAAAGGAAAGCCACAATCCGCCTGTGGGCCAAACGGGAGGCTCAGATCCAGGGTGTCATCGAGTCGACCGTCGGAATGTACGGCGATCTGCAGGGCATCGCCGGCAAGGTGATGCAGGAGATCGCGGGCTTGGAGGTCTTGGCCATAGAAGCATCCGCGTCCCTCCCCGATTGAGAAGGCGAATCTAAACTGGATATCGGATTTGAGAACGAGGGCAAGCTGCTCCTTGTTACGGATGATCCGTCAAAAGCGGACCGCAATGTCAAGAAGCCGCCGCGCTGAACCCCCTCGCCCGGCCGGTCATCAGATTGCTATGCAGCCTGCGGTTTTTGCGCCAAGCTGTGCGGACAATGAAAGCCTGCCCGTGACGGACCGTGAAATCCACCTTTACCTCGATGATAGCGGCAGCCGCGAGCCAGACCGACAACCAAAGGAGAAGCGGCGGGACGAGATGGATTATTTCGCCCTCGGCGGCATCCTCATCAACGAGGAAGACGTCGACGAGCTCTACGCGCGCCATAAGGCCTTCTGCCAGAAGCACGGGATCACCTACCCGCTGCACTCCTGGGCGATCCGGGGCGGCCGTGGCGACTTCGGCTGGCTGAAGAAGCCCGAGGCTGCTTTTGAGTTCCTGGGAGATTTGCAGGGGATGCTGCTTGCACTGCCCGTGATCGGCATCGCCGCGGTGATTGATCGGCCGGGCTATGTTGCCCGCTACCGGGACCGGTATCAGGACCAGTTGTGGTTCATGTGCAAGACCGCCTACTGCATCCTGATCGAGCGCGCCGCCAAATACGCCCGCAGCCAGGATCGTAAGCTGCGCGTGTTCTTCGAGCGGGCAGGCAAAGCCGAGGACCGCGACCTGATAGCCTACACGCGGACCCTGAAGACGCAGGGGATGCCGTTCGACGGTGCCAACTCCGCCATCTACGGGTCGTTAAGCGCCGAGGAGTTCAAAGACATCGTGCGCGGAGAGCCGCGCGGCAGAACCAAAGCCACGCCGATGCTGCAGATCGCCGATCTCTACCTCTATCCGATGGCCAAGGGCGGATATGACCCGTCCTACCGGCCCTACAAGGCCCTGATGGACAACAAGCGTCTGATCGACGCGCACCTGCCGCAGGAGGACCTGGCATCCTGCGGCATCAAATACAGCTGTTTTGACAGGATAAAAAACAAAGACCCGGACTAGCCGGGCCTTCGTTTTGAAAAGTTCGGCTGGCGCCTGGCGCCAACCCCGGAGCGATGCTCACGTCCAAAGTATGGATATTGACGCTCTCTTTGTCAACACCCCGGGTGAACCTCGGGTCGGGGGGTCCCTATCTTATCGCTTGCATATAGCGTGGTTCGTCTGATCAACACTTCATATTATCAAGTCCTCTACTTCGGGCGCAGCGCGGTTCCCCGGCCCCTGAATCCAGGGACATAGGCCGGACGAACCTTGAAACACCCCTCCCCTGAATGCAGAACCGTCCCCCAATGCCCTTGCGTCATCACGGGAAACCACCATATCTGGATGCAGTTCACCACAGGGAGCCTCATATGGCCCAGCCAGAAACCGCCAAAGCAGACGTCCACAAGCTACGCACCAACGAGAAGAAGTGGACCAAGGCACTCATGGCCACGGGCTGGAGCTCTTTCCCCAACATCATCATCGAGAAGCAGCAGGCTCTCGGCCTCGATGCGCTCGACATGAACATCATCATCCACCTGGTCCAGTACTGGTGGCTGCCCGACAACCTGCCCCACCCCTCGGTCGAGACGATCGCCAGTTGCGGCTCAGCATTGAGGGTTCGCCGCTGCTTCTCGCGCTGGTGAAGGACAAGATGAGCGACAATGAGCAGGCGTCGACTGTGTTCCTGCCCCTGCAACAGGGATCCCCGAAAGCCTTTCTCAGCTACTCGTTCGACGATCGCGAGCTGGCAGAGACGGTCGCGCGCGCCCTGATGGCGGACGGAATCGATACCTGGTGGGCGGAATGGGAGATCCGTTCCGGAGATTCCTTGCGCCGCAAAATCGACGAGGGACTGGGCAACTGCACGCATTTCATCGTGCTGCTGACTCCGAGCGCCATGCAGAAGCCGTGGGTCCAGCAGGAGATGGATGCCGGCCTAGTCCGCCGCATCTCTGGGCAGGCGGGCTTCATAGCCCTTCGCTACGGTGTCGCGGCACGGGAATTGCCGCCGCTTCTGTCGGGCATGCTCTCACCAGAACTTGATCCCGCGCGCCTAGACGAAGGCGTTCGCAATCTGGTGAACGACATCCATGGCGTGACGCGTAAGCCGCAGCTCGGCCCAGCGCCCATTGCGGCTGTGCAGCCGGCGACGGGTTACTCCAAGGTCGCAACGGCAATTGCCAAGATCTTTGTTGAGGAGACGTCGGATGCAATGTTCTCGCACCCTCAGAAAGGGGTAGATGAGCTGGCGGCCACCATTGAAGCGTCAGAGGAGGACATCGAGGACGCTCTGCACGAGCTGCGCGATCTGGTTTCCGTCAGCTTCGGCCGCGTCTTGCCCAAGGAGGACCTGTTTGCCACATTCGACAAATATTTCATGGATTGGTCGCCCGAAGATGACGCGCTGCGTATCGCTGCCGACCTGATCAACGACCCGTTGATGCCCCACGATACAGGCCAGGTCGCCGAGCGGTACGGCTGGGAGCCGAGGCGCATAAACCCCGCTCTGGCCTATCTGATGGCCCGCAAGCTGATCGTCGACTACAAGGTACTCGCCAGCCAGTACAATTCGATCCGGGTGGTGAAAACGGACGCCACGCGGCGCTTCGTGAAAAGCCGAAGTTGAGGATGCCAATCCGCAGGGTCATGCCCGACAAGGTGCAGTGACCGGGGAGCCCGACCGCAGGACCATGGAGCAGTCACCCTTCTATTTTGGCAAATGGGGAGACGTCCCCATCGACGGCGATGTGAGGCCATTTAGCATCTTCAATCCGATCCGCAGCGGGGCGGGACGGACGAACCGAAAACACCACTTCATTTCGGTCACCTATATGGAAGGCTTCGCCGATGACCGCGGCCGCGTCCAAGTCTATCGGGCCGAGGCGCCAGAGGCACCGCTGCCGAAGCAGCCGAGGGCAACTGGGTACGAGAACTACTATTACTCTCAGAAACTCCCCGGTGGCGGTCAAGAAAACCACAGATTCGAAGACCTCTGGAATCCGATCGAGACCGTTTGGCCGGAAACCGTCCGTGCGCTTCAAGCACGTCGTCTTTCACCGGCTTTATCCTTCAATGTCCAAGGCATGCAAACGATCATGCGCACGCGCGTTCCGGCGACCCGTGATCGCATTGCGCTTATGCTGGAGGCTAAGCTGCGAAACGAATGCAAGGTGCTCGAGGAAATCGGTAAACTGCCCCCAGACTTGGAACGCTACGCCGGTCAGTTCGACACAGTCCCGGTCGGCATCAATCCGCAAGAAACTCTGCTCGCGATGGAGGACGAATTCCAGACGTTCGGCGATCTCTGCTTTCGGCTTGGCTTCGAGGTTCTTCACAACAAGACCGACATCCCATTCCTCACCTCCGACAATCCGGTGTGCACCTATGACCCGCGCAAACCGCTGCTCGTACGCACCCCCTACGATCACTCCGGTGATATCGAGCTGATCTTTCCCCTGACCGCCCGCATGCTGGTGCTCGGTTCAAGCAAGCGTCAGCCGTTTGGCGTCCTGTCACGGCACCGCGACGTCACGGATAAGCACAAAGTTCGCCGGTTCAATCGAACAATCGCTCAATTCGCGTACAGGACGACCGTCGGCCAGGACCGGTCAAGCGATGCGCTGATTTGTGCCCATGCGCATCTCGTACCGACGATCAGCACCGAGGTCCGCCGACACAACAATGAAATCCAGATCGTCTGGCGGCATATCTTCGGGCCGAAACCTGCTCTTTCTCAGTACATTGACACCCCGGAAAAGGCCTCTCGGCTAGAAGCGAAAATGGCCTCAGCCGCATCGAGCCCCGTGTCCGACGGGAGCTAGTAGCGCAGGAAAGAGACGTCGGCACTGCGGCGCGTCAAGCGCCTCTGGCAGCAGTATTCCCTAACCAAGCCGCAGCTGTTGCTTCGACAGACCATCCCAGATTAACCCGCTGAAAGAAGGGGATAGATTGAAATTCCGCAGCTTGACCATGCGAGGCGTGCTAGTTCTCTCTGCAAAGGAGTCATCATGTCCGACGTGACGCGGGAACGCGTGACAGACGAACTTCTCCGCATGGAAGAAGATTGTATTCATTCCGGCAAAGCGCACTTCAACGCTTCAGCGCGCTGGGCGGTGTGGAACTATGTCTTCGGCATTCCCTCGGTGATCCTCAGCACCGCAGCGGGCGCTGCTTTTTTCAAGGACTATCCTGTCGTCGCGGGTTCCATGGCGCTTTGCGTTGCCGTCCTCACGTCGCTGATGACGTTGTCGATACCGGATCAATACTCCCCATAAGGGCCGTTTGAATCTTTCCCAGTTTTCGCGTCGCCGCCGGCCCTCGGGGGCGCGCCCCGGTGGACCGGCGGCGCGTCATCACCGATACTGCTCTCGATGGTCGAGAGGGGAATGGCGGTGATCAAACTTGGGGAGATAGTCATGATCTTGGATATGCATCGGCAGGGGCTGTCGGTGTCAGCGATCGCCAGGCAGACCGGCGTCGATCGAAAGACAATCCGCAAATACATCAAGCGTGGCCTTGAGGCCCCTGCCTACGGACCAAGGGAGCCGCGGGCGACGGTGATTGATCCATTCACCGCCTATCTGCGTGAACGGGTTGCTGCCTATCCCGGCCTTAGCGGTCGGCGGCTCCTGCGAGAACTGAAGGATCGTGGGTACGCTGGTGGCTACACTACCGTCACGGACTTTCTCAGAGACGTTCGTCCGACCTCAGAACCCGGCTTTGAAGTTCGGTTCGAAACAGCTCCCGGCGAACAGGCCCAGGTGGATTTCGCCCAATTCCATGTCGTCTTCACCGACGAGCCGGCAACCCCCAGGATCGTCTGGCTGTTTTCTATGGTGCTGGGCTATAGCCGTCTCATCTGGGCGCGCTTTGCTATGCATCAGGATCTGCCGACAGTGCTGCGATGCCACGCGGCGGCGTTCGATGCGATCGGCGGCGTTCCGCGCGAGATCCTTTACGACCGAATGAAGACTGCCGTCATCGGCGAAGGCGAAACGGGCGGCATTGTTTATAACCGCGCTCTGCTCGATCTCGCCCGCCATTTCGGCTTTCATCCAAAGGCCTGCAAACCGTATCGCGCCAAGACGAAGGGAAAGGTCGAGCGACCATTCCGCTATATTCGTGAAGACTTCTTCCTGGCGCGCTCGTTTCGCAACCTTGATGATCTTAACATCCAACTGCGGCAATGGCTGGATGTCGTTGCCAATCCGCGTGTACACGCCACAACGCAGCGCGTCGTCGTCGAAGCCTTCGCGGAAGAGCGCCTTCATCTGCGTCCCTTGCCACTGGCTCCGTTCCGATCCGTTCTGCGGCTTGAGCGCAGGATATCCCGGGAGGGCATGGTGAGTGTCGGGGGAAACGCATACAGCGTGCCCGACGCCACCAGAAGGCGGCTCGTCGAAGTTCACACCTTGGCCAATGAGGTTCGAATCTTCGAAGACGGTGCGCTGATTGCTGCGCATCCGGTGTTGGAAGGTCGCCATCAGCGCCGCGTCGAACCAGGACACAGAACCCTTCGCTCAGCCCCGCGATCGCGATCGCGCGTCAACAACGACGAGATCATTCTTCATGGATCCGGAGACCGGGTCACACAGCGGCCGCTCGCCTTCTACGACGCCGTGGCCAGAGCTATGGCACAGGAGAACCGCCCATGAGCGCCGCGCTCGATTCCGTGCCGTCGATGATCGACCGCATTCGCCATGACCTTGTCGGCCTGAAGATGCCACGTGCCCTTGAAGCACTCGACCATATTGTCCGCCGCCTGGAGCAGGGCGAGCTGTCGGCACTCGAAGCAATCGATATCCTCCTTTCCGAAGAGCTGACCCTGCGCGAGAACAGTCGCATAAAGACGGCGTTGCGGATGGGTCGGCTGGCAACCATCAAAACGCTCGCCGGCTTCGATTTCTCTTTCCAGCCCTCCCTCGATCGAGATCGGATCTTCACGCTCGGGCAACTGGGTTTCGTCGAAAGGCACGAGGCCGTCCATTTCCTCGGGCCGCCGGGAACCGGCAAAAGCCATCTGGCTATCGCGCTCGGCGTCGAAGCTGTCAAAGCGGGCAAAAGCGTCTACTTCTGCTCGCTGGCCGATCTCATTGCAGCGCTGTCCAGGGCCGAGCGCGAGGGACGGCTGCAAGAACGCATCCGCTTCTTCTGCAGGCCAAGTCTGCTGATCGTCGACGAGATCGGTTACCTCCCGGTCGTTGCCGGCGGCGGCAATCTGTTCTTCCAGCTCGTCAACGCCCGCTACGAGAAAGGGGCAATGATCCTGACGTCCAATCGCGGCTTTGCAGAATGGGGAGATGTTTTTGGAGACGCCGTGGTCGCCACCGCGCTTCTCGACAGGCTTTTGCATCATGCCGTCGTCGTTCAGATCGAAGGATCAAGCTACAGGCTGCGCCAGCATGCCGAATTGATGCCTGAGCACGTCCGCTCGAAAGCCCTGATTACCCCACCGTCCTTCGCTCCACCATCACGGCCGCGCGGTCGACCGCCGAAAAATACCCAATTCTCAATGCCGTCCGAGACGGCATAATTGGGGAATTTTACTTCGGCACTTTTGGGGAAATTTCACCCGGTATTGACAGACGTTCCTGAAACCCGGTGAGAAGTCGGCTGACCACAAGAGTTCGGGCGACCAGTACCTGGCGCTACGCAACAATTCCCGCGTTTTCCGCGAGGTCGAACTCGACAACACGCCCGATGCCGAAACCGTGCTGACCGCCCTGAAAGGCTTCACCACGCGGCGCGATGAACTGAACCAGGCAAGCCCTGCTTTTTCAGACCGCGATTTTAAGAAGGCCCGCGACGGCATTAACGCCGGCGAAGCCAAGCACGCGGTCGACAAAGGTTCCCACCAATGACAGTCAATAGCTATCTCGTATCCCGTGCAAGCGACGCGGTGCTCTCGGCCGACGAGAAGGCCTCGATCGCGACCTCGGTCATGACCTTGAGCTCCCGGCTGGCCAGTTATTTTACGGTCGCCGGTGATGGCCTAACGTCGCATTTCCGGTTCGGCTCGCACACCCGTGGCACGATCCTTCCCCGCAAGATGGATGCGCACTCGGACGTTGACTACATGATCGTTTTTGAAAAAGGCGGACTGAACCCACAGACCTACCTCACCCGACTGCGTAAGTTCGCCGAGCAGAAATACGCCAACTCCGAACTCTACCAATCGAGCCCCACGGTGGTGCTGGAGCTCAACCATATCAAGTTCGACCTAGTGCCCGCCTTGTTCTCGTGGGGCACGACGTATCAGATCCCCAAGGGTCCCGATGAGTGGCAAAGCACGAATCCGAACGATTTCAACAGCACGCTCGAGACTGTCAACGGCAACAATTCCTATTTGATCAAGCCAACCGTCCGCCTCGTCAAATTCTGGAACGCAGAAGCCGGCTATGTCTACGATTCGTACGGCCTCGAAAAATGGATCGTCGGCCTGGGCTTTTATGGCTGCTACACCCAGAAGGACTACTTCTTCAAAGTGTTCGACAACCTGTCGGCGAACGAAGTGGCCCAATGGCGCAACGACAAGATCACGCGCGCCAAGGACATCATCGCCAGGGTCCGCAAGTACGAAGCCGATGACATGCCGAATTCGGCTGAGATCGAGGTCAAGAAGCTTGTCCCGGCATAGCGAGCGATAGCTCTTCCGTTCCGGCCAACGCGGCTGAGCCTGCTGTCCCTGTAAACGCGATCATGCGCATCAGTGATCGCAGGCCGGTCAAATGCGGTGTCTCCTCCCCGTCGTTGGAGTGAGCACCTTGAGCGAAGCCAGGTCAACCTGTCCAACGTGCCCCACGCCTCTGTGATTGTGACATGCGCCGACGCTCCAAACACCTATCAGTCGCGTCGAGCTAACCTAGGAAACCTGTTGAGGCTCCACGACAACTCGAGCTTCGGGCGGCGATTGGCGGGTTAACGCTGGGGACTTTGTCCGAACAATCTAGTCCTATTTCGGACGAGATCACGGTTGAGACGTCAGAAATATGCTACGAATTTCGGACAAGCCTCACAAACAATAAGCTGCGGCTATTCGTCGAGTTCGCCTCCGACACCCTCTGGGCCGACGGCAAAGTCTGGCATGATGTCACCGCCCAGCAACTTCTCCTTCGACAGCAGCCCGGCATCCTCAAGCGCCTCGAAATCCGGCAGATCGCGCAGCGTGTCGAGGCCGAACTTGAGCAGGAGCGCTTTTGTCGTCACGTAGGTGTAGGGCGCGCCGGGCGTCGGGCTACGCGGGCCCGAAGCGATCAGGCCGGCACCGCGCAGATGACCAATGAAATCGCGACTGATCTCCTTGCCGAAGAAAGACGACAACTCGGCGCGGGTGATCAGCTGGAAGTAGCCGATGCACATCAGCACGAGCACCTCTGACTGCGTGAGGTCTACCGCGCGCTCGTTACCGCCGACTGCACTGCGGATGGCGTCTGCATAGGCAGGGCGGGTTAGATGCTTCCAGCCGCCCGCAACAGCGACCAGGTCATAGGGGCGACCACGCAATTCCTCGCGAATGTCATCGATCAGCAGGTCGATGCTGCAATTCTTTCCGACAACGCGGGCAAGCGTTTCGCGAGTGACAGGCTCGCTCGCAGCAAAAATTGCCGCCTCGACGCGATTCATCCATTCGCGCCAGCGCGCCTCCGGCGACAGGTGATCCAGTTCCGATCAAACAGCTGGTCAGCTGATCGACGGTCATCTGACCGGCTCCCCCCTCGCCTGCGCGTTGCCTCCGCCATCGTCTGTTCACGCACCGCGCCGAGTTCGACCAAACGGTCGAACAGGCGGCGCGGCCCACGGTCGCTCATGCCGACGATGTTTTCCGAAGCGACAATCGTCGGAAAGAAGTCTTTCGACCACGAGGTACGCCGCCTTGGCCCGGAGTTTTGGAGCGACTGCAAGCAGCCGGTCGGCGCGGCGCTCGAGCTCGGCGGAAAGATCAATGGCGCGCAGCGCGGCGCGCGCCTGCGCGGCCAGCAGGCCTTTCGCACGCTCGGGATGTGTATCAATGCTTGTCGCCACAGAGGTGACTGCCGATCGACGCGGGCGAACGCTTGTGGCCAAAGCAGCTTCGGCTCCCAGCAGCGGCACCACGTGGGCCCAACCCAGCCGTTGCGCCAGCAGGGCGTCGGCGAGCCAGCATCCCAAGGCTCGTGCGAAGCCATATTTTTCGGCGGCGGTGAACGCGCCGGTCAGCATGCCGACCATTCCGATACCCGCGGAAAGCTGTCGAAGATCGTCCGCCAGGTCCCTGACTACGTCATCGTCGCGGCGGAGGCCGAGGTCATCCAGCACCGCGCCGATGCTCGCCTCGGTCAGCAGTTTCTCGGCAGGCGTGCCGGCCAGCCGGCGCCAAGCCAGCAGCATCGATCCGGCGGGACCGACGTACAAAAAATCGCCCGGCCGGGTGAGCAGCACGGCGTCGCGCAGCGCGCTTTCATCCTCGACACGGCCGGCCTGCTCTTGCCGTTACCGCGGCCGCCGTAAGCGCCAGCCGCTGCCGCCAGCCGCTGCCGCCAGGCGCCGGCCCACCGCTGCTGCCGGCGGACCACCGCATCGAGCGCGCCGATGGCGGCGCCTGCGGTGAGCGCGACGTCCTCAACATCTCTTCCCGCAAGGCTTTGCGCATCCGGGAGGGCCCGGCGCAGCCAGGCCGGGACCGCTGCCATCGACGCGGTCGAAGGGGCACCCACAAGCGTGGCGTGATGGCGGAGGGAGGATTTGCGACGCAGAACCATCGAAAGCACGATGATTCATGGCGGCGCTTTTGGCAACAAACATACGTGAAAAGCGCTGCACCTGTCGCACGGATACAACGAACGATAATCTTGCATTATCAGAAGCTTATTCTCTTGTCATTGCCCACGACAAGGGCGGCAACCTCTCGATCCTCGCTTCAGATTACTCCCCAGGCACGAAACCTCCCCCTGCCCGTCATCTCGCGCAGACCAAGCTCGCCGACCAGGTTGAGCGCCCCCTGTTTTGTCACCTTTAGCCGCTCCTGGATCATGCCAGCCGAGACGAGCGGCCGCGAGAGTACCAGCTCGACCAGATCGGGCAGTTTCGAGCTGGCGCGCCGTTGTTTGAGCCGCCGCTCCATCTGGCTTTTTGCCAGAACCAGCCGATCGTGTTCCTTCAGGCCAGCCACTGCTGCGTCGTGGATTCCATCGAGCAAGGCGAGCAGCCGATCGCCGCGATTGCGCGCCCGCCGCCGCTCGCGCGGAATGTTTTTCGCGCCGAGATGAATGCAAGCGAGATGGTGGGCGGCGAGTCCTTCCTGGCGCAGCAGCGCGGCGACGAACAGTGGGCCGAGCCACGTCGCATGCTGCAGCACCTCGATGTCCGACCAGGCTTCGAGCAGGACCGCAGCGCGCAGGACGACTGGTTGCCCCCGCGTTTCCGCGAGCACAGTGTGCCATTCGGCCAGCCGTTCTTCTTCATTCCAGTCGAGATCGTAGATCAGGCCGTTTTGCGGCTCCGGCCGGCCCTCCTTTCGAGCCGGCACGTCCGCGCCATTCAGAATCCTGGATGAGCGCGCCAGGACGGCATCGATCTCGGCAAATTCTTCGGCCAGCCGGTCGGCCTCAGCGTCATCGCGACCATCGGCTTCAAAAGAGCTGGCTCCAGCCCCCTCCCCGTCCCTGCCTTTTTGGACCGCCGCCGGCATGGCGCCGCCGCGACCGGTCAGCGCCAAAAAACCGTCGCGGCTGAGCGCCCAGTCCGGCTTTTGCGCAAAAATCCGCCGGCGGGTTCGCAGCACCGCGTGCGCCCGGGTGAGTTCGTGGGTCGGGGTGCGGATGTCCATCTGAGCGTCGTGCAGCACGAGGTCCTCGAGGTGGACGAGTTCGCCTTCGAGCCAGAGCGCGGAAGCCGCGTCGGCAAAATGCTGGCGCTCGACAAAGCCGTCGCGGACCGGTGAACGTGCGACCCGCTCGTCGAGGCGGACCAAAACCTCGGTCGCGCGGGCAACCGGCCCGATCAGGGTTTCCAGCGGCAGTTTGTCGAGCGTGTAAGCCATTGTTTTCATGATGGCTGATTCGCGTTGGTCAAGCTAGTGAGGGTATCACTGGACTTACGTCGTGTTTCTTCAGGGACAAAAATCACTATCGATAATGACCTCATATCGGGACTGTACAGCACGACGCCCTGGGACGCTCAGGAGGCCGAAAAACGGTGCTTTTCAGGCTCACCGAGGCGGTAGAGCCGATGCAAAGGCCGCCTAAAGACGTTTACAAACGATCGTTTGTTGGTATCTTCGGTGTTTGTACAAACGCCTCGTTCCCCTGCTGAGAGACGCCGCAAATGGCCCGTGAAGCGCAAGATCGACGCTCCGGACGACCACGAGGCCGGCAAATCGGCTACGCGCGCGTGTCGACGGACGAACAAGCGACGGAAGCGCAGGAGATTGAGCTGCGATCGGCCGGTTGTGACGTCGTCGTTCAGGAACATGGATCCGGCGCGTCGAGAGCTCGCCCGGCCCTACTGCGGTTGATGAGCGACATCGGCGCCGGCGATGTCTTGGTCGTCGTGCGTCTCGATCGCCTGGCGCGCTCGGTCAGCCACCTTCTTCAGGTGATCGAGGATCTGACTGAGAAGGGCGCGCATTTCCGATCTCTGCGAGATCCAATCGACACGTCGACGCCACAGGGCATGTTTTCGCTACAGGTACTCGGCGCCGTTGCGCAGCTCGAGCGTGCCCTGATTTCGGAGCGAACCAAGGCCGGCATCATCGCTGCACGATCCAAGGGGCGACTGCCAGGCAATCCTGGTATCCGGGAGCGCAGGCCCGAAGCCCTGGCGAAAATGACCGCGATACAAAAGGCGGCTTATGGCCGACGGCTACAATCAACTATGAACCAATGGCTTCCGACGGTCCGCCGGATGCGACCACACCATAACTGGGACGACATCGCTCGGGTCCTGAAGCAGCGCGGCCTCGACTGGACGCCTGAACGACTGCGGCGGGCAGTGAGGTGGCTCGTCACCGAGCACCTGGCCGAATCCACACTGCTAAAGCGGGCGTCTCCTCTGCCTCCCGAAGATCGCCTGATGACTCTTGTGGCAGGGATTTCGCAGTCTAACCCAGACCTGTCGCTCCGCGACATCGCTGGCCAGCTCGAGCGCCTGCATGAGCGAACCCCACGAGGAAGCGCAAAATGGTCTGCCTCCTCAGTCAAGAACCTACTCGATCGAGCCCGCCGGCTTGGACTCGTCGCCGAACTACCCGCGAGCTGACCGTCATCCCGCTGCACAACAGTCCTCAGTTTACAGTCGTGGCTGACGCTCGACATTCCCGAGCCGCTTGTACGCGGCCCAGGCATCAGCTGGAACAGCGCTGCCGGCCCGCGTCAGCCAAGCCGCTCGATCGGATTCGGTAAGCGAATTCCACCACACCATCCCGGCGGTTTCATCGGGCGTCGGTTCCGGGTCGTGTTCGTTTTTCATGCCTTGGATGCTCTCATAAGACGCTCGTCCCGACAAGCGCTGCAGCCACCGTCCACGGATCGAAACCCGCCCGGCTGATCATGATCCGCGCCCTGGCTTTTCGAGGCTGCGGCGCAACGCATCGCTGATTTCCAGCCGGGATTCGGTGCGCACAACCTTGCCTGCCGCCTCCAAATCGACGGCAGCGGCTTCAGCTCCGGTCGTCTTCGACGCGTCAAGCTTGGCCCGCAACAAGGCCATCACCATCGGCCAGACCGAGAACTTTCCGACCTTTGCTCGATCTGTCAGGCTGCGCAAATAGCCGCCGGCGCTGTTGATCTGGTCCTGCCGGTGGTAGATCGCGGCAATGGTAATCGCCGCCTGCTGCTCACCCATTGCCGTTCGCGCTTCCTCCCAGGCGCTCGGGCTGACGCCCATGGACGGTCGGGCAACTTCGGCCGCGGCCAGAAATTCACGCCAGTTGCGGATTCCGCCGCCGCCCTTCACCAGCCAAAGCATGTTCGGGCAGGCATCCAGCACGATCCCTAGCGGCAGTTCGCGTTTCGGTAGGCTCCGTACGTTGTCGGTGTCCGCAACGTCGCCGCCCGCTTCATTCTCATTTCCTAAGCGACTTTCAGATTCAAATTTAGAGTCTGGTTTTGAATTCTGTATGTGGCGCCCATTCTGGGACTCATTGGCATCCACTTTATGTGTTTTTACAAATGATTCCAACGCTTCACGCACTTCAGCCCAAAGGCCTTCAAGTTCTTCGGCAATCGCCTCGAGAGTCTGCCTGGGTGCAGTGCGTGGTATCTGACCAACAATCGCCTGGTAGGCCTGCTGAACCCTGCCCCAGTTCGCCGGCACGCCTTCCTCAATGCCGGTGTCGATCATCTTGACGATGTCACGACGGCATATGGTTAGCCGCTCCTTAACGAGACGAAGGGCCTTCTTCTCAGATCTGACCGCTTCCGCAAGATCCTTGAACTCCTCAGCACGCGCGACGATCGGCGAGATGTCAAAGCCATAGGCTTGCTCGATCTCGCCCCCCTGCCCTTTCCGGGCGAAGCGCTTGCCGTTTGGGCTGTCCCGACGGATGATCAATCCACACTCGACCAGAACGGCCAGGTGTCGCCGTAAGGTCGTTGGGGGCATGCCATTGGCGCGGCGGATCAGCTGCTCGTTGGATGGCCATACAACCAGTTCGCTGTCGCCATAAAGCGCCGTGTCCGGATGGAACGACAACAGCGCGTCGAGAATAGCCAAAGCGCGATCAGTGGCGCCCAGAGCGATCCTGGCGTCCTTGATATCTTGGAAGACATGCCATTTGTGGACGGTCGCGTCCTTCGGCACGGCCCTCGCGGTGACTTGGCTTGAAATCATGCCAAGCGTCATTGGCCGCCGCCCAAAGGGCGTCGTCGCAATATTCGTCTCCATTTTCTTTCACCCTCGATTAGGCAAAAGAAACCTGCTCGCCAAAACGACGCCAATGACTCTTGACAGTGATTCGTGGAGATGCGATTCTCAGTCAGCTACTACGGAGAAGGGCTTCCACGACGAAAGTCGCTTGGGGGCCTTTTTCTTTTGCGGTTTCAGTCTCCAGTTGCTGCTTTCTCCGTCTTTCTGAAGGCCTCGTAGAGCCCTTGCAGATTGTCGGAAATCCAAATTCCAAAGCGGCTGCCATCCGTCTCCTTTACGGCGATCGTGACGGCCTTCCCTGCTCTCTGAACGCTGACGCTAACCGACTTGTCATCCGGAGCCCACGATTGGACGCCGGGTTTCACACTGGCCTTGCGGACGCGCTTTTCCTTTGCGTTCAGGGCCATGAACAACTGCTCAAAGCGTCGGTTACTCTCTAGCCCGCTGAATTCGGGTTCGGAGAGGATTTCATCGACTATGCCCGATTTCTTGGCGACCAGCAGGGATAGCTCTACCCACCGCTCGCGGCCTATAGATGGAGCTGATCCAATTTTACTTATGACAGATGGCGGGATCCGTGTAGCAACCGACACCATTTTCGAGACGGCGGCGGCATTTGCAGCCAGTGCCGACGAGATGACATCTCTGTCGTAATTCAACTCCTCGAGACGCTTTGCGAACATCGCCTTCTCGATAAAACTTAAATTTGCTCGGGCAGAATTCTCCTGGCCCTGAGCAATGACATGAGCCTTGTCGTCGATCTCCTTGATGACCGCCCTAACCTTCCGTTGGAGATCTCGGGCCACCCGGACACGCCGATGCCCAAAGACGATCATGAAGCGGCCTTCGATGCTCGGGTGGGGGCGCACAAGAATGGGGGAATCCTGACCCCTCTGCTGAATCGCTTCCAGCAGTTCCTGATACTGTTCCCTGTCGTCATCCATGCGATCGGAAACGAACGAGCCGTCAATAGCGTCCGGGTCGAGTTCGACTACATGCTCACCTTCAAGGTACGCATCCGCCTGCTTTGCCAACTCATTAACGGAGCGGATCATGGATTTCGAAGCACCGCGAATCGGATAGGCCGCAGTTGAGCTAGATGTCGGCTGGTCGTCTGCCTCCGTCTCTGCGAGGCCGGAAAGAAGATTCTTACGTGCCATCTTGGTCTACCTCTGGATACAACCTAGTCTGTTGAAAGCGCTGCGCAAAAGTCCGTTTTTGTCAGCGGACAAGTCAGCGCCCCCATGCTTTATGTATCAACGTAGCGATTTCTCCGTTTACGACATCGAGTGCATCCATTGCCCGCTCGTATGTGGAACGAGTCATCGCGTTTTTTTCGACTTCGTAGAGGCTCTGCTTGGTAATCCCCGCATCAGAAATCGCCGTGGATTTCAGCATCTGGTTCTTGAGGATGAACTCACCAAAAAGCGTGTGGAGGAACGCTACCATCTGCGCCTGCGGCTGATCCGTCGGCTCGTATCGCGTTATAAGATAGCGATACCACTCCAGGTTCACCTCGGCACCCGCTGCCCGGATTGGCTCCAGAATATTCCCGAGCATCAACAGGAATTGGCCCATTGACATGACATCGAGCATCTGCGGATGGATCGTTATCAAGACTGACGTTGCAGCGGTCAACGCTGTAATTGTCAAATAGCCCAGTTGCGGCGGGCAATCGATAACGACGACATCATATAGGGCGTCGACCTCACCCAATGCCGTCGAGATGCGCGTGAAAAACGCCCTTCCCACGTTAGACGTCCTGTCCGTCATCGCCAAAGGCGTGTCGTATTCGAATTCTTGCAGCTCAAGGTTTGCTGGGACGATATCCAGTCCTGGGAAATTTGTTGGCCTGATGATTTCCGAGAGAGAAACCTTCTCGTCGTCGTAGCGGATCGCATCGTAAAGCGATTTCGTTTGGTCGAGTTCTGGCTGGAACCCGTGCAGTGAAGATAGCGACGCCTGGGGATCAAGATCGACAGCCAATACACGGTGTCCCGTCAGAGCGAGATACTGGGCGAGATGAGCTGCTGTCGTTGTCTTGCCGCTACCTCCCTTGAAATTAACCACAGCTAGGATTTGAAGTTTCTCGCCCGACCGACGATGGGGAACATACATGCGGGCGTCGGAGCGCCCGTGTTGGTCAAGGTATTGGCGTAGCTCGATCATCTGCCCGGCCGTGTAGGATCGTCTGCCAGAAGACGAGGTTTCAGGTACTGGGCCTTTGCCCTCTAGATGTAGTTTTTTTAGATGGCTCTGAGAAACACCGAGATACGTCGCCACCTCCGCCAACGAAAAAGAACGCAAATTCTTCTTGGCGTGGGGAGGAAAACGCTGCATCGAGAGAAGGTGAAGCTTCTTTGATATCTGATCCCCTTGTTCGAGAATGCGCTTCTCGAACAGCAATGGGGTTTTCGCGGGAACGGGCGAACTCACGTTCATTCGATTAAGACTCTCTAAAAACGATTTTTGGCGGAATGTGGCCAAGCAACCGTCATTATGTCCGATTCGTTCGAACCAGCAAGAAGTTTTAACTTAACAAGAGGTTAATGCCCTCTGATCGCATGCTGCGCGGCATAACGAATATTATCTGATTCAAGGATATTGGCGCAAAGTTAAAATGTCTTGATTCTGCAAAGTAGGAATGTCGCCCTGCTCGCTGTCGAGCGAGGGAGACGGCAGAATGGGATTGATCCTCATGAGCG
>NZ_JAMYLM010000011.1:0-180143 GCF_040317995.1 Mesorhizobium sp. M1334
TTCGCTGACGCGATGGAACGAGGTCGTGACCCATCAAGCACCCTCGCCTTCGCGATTGGCGAAATCATCGACGACAGCCAATCTCCCCCCTTGCGGGGGAGATGTCCGGCAGGACAGAGGGGGGTACTGTCCCTCCGGCCTGTCAACCGATGGCAGCCACGCCCTCAAGCAGGTTCCGGGGTGCGAATGGGTTACGTCGAAAGTCGGCGATCCTTCCCACCCCCCTCTGTCCTGCCGGACATCTCCCCCGCAAGGGGGGAGATCGGCCATCACAAAAGCCTTCGCCAGCCTTGCACGCATTTCGACCTCCACCCTCACCGCTTTACCTCCCAGGTGGTGATGCGGGCGCCGGTGACCGGGTCCTTTCCGTCCTTCAATTGCACGCCTTGCGCCAGAAGCTCGTCGCGGATGCGGTCGGCCTCGGCCCAGTTCTTTTCGCGAATAAGACCGAGTCTTTCGTCTATACGCGCTCTGATACGATCCTTGGTGGGACCAACAGAGCCGTATGCGTCGAGGGTGTCGTCCTCCTCCGGAATGCTTGCGTGGGCGACGGCCTTGGTCTCAGTCACAGCTGGGACGCCACGTAAGAATTCATCTGGGGTGTGCTGCATAAGACCCAGAAGTTTTAGACCAGCCAAGACTCGGCCCGCATCATCCCCAGCTCCGTACTCAGATGAAGAAGCGGTGCGGAACGCATCGTATGTCTGCAAATCGTCGAGCAAATGCTCCAAAATTCGAGGTTCCGGTGTGGTTGGGTTCACGGGCCAGATTTCATCAAATCGACGGTAGAGTTTCGTAAGCAGCCTTTCCGCCTCTTCCAGCTTGCGCACGGAAAAGTCGATCGGCTCGCGATAATGCGTCATCAGCATCGCCAGCCTGAGCACCTCGCCCGGCCATTTGCGGCCGCCAAAGGTATCCGTCTCCAGCAATTCGGTGATCGAATAGAAATTGCCCAGGCTCTTGGACATCTTCTGCCCTTCGACCTGCAGGAAACCGTTGTGCATCCAAACCTTGGCCATCGTTTCGGTGCCGTGGGCGCAACGCGATTGCGCGATCTCGTTCTCGTGGTGCGGAAAGATCAGGTCGAGACCACCGCCATGGATGTCGAACACCTCGCCGAGATAGGCGGCCGACATCGCCGAGCACTCGATGTGCCAGCCCGGCCGACCCCTGCCCCACGGGCTGTCCCAGCCCGGCTCCTCGGGCGAAGACAATTTCCACAGCACGAAATCCTGCGGGTTCTTCTTATGCGCATCGACGGCGACGCGGGCGCCGGCCTGCTGCTCATCGAGATTGCGCTTCGACAACTGCCCATAATCCGGCATGGAAGCGGTGTCGAACAAGACTTCTCCAGCCGCGACATAGGCATGGCCGCGTTCGATCAAGCGTTGAATCAAGAAGATCATGTCGACTTTGCCGTCGGGCCTGGGCTCGACGAACTCGGTGGCGCGCGGCTCGACCGTCGGTTCCAGGCAACCGAGCGCCGCAACGTCCTTGTGGAACTGATCGGCGGTCTTTTCGGTGACCCGCCTGATCGCTTCGTTCAGCGACAGCTTGCCCGATGCAATTTCGCCGCCGAAATCGCGCAGCGCGCGAGCGTTGATCTTGTCGTCGACGTCCGTAATGTTGCGGACATAGGTGACGTGCGCTTCCCCGTAGAGATGGCGTAGCAAACGGAACAGCACGTCGAAGACGATCACCGGCCGCGCATTGCCGATATGGGCGAAGTCATAGACCGTCGGGCCGCAGACATACATGCGCACGTTGCGCGGATCGATCGGGAAGAAATCCTCCTTGCTCCGCGTTAGCGTATTGTAGAGGCGCAGGCTCTTCGATGCGTCAGACATACGTGCGTTCCCGGTGCGTTACTTTGGTTGAGCATGATCTTTGGGATCGTGCTCTGGATGAAGCCAGTTACGCCGAGGCGCAAATCGGGCTCCAGCCTGCTGGCCGGGGCGTTTGTCCAATCTTGGAGGAGATGAGGCGAAAACGTCCAGGACCAGCGCGAGGCTAGCCGATAATGCAAATGCCACAAATGGCGAAAGGCGTTTTCATGGCCGGCTTTATCGCCTTGCCCGGTGTTGCCGTCAAGTCGCTACCTTCGCCAAAAATATCGTTGGATCACAGGAAATGCGGCACTGAAACATTTTATTAAACATGTCGGCACTGTCATGAAACATTCGCCGGCTAGATCAGCAAGCGTCACGATTTGGTCGGATTCGGCCAGCAAACGCAGACACGAAGACGTTACTAGGGAAGAGAAGAATGCCCAAGCAGGAACCCAGCCGTGCCAAGCAACCGGCGCTCGCCAGCTATTACCGAGCGATCGGCCCGGCAGCAATCGTCGCCGCTCTTCTGCACACCGCGAAGAAGAAGAAGCCGGCACAGAAGATCGTCTCGCCGCGCGCTGCCTGAGAATGCGGTCGGGTGAAGATTGAGGCGCTCACGGCGAGCCAGTAACAGTAGCTTTTGCTAAAATAAACTCATCTGATTGTCGTTCGCGCCGGACTTCTGGCGCTTGACCTTCTCGAGCTCAGGCTCGATGACCCCCTTCTCGTGAATCTCCGGCCCGGTATTGGCGACCTTATTGACGAGGTCGGAAACCGGGATCGCCTCGAAGAAATCGGGCTGGGCGGGTCTCAGCAGATCGGCCACGTCGCGCGGCTCGAGCGTACGGCAATCCAGCCAGCGTGCGAAATCCTCGGGATGGATCACTACCGGCATGCGGTCGTGGATATGGGCAGTATCGGCGTTGGCGTGGGCGGTCAGAATGGCGCCGGTGTCCATTTCCGAGCCGCCCGGCTCGGCATAGGTCTCAATCAGCCCGGCGAAGGCGACAAGCCCGCCCTGTCTTGGCCGCACCCAATAGGGCTGCCCTCTTCTGCCACCGGTCTGGTGCCATTCGTAGAATCCCGAAGCCGGCACCAGGGCGCGGCGATGGCGCATGGCAGCGCGAAACGACACCTTTTCCGAAGCCCCCTCGGAACGCGCGTTGAACAGCAGCGGGAAGTTACGCGTATCCTTCACCCAAGCAGGGATCAGGCCCCAGCGCACCAGAATCGAGCGGCGGTCGGGCAGGTTCGAGCCCGGCGCCTGCGTCAATCCGGCGAGCGCCATCAGCACCGGCTGCGTCGGCGCGATATTGTAGCGGGCCGGAAACTCCTCAAGTTCCGCCAGGCCGAGAAAGGCGGCGGTCTGGTCCGGAGTGGCTGTCAAAGCAAAGCGTCCGCACATGAATTCAGCTTTCGATTGGTGGCGTATGAAAGTGGCCATGGAACCTGCCTTTCGCAACCGCTAAAGCTGTTCGCCGACGGTCGGTCCACAACGGGCTGTGCCAATCGAGCGATCCGGAGCCATGGAAGCACGCAAGATCATTCCGGCAGTCTCGGCCTGCGTCGTGCGCGAGAACACGGTGCTGCTGGTCAAGCGGGCCAGGCCGCCCTCGCAAGGCCTCTATGCCTTTCCCGGCGGCAAGGTCGAAGCCGGCGAGACGCTGGAACAGGCAGCACGGCGCGAATTGCTGGAAGAGACCGGATTGCAGGCGCGCAGCTACCGGCCGCTGCGGGAAATCCACATCGACGGCAGCGGGGACGGACATCCGGTCGACTACTGGCTGACGGTGTTTGGGGCCGATTATGCCGGCGGCGAGGCGGTTGCCAGCGACGACGCCGAAACCGCGGCTTTCTATACGCTGGCCGAAATGATGGCGATGCCGCTCGCCGATGCAGTGTTTGAAATTGCCGACGATCTACTCGGTCCCAAAAAAGACGGCGAGACGTGAGCCAGAGAATCGCCTTGCAGGCGACAAATTGTTCCAGCACAAAGCCTCATGAGCCGCACGTCTTCGTTTCTCGCCGCATGCCTCGCCGTCAGTGTGGTCGTCGGTGCGCGCCCGGCGATTGCCGCCGAAGCACCGTTCGAGCCCGGGCTGATGCGGCTGGCGGAAGTGCTCGGCTCGCTGCATTTCCTGCGTAATCTGTGTGGCGAGAAGGGCGATCGGTGGCGAGCCGAGATGGAAAAACTGATCGCATCGGAAAATCCGAACCCGGAGCGGCGCGCCCGCTTCATCGCCAGCTTCAACCGCGGCTACCGGTCGTTCGGCGGCACTTATACGCAATGCACCGCCTCGGCGACGGAAGCCATCAGCCGCTACATGAAGGAAGGCGAGACGCTGTCTCGCGACATCGCTTCGCGCTACGGAAACTGACGACGGCAGCCGCTTTCCGGAAAAGCCGCATCAAGGGTCGGCGCCGTCGCGGTGGACGCGTTCGACACTTCCCCGCTTGCCTCGACTGAGGTCTTGGTGCAAACCTAATGTTGCACTTTTGCAACTATGTTAACGAAACGTTAGCGCGCAGATGTGAAATTAACTCAAACTGAAGGTTTCCGTCCCCTTGG
This sequence comes from Mesorhizobium sp. M1334, assembly GCF_040317995.1. NCBI lineage: Bacteria > Pseudomonadati > Pseudomonadota > Alphaproteobacteria > Hyphomicrobiales > Phyllobacteriaceae > Mesorhizobium > Mesorhizobium sp. M1334. The sequence goes on from NZ_JAMYLM010000011.1 coordinate 4,399, forward strand.
CCGACCTAATCGGCTAAGTTTGAGACGGATCGGATGCAGGTTTGCTAGACGCGACGGAATTTGTAGACAGCGACCAAAAAAATGTCGCATTTACAGATACTTACTTGCGCCTGCGTGTAAAAGGGACAACTCAAGCTTGATCCCTGTCCAACGGATCACCGCTTGAAAGGGTGGACATCGCAATGGAACATGGCGTCAACGACATCGACGCGCTGGTCAGGGAAGAAAAGCGCCTGACTGCCGTGGAAAGCCACAGCGAAGCCTGGGCAGAAGGATTGTCGGCGGGGATCGAGCCTGAAATCATCGCCGAGGCAGCCCTCGAAACGGCATTCGGCGAAATGCTGCGCGCCAATGGCGAGACCTCGGCGCTTGCCCTGCTCGATCGCATGCGTGAAAAGGTGATTGCCGGGGCCTTCGAGCCCGAAAGACTGCGGCACTGATCCCGGTTCTTTGACGACGGCGCGCCGCCGGACATCATGTCCGGGCACATGGATGGGCTGGAACCAGGGAGTAGCAGGCGGTGAATTTTTCGATATCAGGCAAGCCACGCGGCCTGGTCCTCGGCATTTGGCTTACTGCTTCCTGCGCCACAATTCCCCTTGCACTGTTTCTTGCGAGCAGTCCCGCTCACGCCCTCAGCGAGATCAAACGCGAAGACCTGCCCTCGCCGGTGACGCCGCCGCCGGACGGCGACATGTCGCCGTCTGGAAGTACCGTCCCGATGCCCGGCCCACTCGGCACGGTACCACCTCCAGCCCGCCAGCCGACTCCGTCCGAGGAGCCAGAGCAAACCGAACCGAAAGGGCCAACGGACGATGGCGGGATGGCCAATCCGCATGTCGATCCGGACGCGCCTGTGCCCGAAGTCGTCTACGACCTGGCCAAGTTGCCGGAACCGGTGAGGCGCATGCACGATCTGATCGTCGAGGCGTGCAAAAGCGGCGACATCGAAAAGCTTCGGCCGCTGATCGGCACGGGAGACATGATGACCCAATTGTCGCTGGGTGACATCGAGGGCGACCCGATCGCCTTCCTGAAGGGCCTTTCGGGCGATACGGAAGGCCAGGAGATCCTCGCCATCCTGGAAGAGGTGCTCAGTGCCGGTTATGTCCATGTCGATGCCGGCACGCCGCAGGATCTCTATGTCTGGCCCTATTTCTTCGCCCTGCCGCTGGACAAACTCGATGCCAGGCAGCGGGTCGAGCTGTTCAAGATCGTCACCGCCAGCGACTATGACGATATGAAGCAGTTCGGTGCGTACATCTTCTATCGAGTCGGCATCACGCCGACCGGACAATGGACGTTCTTCGTTGCTGGGGATTGAGTGGCTTAGCCTGGCCCTTATGAGGCAGGGAGCTTAGCCCGCCAACGCCTCGCAAAACTCCACCGCCCTGCCCTGGCTCGGCGCGACGATCTCGCCTTCCCACATCACGCGCCGGCCGCGAACGATGGTGCCGACCGGCCAGCCGGTCACCTGCCTGCCGTCATAAGGCGTCCAGCCGGCCTTGGAGCCTTGCTGGGCGTTGGCGATGGTCTCGCGGCGCTTCAGATCGACGATGGTCAGATCGGCATCGTAGCCGGCGGCAATACGGCCTTTCCTGGCGATGCCGAAAATACGCTGCGGGCCGTGGCTGGTCAGGTCGACAAAGCGCTGCAAGGTCAGCCGGCCGGCGTTGAGATGGTCCAGCATGATCGGCACCAAAGTCTGCACGCCGGTCATACCGGACGGCGACGCCGGATAAGGTTTTGCCTTCTCGGCCAGCGTGTGCGGCGCATGGTCGGAGCCGAGGACATCGACAACGCCTTGCGCAATGCCCTGCCAGATCCCCTCGCGATGACGCGTGGCGCGCACCGGCGGGTTCATCTGGATCAACGTACCGAGCTGCGCATAGTCATCGGCGCTCAGCGTCAAATGATGCGGCGTCGCCTCGCAGGTCGCGACATCCTTATGCTGTTCGAGGAAGCCTATCTCCTCGGCGGTCGAGATGTGCAGCACATGGATCCGGGCGCGAACCTGGCGCGCGATACGCACAAGGCGCTCTGTGCAGCGCAATGCAGCGATCTCGTCGCGCCACACCGGATGTGAGGACGGATCGCCCGCGATACGCTCGCCAAGCCGCTCGCGCAGCCGGAACTCGTCCTCGGAATGAAAGGCGGCGCGGCGGCGTGTGTTCCTCAGGATCGAGGCAACGCCTTCGTCGTCCTCGACCAGCAGGTCGCCGGTGGACGAGCCCATGAACACTTTTATGCCGGCCGCACCCGGCAGCCGCTCGAGATCGCCAACGTCTTTTGCATTGTCGCGGGTCCCGCCGACCCAGAAGGCAAAGTCGCAATGCATGCGGCCGGTGGCACGCCGCACCTTGTCGACAAGGGTTGTCTCGCTGGTGGTCAGCGGATTGGTGTTCGGCATCTCGAAGACGGCGGTGACGCCGCCAAGCACCGCTGCGCGGGAGCCCGTCTCCAAATCTTCCTTGTGCTCCAGTCCCGGCTCGCGGAAATGCACCTGACTGTCGACGACGCCCGGCAGGATATGGAGCCCGTGGCAGTCGATCGTCTCGCCCGCCGATGCCTGGCGGAGGTCGCCGATGGCAGCGATGCGCCCACCATTGATACCGACGTCGCGAAAACCCTCGCCGTCGTGATTGACCACGGTGCCGCCTGTCAGGATGAGATCGTAGAGGGGGGCCATGCGGATCCGGTCTCTTGCGGGGGAAGTGCCAGCGGCTTACGTAATGACCGATAGTTTTGCAAGATCAGGCTCGTTTTCCCACCATGCCCTTTGCCTCGCTCAGAGATCGCGCACTCGTTTCCGTATCCGGACCGGATGCCGAACACTTTTTGCAGAACATCCTGACCACCGACCTAGACGCGCTCGGCCGCGGCGAAGCAAAGCCCGGCGCCTTACTGACGCCGCAAGGCAAGATCCTTTTCGACTTCCTGATCTCGCGCGCTGACGAAAATATTTTCCGGCTCGAATGCCGTGCTGAGACCATCGATGACTTCATGCGCCGGCTGACGCTCTACAAGTTGCGCGCCAAAGTCGAAATTGCCAAGGCAGATCAGTCGGTTGTGACCGTCGTATGGGAAAGCCATTCAACTGCCTCGCAATTTGAATCCGCACCGTTTGCCGATGCGCGGTTTGTCGATGCTATCGTCACGCGCTTCTATGGTGGCGCCGCAGACAGCGGCGACCTTGCCGCATGGCAAGCCTTTCGCATCGCCAATGGCATTGCCGAAAGCGGCAGCGACTATCAGCTCGGCGACGCGTTTCCGCATGATGTGCTGCTCGACGAGATCGGTGGCGTCGGCTTCAAGAAAGGCTGCTACGTCGGCCAGGAGGTCGTCTCGCGCATGCAGCATCGCGGCACTGCCAGGCGCCGGGTGTTGATCGTCTCGGCCGAACGCCCCCTGCCCACTTCGCGCGCAGAGTTGGCCGTGGCGGGGCGACCAGTCGGCACGCTTGGCTCGACCGCCGGCACGACAGGCCTTGCCATTGCCCGCATCGACCGGGTCAAGGCAGCGCTCGACGCCGGCCTGCCGATCCTGGCTGACGACGTCGCCGTGTCGCTCGCCATCCCGTCCTGGGCGAAATTCAGCTTTCCGCAGGAAGCCGTTGGCGCGGAGGACGCCTGATGGCGGCCGACCGCGCCGGGGCGCCGCCGCGTGCCTGGCAACGTATGCTGTCCGGCCGCCGGCTCGACCTGCTCGATCCCTCGCCGCTCGACATCGAGATCTCCGATATTGCCCATGGCCTTGCCCGCGTCGCACGCTGGAACGGCCAGACCAGAGGCGATCACGCCTTTTCGGTCGCCCAGCATTCACTGCTGGTCGAAACACTTGTCGGCGAACTGATGCCGGATGCCGACGCCGACGCGCGGTTGGCGGCGCTGCTGCACGACGCGCCGGAATACGTCATCGGCGATATGATCTCGCCGTTCAAATCCGTGATGGGCGGCAGCTACAGGGATTGCGAGATCAGGCTGCAGCGTGCCATCCATCTGCGCTTTTCACTGCCTGCCGAACTCGACGCGGGGCTGCGCAAGGAAATCAAGCGAGCGGATCAGATCGCCGCTTATTTCGAAGCAACGCTGCTTGCGGGTTTTTCGACGGCGGAGGCGACCGAGTTCTTCGGCAGGCCGCGCGGTTTCAACGCCGAGCGCTTCGATGTCACGCCGCGCTCGGTGACCTGGGCGCAGAATGCCTTTCTCAAACGGTTTGCGGCAATCGAAAAGTCGCGACGCCAGACTGCCGTTCCAGCCGGCTGAAAACGGTAAATTAACCGGCAGGGACAACAGTGCCGTGGTTAACCATGGTCCATAGGCTTGCCTCATGCCCGTTGCCGGTATCAAGGCTGGTTCATCCGTCCGCCGACGGAGGGCCAAAGGCGTTGGTCTGCCGCGACGGATCGAAGACGAGCTACGCGAACAGAACGAGCGTTTTTCGGCAGCGATCGAGAACATGTCGCATGGCCTGTGCATGTTCGATGCCGATGAGCGGATGATCATCTGCAACAGGAACTACATCAGCATCTTTCGCCTCGACGCCGAAGTGGTGCGGCCCGGCATCCGGTTTTTCGACATCCTCCAGCACAGCGTGGATATCGGCATCGCCTCGCAAAGCGCCGAGCAACTCTATGCCATCCGCAAGCCCTATATCGACCAGGCAAAACCTTCCACCTATGAGGAAACGCTTGCAGACGGGCGCATCGTCAACATTTCGCACCGGCCGCTGGCGTCAGGTGGCTGGGTCTCGATCTACGAGGACATCACCGAGCAACGGCGCGCCGAGCAGGAGTTGAAAGAGCAGCACCGCCGTTTCGACGCAGCACTTGCCAACATGTCGCAAGGCCTTTTGATGTACGATGCGGACGGCAAGCTGATCGTGCGCAACGAACGTTTCCTGGAACTTTATCATGTCAGGCCCGCCGACTTCCCGCTTGGCATGAGCCACCGTGATGCGTTCAAGCGGCTGCTGGAACTGGGCATTTATACAAAGCTCGACCCCGACAGCGAAATCTCGCAAATCGAAGCCTGCCTGCGGGCGGGGAAAACACACATAACGCATCGTCATCTCGCCGACGGCAGGACGCTGTTGGTTGCGCGCCGGCCGATGAGCGGCGGCGGCTGGGTCGCGACGTTCGACGACGTCACCGAGCGCAGGCGTGTGGAAGAGCGCATGACCCATCTTGCGCACCACGACACACTGACCAACCTGCCCAATCGCTCGATGCTTCGCGAACGGCTCGACCAAGCCCTGAGCGAGACGAGAGACGGATCGCTGGCGATATTCTCGCTCGACCTCGATCACTTCAAGGCAGTCAATGATACTTGGGGTCACCCCGCCGGCGACTGGCTGCTGAAATGCGTGGCCGAACGGCTGCAACGGTGCCTGCGCAATGAAACGGACGTTGTCTCCCGCTTCGGCGGCGACGAATTCGTCATCATCCTGTTCAATCTCAAAAGCCCGGGCGACGCGGAAAAGCTGGCCAAACGCATAGTCGAGATCATCGGAAAGCCGTTTCGCGACAAGAGACACGACATGCGTGTCGGCATCAGTCTCGGCATCGCGCTGTTTCCGAATGACGGCAAGGACGCCGAGACTTTGCTGAAAAATGCCGATATGGCGCTCTATCGGGCAAAGAGCGAAGGGCGCAACCTCTACCGCTTCTTCGAACCGGCCATGGACGCGATGGTGCGGGCCCGCCGGGCGCTCGAAATCGATCTCAGGGCAGCGCTGTCGCGCCGCGAATTCGAGCTGGATTTCCAGCCGATCATGAACATCGCCTCCGGCGAAATCGTCGGTGCCGAAGCCTTGATGCGCTGGCGATCGCCGGTGCGCGGCCTGGTGCGGCCGGACGACTTCATTCCGGCCGCCGAGGAGACCGGGCTGATCGTGCCGCTCGGAGAATGGGCGCTGCGAAAAGCCTGCACGACCGCGGCAGGCTGGGCGGCTTGGCGCATCGCAGTCAATGTCTCCGCCGTGCAGATCAAAAGCGGTACCTTTGCCCGCAGCGTCATTTCGGCACTGGCGTTCTCGGGCGTGCCGGCCAACCGACTTGAACTGGAAATCACCGAAACGGTGCTGATGGACGAGAGCGATCTGGTGCTCAAGACACTCAGGCAGCTACGCGATCTGGGCGTCCGCATCGCGCTGGACGATTTCGGCACCGGCTATTCCTCGCTGGGCTATCTCAGGCGCTTTCCCGTCGACAAGATCAAGATCGATCGCTCGTTCACCCGTGACATCGACAGTCGCGATACCGCGGCGATCGTGCGCACCATCATCGGGCTTGGCGCACAGCTGGGCATCACCGTCACCGCCGAAGGTGTCGAGACCGAAGCGCAGCTTGAATTCCTGCAAAAGGAGGGTTGTGTCGAGGCCCAGGGCTATTTGATCGGCGTGCCGTCAAAGGCGTCGGACATCAATCGGCTGCTGAGGTCGAGCGCGACGATCCGGCAGTCCGGCTAAGTGCGACAGTCTCGCGGAAGCGCGGGCAACCGGCTTGGATCTCCTTGAGATGACGCTCGATTCGCGTGTTAATTCCTTGATAGAGAAGGCGGAATTCAGGTGTGGCGAACCAGGAGGTTCCTTGCCGGGTCAGAGGTGCCCGCTCAATGCCTCAACCATATCCTTGTTCGTCGCCACAGGAACAATCTCGAATTCGACCAGATCGGCCCATTCGATGACCCACCGCTGCAGGAGCGTGATGTCATCGGCCTCCACCAGCAGGAAGCAGCGGCTCATATCCGCTGCGATCCAGCTGTGGTGCACGAGAAGCGCGTCCGGCTTCAGGCGGCCCTGGTCGCGGAAACGGCGGTAGATCTCCTTGCGGTCGCAGCCGCGAAAATCCTCGGTTACGAAGAACAGCATCTTTTTCCCCTCAGTTCGGATATTATCGCCCCGGCCGGTCCAGCCGCTCCAGGAACCACTGCGTCAGCCGCACCCAGACCTCGTCCTTTTCGCCAGAGTCTTCCCAGCCGTGGTCGAGGTTGGGGTTGTCGTTGACCTCGATGACGAAGACGCCGTCCCTGGTTTCCTTGAGGTCGACGCCGTAGAGGCCGTCGCCGATGCAACGCGCCGCGCTCACCGCCGTCTCGACGACATGGGCCGGCGCTTCCTTCAGGGTGAAGGTCTTGATGCCGCCCTGATCGGGCTTGCCGTTGGCCTTATGATTGACGATCTGCCAATGTTTCTTGGCCATCAGATAATGGACGGCAAACAAGGGTTGGCCGCCGAGGACACCGACGCGCCAGTCATATTCCGTCGGAATGAATTTTTGCGCGATCAGGAGGTCGGAATCCTCCAGCCATTCGGTTGCAAGCGACTTCAACTCTTCGAAAGTGCCGCATTTCTTGACGCCGCGCGAAAACGAGGAGTCCGGGATCTTCAGCACCAGCGGGAAGCCCAGCGTCTGCGCCGCAAGTTCCAGGTCCGAGGTGCCGGCTATCATCACCGTTGGCGGCACCGGTACCTTGTTGTAGGTCATCAGCTCGTTGAGATAGACCTTGTTGGTGCAGCGGATCATCGACAGCGGATCGTCGATGACCGGCATGCCTTCCTGCTGGGCGCGGCGGGCAAAGCGGTAGGTGTGGTTGGAGATCGAGGTGGTCTCGCGGATGAACAGCGCGTCGTAGTTGGCGAGCTTGGCCAGATCCCGCTTGGTGATCGGCTCGATTTCGACGCCCATCTTTTCAGCGATCTTGGCCCAGTGGCGCAGCGACGAAATCTCCGACGGTGGCAGTTCCTCATGCGGATCGACCAGAGTGGCGAAAGTGTAGCGCGCCGGCGTGCGGCCCTTGGTGTCGCGCCACTCGCGGTTGGTGTAGGTCTCCAGGCACTGGAGAAAGTGCGTTTCCTCGTCCTCGGTCATCCTGGCCAGGGGATGGAACCCGATCTTGCGGATCGAGGCCCATTCGGCGCTGTCCCTGATGTGGACCTCGAGCGCCGGGGCACGGAACCAGTCGAACAGAAGTTTTGCGAAGCGGTCCCAGATCCTGGATGGTCCGATGCCGAAGAAGATGCAGACCTTCTGGGGAAAAGCGCCACCCAGGTCCTTGCGGCACTTGTTGAGTGCGAGTTCGAGTTCCGGCAACGCGTGCTCATAGAGCTTGCGCTCCGACAGGTCGATCATCGTTTCGACCGTCGGGATGACCTTATGGCCGCGCGAACCAGCAAGCAGCGACGCGTAATAGCCGCGGCTCTGGTAGCCGTAATTGTTCGACAGGTTGATGACCTTCGGCCGCTGACCGCGAAACAGTGCCGGATGGGCAAGGTAGTCGCGATTGGTGATGATCTTGTGCGGCGTCGCCACTTGGTCGAGATCGTTCTGCCGGCCGGTAAGGATGACCCAGGTCATTGGCTATCGCGCTTTCCGAGAGTGATGGCGGCGCGCAATCCGTCGCGGCCGAATTGCGCCATGTTCATGAAGATGCCGTAAGGCACGGGAATGTTGGCAGCATCGAGGATCGTCTCCTGCCGCTCGTCCTCGACCCAGGGGTCGTGGATCAGGATATGATCGCCGTCGTCACCGATGGCCAATACCCAGTGCGGAACCTTCTTGCCGAACATCAGGAAGCCGCTGATCAGGACCAGCACCAGTTTTCCCTCTGCGATCGCGGTGCGAATGTCGTCAAGCCCGAATGAACGGTAATTCACCGGGATGCTGTAAAGTTCCGCGCGGCGGCGAAAGTCGACCTGCGCCAGCTCCATGACGCGGCGCTTGTCCTCGCTGCGCACCGACTGCAGGAACAGCGCGCCGTAGAAGGAGACATAGATCTCAGCAGCAAGCCCGCTCTCATAGCCGGCGACGGCAAGCCCGAACGGTTCGCAGCCGCCCGGCCCCGACATCATGAAAACGGTCGTCGCCTCACGCCACAGCCTGATTTCCATCACCGGATCCGGCACGAATCCGGGGCCGAAGTAAGCCATCGCCATCATCAGGCAGCATGGTCCGCAAGTGAATTCGCAAGTTTGCTGATAAAACGGCACTTCGGTGGCCACCGGAATGTCGCCGCGCAAGGTCTTTTCATAGCGCAGCGCCGTGGCGCCATCCTCGTAATAGTCCGGCTCGCGGCCGATCTTGCGGTAGCCGCTCTGCTCGTAGATCTGGATCGCGCGCGGGTTGTCCTCGCGGACTTCCAAACGAAGCATCATGCGGCCGTGCTCGAAAGCGGCGGCCTCGGCCTCTTCCAGCAGCAGCCGGCCAACGCCACGGCCGCCGAAAAATGGACCAACGGCGATCGAATAAAGCCTCGCGACGCCGCTGCCCTTGCGAAACAGCACGACTGCATAGCCGGCGACGCGGCCATCGCTTTCGCCAACCAGCAGCTCGGCGGTGTCGCGTTCGATCAGTTGGCGAAAGGAGCGGCGAGAAATGCGATCGCTCGAGAAAACGGCTTTTTCGATGGCGGCGAGGTCATCGACGTCGGACGCGCGGGCCTTGCGAATCTCGGCAGGCATGCGGGCTCAGAAAACCTCGATTGGGTTGTGGAAACGGCCCTAGTCTAAACATCGGTCACACCAGCCGAAGTGCCAGCATTCAGCAAGCGCTATCGCACCTCGATTAGGGCCGAATTGTGACAGTTTTGACGGCAGGCAGGTCGCGCAAAGGCTTTGAACGACCTCCGTGTTTAGGCAACGGCGCGGCTCCGGAAGAGCGAGAGCCTGCTCAGCTTTGCAAGCCCGCCAAAAGCTGGCTATAGGCGCTCTTGGCCACTGCGGCCAGTTGCTCGCGCGGCAGCGAGCCGACGACGGCGCAGCCATAACCCTTGTCCAGCCAATAGACGGCCTCAGGACCATCGTCCTCCCCATAGGTGCCCTTGGCCTTGGCTGCCGATTCGGCGGTGACGAAGAGCGATATGCGCTCGCCCTTGACGTCCTCGTAAAGCAGCATCGCGGCCTTGCCCTGGCCGGCGGGCAGCAGCCGGCCACCGACCAGTTGGAATCCTTGCGCCGCCAGATCCGGCGCGACGAGCTTCAGACCCACCTGGTTCGACAACCAACTCTGCAAATGATCCTTGTCGCTTGCCGGCACTTCCACCGCATGCCGCGTTTCGGCGGCATAGATGACGTGGGCGGCGATCGCCTCTTCGGCAAGCTGGTCCTCGGCGGTATTTTCCAGGCCGAGGCGGCCGATGCCGGCAAGGTAGCCGCCAGCACCGCCAATCGCCAGGATGGCGGCAGCGGCGGCCGCAAGCCACCAACGCGAGCGCGACGGCGATACTCTGACCACCGGCGCCTCGCCAAGCACCACCTTGCTCAACCGCACCGGCACGGGTTCGTCCAGCACGCCATTAAAGGCTGCGCGCAACGCTTCCCGGTCGGCGGCGTAGCGTGCGCTCTTGGCCTTCATCTCGGCATTGGCCTCGAGCCATGCCTCATAGGCCGTCCGCTCGTCGCCCGGCAACTCGCCATCGAGAGCCATGTGGATGTCGCGTTCGGAGAAATCGCGCCGGCTCATTTCTCAACGATCCTTATCGAGCGGCGGCGCGCGGTATCATCCAGCAGCGCTCGCAGTTCGTCACGTCCGCGCGCGATGCGCGACATCAAAGTGCCGGCGGGCACTCCAAGGATGTTGGCGGCTTCGGCATAGGAAAACCCTTCGATGGCGACCATCACAAGTGCCGCGCGCCGGTCAGGGCTGATCGCCTGCAGCGCGTCGACGATCTCGCGCGAGGCGATGCTCTCGACCTGCTCGGCGGGTGCTGCCTGCGCCTCGCTTGTCTCGAGCGGCAGCATCGCCGCCTCGCCGCGCCGGTTCACCTTGCGCATCTGGTCGATGAACAAATGGTGCATGATCGTAAACAGCCACCTCCTGGGGCTTTCTCCTGTCTGCCAATTGTCGAGCCGCACAAGCGCCCGCTCGAGACAATCCTGGACGAGATCGTCGGCGGAATCGCGGTCGCGCAACAGCGAGCGTGCATAGCGGCGCAGACGCGGTATTTCACCCAGGATTGCTGCCTTCTTTTCGTCCATGACCGCTGGTTCTGGAGCCCCTGTCCGTGGTGATTGAACGCGCCTTTGCAGCGCGGCGCAAGCGGCCAGCGCGAAGCGGTCCGCCGCCCCGGTCACCCAAGCAACTGAATAACGCTGCCGGTGGCAGGTTTATTCCCGGGTTGCATCCGAAAGTTGAAAGAAATGCGTGGTGACGAATAGCGGCGCGTCGACAAACGTCAGTCTTCCCGCATCTCGGCTGTGAATTTCTTCATATCGAAGTCAGGATTGGGCAGGCCCATCCTCACCGCCTCGGCTTGCAGCCTGGCAATCCGGTCGCGAAGCGACACATTGGTGCGACTGCGTTCGAGTTCGTGCAAAGCGCGGTCCGCACCGCCTCCGTTTTGCTTGGAGCGTCCGTCTGGCGCTGCAACATAGTCGCTGAAGCATCCACTTCGGGGCCTCGTATATAGAGTGCCATTTGATCCTATGTCTCCCTTGCTGCGGGTCAGCGGCCGCAGTACTATTCAATCACACGCACCGCTCTATTTACTATATTTGAAGGCACCGTTCGACCGAGCTTTCTCGCGGTCTGCAAGTTCACCACCAATTCGTGCTGGGACAAAGTCTGAATTGGTATGTCGCGGGGGCTCTTGCCATCAAGAATCTTCTTCGCGCACAGCGCCATGTGATATGTTGCGCTTCGCAAGCTGGTGCCGTAGCAGAACAGACCTCCCGCATCGATCTGCTCCCGCGCGAAGATGGTTGGCAAGCGACGCGCAAGGGCAAGCTCCGCGATTCTTGCGCGGAGTGCTGCAATGATCGGCTCCTCGAGGACGATGAGCGCTTCGACCAGCTCGCGATCCATCGCTGCAAAAGCGCCGTCAAGATCGGGCTGAGGCCCTATAATGCGGAGAACCTGCGGGTTCAGCCCAAATTCTTGTATTGCCCCAGCATTGGAGGCTGACAGGCAATCGGACACCCCCTGATCGCTCAAGATCGCGATGCGGGAGAGCGCTGGTAAGACGGCTCGCAACAACTCGACATGCGTCCGCGCCTGGTTTGGATCGAAGCTGGTTACTCCTGTCATGTTGCCGCCGGGCTTCTCCAGGCTTGCGGCGAGGCCATCACTGACCGGATCGACGACGACAGAATAAACGACGGGGAGCTCCGTTGTCGCCTTTTGGACCGCACGCGCGGTCACCGCCCCGATCACGGCGATAAGGTCGACGTTCAGCCTAACCAGTTCCGTCGCCAGGGTGGGAAGCCTGCCCAAATCACCATTGGCCGATCGCTGCTCAAACCGAATGCTCCGGCCTTCGGCAAATCCCAGTTCTCTCAGCCCCTCCTTGAAGCCTTCGATTGGTCCCCCAGGGCCTGCCGTGATGATGCCGATCGTAGCTATGTCGTTTATGAGCAACGCGCTGTCCTCCAGGCTGGACCTTCTTGCAGTGGACGACCTAATTTACCTCTCTCGCCGCCCTTGTCAGCAGCCGCTGATAAAACAGGCCGATGCCGATGAGCACCGCGCCGAGGCCGATGAAGGACAGCGCCCGCAACACGCCTTCCAGTTCCGACATGTCGAAGATGAAGACTTTGAGCACGGCGATCGAGATCAGCGCTGCCGACGCTATGCGCAGCACCTGGGACTTCAGCCAGACACCGGCGGTGAGCAGCACCACGCCGATTACCAGCCACAGTGCCGAATAGGTATAGGTCTCAAGCTGGCCGAGACCGCTCCACAGCCCGATGAACTCACCCTTGAACAGGCGCCTGACCGACAGCGTGGCATAGGCAAAAGCGAGCACCGCCGCCACCACCGCCAGCATCGCCGCATACCATTGCGGCCGCTTGTCACGGCAATGGAGTGCCAGTGCGCCTGCCGCGACCGCCGGCAAGAGGTAGGCGAGGAACAGAAGGTTGAACACCGGAATGCTGCCGGTCGATTCATCGGTCAGCAACGGGTTCAACGCCAGAAAATGCTGGAGGACGATGAAGGCGAACGAGACCACGCCCGCTGCAATCGAGCCGTAACGCAGCACCTGACTTGGCGAGCGCATGTCGATAGCGACCAGGATGGCACCGGCACCGATGGCGATCAGCGTGTAGATCGCCTGTTCGGCCAGCGTCGCAGCAGCCGTATCGATGACGCCGCCATGCATGGCATGGCGCACCAGCATGGCGACGGTGAGCAGGCAAAACAGCGCGGCGCCGGCCTCCATGGCAAGGCGCGGTCGGCCATTGGTGGTTCGGGCAAGCTGCCAGGCGGCAAAACCGAAAGCGAGCGCCGGCACCCCATATCCAAGCAGCAGCCAGTTGAACACCGGCGTCTTCGACAGGAACTCGGCACCGACGATGGTCGGGTCGAAGGCAGCGCGACCAAGCACTGCAATCACCGCACCAACGGAAATCCATCCAAGCACCGGATAGCTACGCCAGCGCGTCGCCAGCGCTGGCACGGCGGCGGCTGCTCCGAGCAGGATGGTTGTCCAGCCCGAACCAAAGGCCATGTGCAGCATCAGCAGGCCGGCAATCGCCGCCCCGCCGAGCGCGAAGGAGACGGCAGCGCCGCCGGTCAGCGGCGGCGCTTCGCCGCGTGCTATCCATTCGCCGCCGGCAGCGAAGACCCCGACCAATACGGCTGCAACCGCCGCATAAGCAAGGTCACGGTCGAGATTGCCGAAGGTAGACCAGAGCGCCAGCAGGATGACCAGTGGCGCGACAGCGCTCCAGGCCGCCCACGTGGCGGCGCGCAGCCAGCCATGGGCCGCAAAACGGCGCGCTGCCCAAAAGCCGATGCCGATGAAGACCAGGCCGAGAACGATGCCGACCCTGAGCATCAAGGCATCGGACGCCACAACCGGCATGCCGTCGACGCCAAGAGCGCCGCCCGAAAAATCGGAAGCGATCGTGGTCGGCGGAATGATGCCGAGATAGACCAGCACAGTCGCCAGCCCGGCGGCGTGCAGCAGTGCCAGCGCCCGCGGCCGATAGAGCGCCACCGCCACCAGGGCTGCGACAAGGGCGGCACCCGGCAATGCACCGCGGATGGCGGCGAAGGCCGGATCGACGAACAGGGCCAGCGCCGAAAGCCCGACGAAGAAGCCCGGCGCGATCGACGGCCAATCGAAGCCGCTGCCGGCGACCGCTTCGTCGCGGCGGCCAAGCCAGACGAAGGCGAGCACGGCCAGTGTCACCCCGTCGATAAAAAGGATGACGGAAAGGTTCGTCCCCGGTGCTTCGGTCATGTAGAAGATGGTCCAGATGCCGGTGGCGACGAAGGCTGCGGCCATCAAAAGCCTCCAGTCGCGGATACGGGCGATGACGCCGGCGGTGACGAGCACGATCGCCAGATAGCCGAACAGCGCCCACGGATTGGGCGCCTGCGAGGCGACCAGCAGCGGCGTCACCATGGCACCGAGCAGGCCGACGCCGGCCAGCGCCTGACCGTGAACCAGGCTTGCCGCGATCGTCGCCACCCCGATGGCGCCGAGCAGCGTGAAAGCGAGCGTCGGGCCGATAAAGCCGTAAATGCTGTACGCGGCGTAGACGGTACCGAACAAAATGAAGGCGCCGGCCGCCGTCAGGATTGCCGGGATATAGGCACCGGCGGCACCTTGCACCGGCACCCTGAAGCCGGTGCGCCGGATGAACTCGCCGCCGGCGACCAGCACCAGCCCGAGTGCCGCCGCCATGGCGAGCCGCACGCGTGGCCCGAAAATGCCGGCCTCGATGGTGTAGCGGATCAGGAACAGGCCGCCCAGCGCCAGCGCGATGCCGCCGACCCAGACCGCCCAGCGAGTACCGAGAGCCGTTTCGACGTCGGACTGGCGAGCTGGCTTCGCCGCGGCCGCCGGTTGCGCCGACTCCGGCGCGGATGGCGCCGCGGTATCGGCCTCGGCCTCTGTGGCTGATGCGACCGCTGCGGTCCCTGGCGATGCCAGGTCGGCTGCGGCCGCAAGCGGTATTGCGGCATCCGCCGGTTTGCTGTCGTTTGCAGCCGGTTCCTTGGCTTGCGGCGGCAGCGCAGGCGTGCCCGAAAGCACAAGGCTGCGCAAGGCGCCAAGCTCGCGCTCGATCAGGCCGATACGGCTCTGCTGGCGTGAAATGATGACGAACAGCGCGATGATGGCGACGAGGCCAATCAGGCTTTCAAACATGGCGGTTCCCCCAAACCAGGCCAGTTGTCACTGACACTCAATGTTCAGTGACATTCAAATGCGGCGGCCAAACGGCCGGTCCATTCAACGTGCCACCAGATTGGCCGCCGGAAAGATCGAGCATGTTTCAGCGCCCAAAGCCAGCAGCTTGCCGTTGACATCCTTCAGCGCCGCTTCCGAAACCGCCAGCGTGCCGCCCTTGTGCCAAGGCCGAGCGGCGAAACGTTGCCGGGACAAGGTTCAACGTCGCTCATCTGGTGGTCTCCCCGGCGGTTTCTGCGGCGCTCGCCTTGCCGGATTCATGGCCGGGTGATTGATGCCTGCGCAAGGCGGCGAGAAACCCGGCGCGGGCGCCGGGAGGCTCGATGCCGCGCGGTTCGTAGACATGGCGGGTCAAAAAGAAGCCGGTCAGCCGGAAGGCGTCCTCGATCGCCGCCGGATCGGCGCGCAACCCGGAGCCGCGCTGCAGGAAGGCAGGCAGCGCCAGCATCTTGTCGCGCCACGGCGCGCCCGCCGCGCGCGACACGGCGCGGCCGGATTTCGGCGAGACATAGGCAAGGTCCTGCCTGGTGCCGGTCGCCGCACACTGGCTGAGATCGAGGCCAAAACCGAGTTCGTCGAGGACCAGCAGCTCGAAGCGGGCCACCAACTCGCCGGCGGCATCGGCATCGTCGAGATGAGCGATCATCACCGCAAGCGTCTCGTAAAGGCCGCCATGGGCGTCACGCTCGGGCAGAAGACGCAGATGTGCGGCCATCGTCTGCAGGCCGTAGACGGCAACGGCGCTGTCCATCAACCGGGCGGCGTTCATCTCGATCGCCTCGACCTGGAAGGTGCCGAGATGCTCGTCGAGCCGCGCCCGCCACAACAGGTCGACGCGATTGCCGGGCTGCAAGACCGGCTGCTGTTTGCGCGAACGGCCGCCGCGCACGAGGCCGAGATGGCGGCCATGCACGCGCGTCATCACCTCGAGAATGGCGCTGGTTTCGCCATGCTTGCGGGTGCCCAGAATGATTCCCTCGTCGCGCCATTCCATGACGAGAGCTTGTCACCGGTTGGATGGCGAAATCAAGATGAGCGACTTATCCGCCGCAAACCAAAACGGCCCGTAGCGTATCGCTACGGGCCGTTTCTGCGAGATCGTCGTTTGATCAGAACGAGCGCTGGAAGCGGAAGATGCCGCCGATCGCGTCGGCATCGTCGGCATCCAAATTGTCGTAATAATCGACTTCGGCGGTGATCGTGTAGCCAGGAACGATGGTGTAGGCGACATTGGCCGCAACAGCGAAGTCTTTGTCGTCGGTATAGGAGACCTGGGCGTTCAACGAGGTCTTCTTGTTGACGGCATAGCTGCCGCTGCCCCAGACGGCAAAGTTGCCCGCCCACGGCTTATAGAAGTTCTTCGCGACGTTGTCGTCGCTGCCGTAACCTGCCATCACGAACAGGGTCAGGTCAGTAATCGGCTTGACGTCGAGGCGAGCTTTGCCGGCCCATTCTTCCGACGTACTATTATGGCGCCGACCGCGGTGATCGCACCCCAGTCGCCCTTGTATTTAACGCCTATAGGCAGGGTGTATGACGGAGAGACGACGAACGGGAACGCTGGACGACCGCCGTGTCGGCAGGCGTTCCAACCGGTCTGACTGGCCGGTTCTGCATGAAATATCGGAAATTTCTCAGAACCCGCTCAGGATTTCGGGTAGCGCGGCTGCCAATAAGAAACGGGTCGACCGAGGTGGTCGGCGCATAGCCTCCCGGAATGTTTCGGCCGGCTGTTCAAGATGTAAGTCGACCGATTGGGCAGCCCGGCGACCTCTCATTGTCATCTGCCCGTGAGAGGCCCGACATGACTTCTTTCCTGCGCCTGGTGCGGCAGCATCAGTTGGCTGCCTTCTTTTCGTTGACGCTTGCCCTGACCTGGTTTGCCTTCATCCCATTCTACCTGTCGAATGGCGATAGCATTCCCTGGTTTACCTTCGGCCCGATGGTGTCCGGATTCGTCATCGCCGCTCTTTCCGGAGGCTGGGCTTCGGTCAAGGCCATTCTCGCTTCCATGGTGAAGTGGCGGGTATCTCCGCTATGGTATCTGGTGGCATTCGGCCTGCCATTGAGCACGCAGCTTGCCTCAATCCTGGTCAATCCGCTGTTCGGCTCGGCGACGCCGGCCTGGGGCAACATTCCAGCCGTCACTGAGATACTGCCGATCATCGCGCTCTATGCGGTCTTCAGCGGCCCGCTTGGCGAAGAGCCGGGATGGCGCGGCTTTGCGACACCGCGTCTGTTGACCAAGCATTCGGCGCTGGCCGGAAGCCTGATCCTCGGCGCGATCTGGGCGATCTGGCATTTTCCGCTCGGCCTGGTCGGCGATCTCAGCCTCTACGGCACGATCAACGTCGTGCTGGCGGCAGTGGTGTTCACCTGGCTCTATCAGAACACCGGCAGTGTGCTTCTCGCCATTCTTATGCATGTCACCCATCAGAACAGCGTGCGCTTCCTGGGCAAGGCGTTCATCGACGCCGACCATGTGCAGCAGCAATGGATTGGTGTTGCGATCTGGGCGGTGGCTGCGATCGCGATCGTTGCCGTCTACGGCACCGAGAGCTTCGTCCGCAGGCCGGCAACGCAGCCCGCCCTTGCTGGCGCCGTCTAATTTGCGGCGTCCAAATCCAAAGCGCCGCTTTCGGCGGCGACAGACCTTGACCCAGCCCTCCAGCCGTAGGCCAATACAGGCACGGCTGCAGGGAGCGGGCCGTTTCGATGGCGGTTTCGGCCACTGAGCAGGTTTTTCAGTTTGGCGGTTTCACGCTCGATCTGGGCAAAGGTACGCTCGGCCGGGCCGGACAGCCGGCCTTCCTGCGGCCGAAAGCCTACGCATTGCTGACGCATCTCGCCCGCCACATCGGCCGTGTGGTGCCGAAGTCGGAATTGATGGATGCGGTCTGGCCGGGTGTTTTCGTCACCGAGGATTCGCTGACGCAGTCGATTCGCGAGATCCGCAAGGTGCTCGGCGAGGAAACGATACGGACCGTATCGAAGCGCGGCTACATGCTGATCCCTGAAATCGAGCCGGTGCCCGAACTCGGCGCCCAGCCGATCGTGGCGGTGCTCAGATTCCGCAATGACGGCGCCGATCCGGCCGACGAAGCGATCGTCGATGGTATTGCCGAAGACATTATCAATGGCCTCGCCCGCTTCGGCACGTTGACGGTGCTGGCGCGCAACTCGAGCTTCTCGTTTGCGTCCTATTCGCCTGGCGAATGGCCTGTCGTGCGTTCGTGCATCGGCGCCGACTATGTCGTCGAGGGCTCGGTGCGGCGGCAGGCAGACAGCATCGTCTGTGCGGTCAATCTCGTTGACGCAGCCAGCGCTTCCCAGCTCTGGGGCGATCGCTACCAGGCCGATTACGCCGGGCTGTCCGCCATCCAGCAGGAGATCGTCGAAAAGATCGTCGGCCGGCTGGTGGTTCGGGTGAACAATGCCGGCCTGCAACGTGCCTCGCGGCAGCCGGTAGCCAGCCTCGCCGCCCATGAACTGGTGCTGCGCGGCGTCGCCTTGCTGCGCGATCCGGCGCAAAGCGAACTGAAACAAGCAGCAGCGTTTTTCGAGGCTGCTATCGTCAGGGACCCGGCCTATGGCCTCGCCTACACCTATCTGGCGCTGTCGCATGTGCTTAACAGCGAATTCGGACCGAGCAGCGACGCCGTGCTGACGAAGGCCCGCGACCTGGCCGACCGGGGCATCGCATTGTCGCCGGACCAGGCAACGGCACACCGCATCCAGTCGCTGGTGCGGCTCAATATGCGCGACCACGAGGCGGCCGAGCATCATTTGCGCATCGCGCTCGAGCTCAATCCGGGCGACGCAGACTGTATCGAGCAGATGGGGCATCTGTTGACGATGCGCGGCCGGCCGCTCGACGCGCTCGCCTGGCTGGCGCGCGCCATCCGCATCAACCCGCTGCATCCTCACTGGTATCAGTACGATCGCGCGCTCGCGCTATACATGCTGGGCGAATACCGCACGGCTGCCGAGGTGCTGGAGTTGGCGACGCGACCGACGCCGTGGATCCGCACCCGGCTTGCCGCCTGTTACGCTCAGTTCGGCGACATGCAAGCGGCAAGGCGCCAGGCTGCGCTGATCAACGCCGACGGCTCCGATTTCTCACCGCTCGACTATGCAAGAACGGGCATCCCGTTCGAAAACGCGTCCGACGCCGAGCATCTTGCCAACGGTGTGTCGTTGGCGCTTGGGGACCGCTCAGAATCCTGAGACGACCAACAGACAGCTCGACCGATCGGCCAAATCCTTGGATAGCTCAGTGCGGAAATTCGAGCCCCATCTCGCGGTAGCGCTCGGGATCGTCGCCCCAGTTCTCGCGCACCTTGACGAACAGGAAGAGGTGCACCTTCTGCTCGAGGATGCCTGCGATCTCCATACGCGCGGCCTGGCCGATGGCGCGGATCGTCTCGCCCTTATGGCCGAGCACGATCTTCTTCTGGCTGTCGCGCTCGACATAGATTGTCTGGTCGATGCGCACCGACCCGTCCTTCTTCTCTTCCCATTTCTCTGTCTCGATGTGGGAGGAATAAGGCAGTTCCTGATGTAGCCTGAGATAGAGCTTTTCGCGGGTGATCTCGGCTGCGAGCTGGCGCATCGGAAGGTCGGAGATCTGGTCTTCAGGGTAGTACCAGGGTCCGGCCGGCAGGGTCTCGGCGAGATAGTCGAGCAGGTCCTTGCAGCCGGACCCCGTCAGCGCCGAAACCATGAAGGTGCGCTTGAACGGCACCCTTTCGTTGGCTGCCGCCGACAATGCAAGCAACGTCTCGTGCTTGACCCGATCGACCTTGTTGAGGATCAACACCATCGGCTGCCGGACATCCTTCAGCCGCTCGAGGATGGCATCTGCATCGCCCCGGATGCCGCGCTCGGCATCGATCAAGAGCAGCACGATATCGGCGTCCTTGGCACCGCCCCAGGCTGTGGTCACCATCGCGGTGTCCAGCCGGCGCTTCGGCTTGAATATGCCCGGCGTGTCGACGAAGACGATCTGCGCGTTGTTGTGGGTGGCAATGCCGCGCACGATGGCGCGCGTGGTCTGCACCTTGTGTGTCACGATCGACACCTTGGCGCCGACCAATTGGTTGACCAGCGTCGATTTCCCCGCATTGGGCGCGCCAATCAGCGCGACGAAGCCGGAGCGGGTAGCGGGCGCTTCTGTTGCGGGAGCTTCGGTGGCGGTCATGCGGCACTCCCTTGATCGAGCCAGACGCCTTCCCGCTGCAGAAGTGCCGCGGCTGCAGCCTGCTCCGCTTCGCGCTTGGAGCGCCCGCTACCGGTCGCCGGCGGATAGGCGCCGACCTTCACACTGACGGTGAACAGCGGATCGTGGTCCGGTCCCTCGCGGCTGTCGATTATGTAAACCGGCACTGCGCTTGCCGCCTGATGCGCCCATTCCTGGAGTTCGGTTTTCGCATCGCGACGGGCGGCGTCAATGGCTTGCGAGCGCGGCTGCCAGTATCTGTGGATAAAGGCACGGGCCGCTTCCAACCCGCCGTCGAGATAGAGCACGGCGATCAGCGATTCCAATGCATCGGCGCGCAGATTGACGCGCTTGCGCCCATCGAGGCCGCGTACGTCCGAACCGGCGCGAATGAGTTCCGGCAGGCCGATCTCATCGGCGATTTCCGCCAGGGCCTCGGCGTTGACCAGGGCGTTCAGTCTGAGCGACAGCTCACCCTCGGCAGCGTCGGGAAATGCCGCCAGCAGCATATCGGCAACGACAAGGCCGAGAACGCGGTCGCCCAGGAATTCGAAACGTTCGTAGTCGACGCCGGCATGACTGCCGCGAGCGCTGGCATGGGTCAGCGCCCGCTGCAGGCGCTGGTGGTCGCCAAAACTGTGGCCGGTGCGCTCCTTGAGCGCCTCGGCGAGCGCATCGGCGGTCAGCCGTTTCGTCGCCGCCATGGTCCTAATTGACGAAATGGAACAGGCGCGAGGCGCGCATCTGCGACGGCCATTTCCAGATTTCGAGCGGGCTGGCGCTGCCGCCGATCGAGAAGAAAATGAGGTTGGCGCGGCCGACCAAATTCTCGTCCGGCACGAAGCCGACGGTGAAGCGGCTGTCCGACGAGTTGTCGCGATTGTCGCCCATCATGAAATAGTGACCGGGCGGCACCTTGAACTCTTTGGTATTGTCGCCGATCGAAGCCTGCGTCAGGTCGAGCGTGTCGTAGCTGACGCCGTTCGGCAGCGTCTCGCGATAGACATCGACCGGCCCGTTCTCCTCGGTGATGTCGCGGTTGTCGATCTGCCCGACTTTGACGCGCGGCACGCCCACGTCGTTGATGAAGAGCTGGCCATCCTTGACCTGGATCTTGTCGCCCGGCAGGCCGACGACGCGCTTGATATAATCGACAGAAGGATCCGGCGGAAACTTGAACACCACCACGTCGCCGCGCTTCGGCTCGGAGCCCCAGATGCGGCCCGAAAAGATGTTCGGCC
The DNA here is from genome assembly GCF_040317995.1 of Mesorhizobium sp. M1334. NCBI lineage: Bacteria > Pseudomonadati > Pseudomonadota > Alphaproteobacteria > Hyphomicrobiales > Phyllobacteriaceae > Mesorhizobium > Mesorhizobium sp. M1334. Next base: position 25,992 of record NZ_JAMYLM010000011.1, read on the forward strand.
CGAACGGCAGCGAATAGCGGGAGAAGCCGTAGGACCACTTGGTGACGAAGAGATAGTCGCCTTCGAGCAAAGTCGGCCGCATCGACCCGGACGGGATCGAGAACGGCTGGAACAGGAGCGTGCGGATGACCAGCGCAAGCAGCAGGGCCTGGACGATGACGCTGACGGTTTCGCCAAGTCCACCGGATTTCTTCTGGGTTTTTTCAGCCACGCTCATGTCGTCCTCGATTGTGCGTTGGATGGTATAGAGTCTCGGCGCGCGCTGGGCAACGTCATGCCGGTGGTCAGATGCAATCAATGTGGCGCTTCTTCGACCGGCAACGCTTCAATGATCACAAAGGCTTGAGCGAGCGGAAAATCATCGGTTATGGTGAGGTGGATCACGGCTCGGTGCCTTTCAGGCAGGATTTCGTCCAGCCGCGCTGCCGCCCCGTTGGTGAGCGCCATGGTCGGCTTGCCGCTGGCCAGGTTGACGACCCCCATGTCACGCCAGAACACACCCTGCGCAAGACCGGTGCCCAACGCCTTGGCGCAGGCCTCCTTGGCGGCGAAACGCTTGGCGTAGGAGGCCGCACGCGCCGCGCGGTTTTCGGAGCGCGCCTGTTCGATCTCGGTGTAGATGCGTTGGATGAAGCGCTGACCGTGACGTTCCAACGACTTCTCGATGCGTCTGATGTCGATGAGATCGCTGCCGATACCGATAATCATTCGGCGGGAACTTCCGGCCCGGTTTTTCCAGCCTTTGCCGCTCTTTCGGCCAGACGCTTGCGGCGCTGCTCCTGGAAAGTGACCATGCCCCAGCGGGTGATGCCGTAAAACAGCAGCCCGAAAACCAGGCCGAGCGGTATTGCGCCAACCGTCATCGGCTTCAGTACCGGTCCCCACAATTGCGCGAAGGAAAGATTGTGCAGCATGTCGCCGAGATGGGCAGGCGGTCCGTGTGCCGGCAGGTGTTCATGCAGGATCAGCTTGCCGACCTCCCAGGAGGCGGCCCATAGCAGCGGAAACGTAAGGGGGTTGCCGAAGACCGTGCCGAGTGCTGCGGCAACCAGATTGCCGGCGATCAGCCAGCACAGGATGGCGGCAATGATGAAGTGGAAGCCAAGCGGGAAAAACGACGCGAATACGCCCGCCGCAACACCGGCGGCCACGGCATGCGGCGTGGCTCTAAGCCGCAGGATGCGCTTGGAAAAATACCGCAGCGAGCGCGAGAACGAGCGGCGCGGCCACAAATAAGTACGCACCCGCTCTAAGAAACCATCAGGCTTGCGCCGTCGAAAAAGCACTCTGTTCCTGTTCCTAGTTCCGTCAATAGCTTCACGCCGGCTTCTCCAGCCGGGCGCGACAGCCCCATGCTGCGCTCTGCGGTCGCCGAAAAGCAACTACGACTTTGATATAGCGATGCGCTGGCCGAAGAACAACGAGGCCGAGGGCATCCGCTCGGTGGTCGGTCGCGCCAGCCTTGGGTATCGCCGTTCTGAACAGGGCATGATCGCGGCGAATTTAAGGAGCGCCACTTAGGGTCGATATTCGCTGACCTCGACGAGGTTGCCGTCCGGGTCACGAAAATAGACCGACATCATCGCGCCACGAGCGCCGGCACGCTCGACCGGGCCGACCTCTATCACCACGCCATTGGCGGCGAGGTTGGCACATATCTCGGCGAGCGGACGGGCGGCAATCAAGCAGAAATCTCCGGAGCCCGGCGTCGGCGCCTTGGCCTTCGGCTCGAAGGTGTGCCCGACCTCATGCACATTGATCTTTTGCGTTCCAAACAGCAGCGCCGTCGGCCGGTCCGGCTCGTCGAGGCGCTTGAAGCCAAGCACGCGCTGATAGAAGGCGCAGGTGTCTTCAACGGAGCGAACCGTCAGCACGAAATGGTCGATACCAGCAATCACGGCAGCGCCTCTTGACTTGTTTTATGCATTTCTTTGTCCCAAGACCGCTGCACATGCTCGGTTCAAGCCCGAGGATAAGCTTTGGGCGACATGCATTAGATATTGCGGCTGCCCGGCTTGATCGCCGGTAGGGCGGCAAGCTCGGGCGGCAGCCTGTCGGCCGGATAGGCCGGAACCTCGTATTCGGCGAGCGCGATCAGCGGCACGCCGACATCGGTCTTGCCGGCCGAGCGGTCAATGATGCACGCAGCGGCAACGACATCGGCGCCAAGTGCGCGCAGACAGTCGATGGTCTCGCGGATCGACAGGCCGGTGGTGACGATGTCCTCGACAATGACGACGCGCGATCCCTTGGCGATCTCGAAGCGGCGCAGCCTGAATTCGCCCCCTTCCCGCTCGACCCAGATCGCCGGCACACCAAGATGGCGCGAGGTCTCATAGGCCGGGATCAGCCCGCCGATCGCCGGGCCGACGACGTAGTCGATCCTGCCGGGCACGCCAGTGCGGATCTTTTCGGCGAGCGCCTTGCACAAGCGCTCGGTCTTGTCGGCATGCATGAAAACGCGCGCCTTCTGCAGGAAGACCGGGCTGCGCAGGCCGGACGTCAGGATGAAATGCCCTTCAAGAACGGCGCCGGCCTCGCGGAAAATGCCCAGCACTTCGTCGGTGTTCATCTTCTGCCTCTTCCAACAAAGTTGGTGGTCTAGCCGTTGACGCGTCGCGCGTCGCTGACGCTCGAATTGTCCTTTAGCTGCGACAGCAGCCTGTTCAAGTGCTTGAGGTCCCACACTTCGAGATCGATCAGCATTTCGGTGAAATCGGGCGCGGTGCGCACCATCGACAAAGTGTGGATGTTGGCATCGTTGGATGCGACGACTTGCGCAATGTCGGCTAGCGAACCCGGCGCGTTGATGGCGGTGACCGAGACGCGCGCCGGGAACCGCTCCTTGGTGCGCTCGTCAATATCCCAGCGCACGTCGATCCAGCGCTCGGGCTGGTCGTCAAAGGCCTGCAACGCCGGCGACTGGATCGGATAGATGGTGATACCGGTTCCCGGCTGCACGATGCCGACGATGCGATCGCCTGGCACTGCCCCTTCCGGCGCGAAGCGCACCGGCAAATCGCCGCGCACACCGCGGATCGGCACCGCATCGTCGCGCGGCTGGTTTTTATCCTTGCGCGCGGCGCGGCCCGGAATCTGGAACAGCATGCCGGCGGCATTGCGGATCTTCGACCAGCCCTCCTCGCGCTGCTTGGGCGCGACCAGCGTGACGCGCTCGTCCTTGTAGTCGGGAAACACCGCCTTCATGACATCGGTGGAGGCAACTTCGCCTCGGCCGACCGCGGCCAGCACATCTTCGATGTCCTTGCGCGCCAGCCGGTGCAGCACCGGCTTCAGGCTTTCCTTGGTGAAGGTCTTGCCGGACCGTTCGAAGGCGCGCTCCAGAATGCGGATACCGAGACCTGAATATTGCTTTCGAATAGCGTTCTTGGTGGCGCGGCGGATGGCCGACCGCGCCTTGCCGGTAACCACCACCGATTCCCACGCCGCAGGCGGCACCTGCGCCTTCGAGCGGATGATCTCGACCTCGTCGCCGTTCTTCAGCTCCGTCATCAGCGGCATGATGCGGCCATTGACCTTGGCGCCGACGCAAGTGTCGCCGACATCGGTGTGGACGGCATAGGCAAAGTCGATCGGCGTGGCGCCGCGCGGCAGCGCGATCAGCATGCCCTTCGGCGTAAAGCAGAACACCTGGTCCTGGAACAGTTCCAGCTTGGTGTTTTCGAGGAAGTCCTCGGGGTTGTCGCCTTCGGCAAGCTGCTCGATGGTGCGCCGCAGCCAGGCATAGGCATTGGTTTCCTTCGAGATCGCATGGGCGGCACCATTCATCTTGCCGCCGGTATCCTTATAGATCGAATGAGCGGCGACGCCGTATTCGGCGATCTTGTTCATCTGGTAGGTGCGGATCTGCAATTCGACGCGCTGGCGCGACGGGCCGACGATGGTGGTGTGGATCGAGCGGTAGTCGTTCTGCTTCGGCGTGGAGATGTAGTCCTTGAAGCGGCCGGGCACCATCGACCAGGTCGTGTGGATGGCGCCGAGCGCCCGGTAGCAGTCCTCGACGGTATCGACGACGACGCGAAAGCCGAAGATGTCGGACAGTTGCTCGAACGACAACGCCTTGGCTTCCATCTTGCGGAACACCGACCACGGCTTCTTCTGCCGGCTCTTGACCTCGGCCTTGATCGAATATTTGTCGAACAGCGTGGAGAGCGCCTTCTCGATTTCGGACAGCACGCCCTTGTTGCGCTCGAAAATTTCGGCCAGCCGTGCGGTGACGGCGCGGTAGGCTTCCGGATTGATGAAGCGGAAGGCGATCTCCTCGAGCTCCTCGCGCATGCCTTGCATGCCCATGCGCCCGGCCAGCGGCGCATAGATATCCATCGTTTCCTCGGCGATGCGCAGGCGCTTGGCTTCCGGCACATGGTCGAGCGTGCGCATGTTGTGCAAGCGGTCGGCGAGCTTGACCAGCAGCACGCGAACGTCTTCCGAGATCGCCAGCAACAGCTTGCGCAGGTTCTCCGCCTGCTCGGCCTTTTTGGAGACGAGGTCGAGCTTCTTCAGCTTGGTCAAGCCTTCGACCAGCTTGCCCATTTCCGGGCCGAACAATTCGTCGATCTCGGCCCTGGTCGCCGTGGTGTCCTCGATCGTGTCATGCAGCAAGGCAACGGCGATCGTCGCCTCGTCCATATGCATTTCGGTAAGGATGGCGGCGACTTCGAGCGGATGCGAGAAATAGGGATCGCCGGAAGCACGCTTCTGGTGGCCATGCTTCTGCATGGCGTAGACATAGGCCTTGTTGAGCAGCGCCTCGTTGACGTCAGGCTTGTAGCGCTGGACGCGCTCGACAAGCTCGTACTGACGCATCATGGGCAGGATCTCGCAATGCTGAAATGAATCATGCGCCGCACTGGCCGTACGGCGCATGTCATAGATAGCCACGAAACCGCCGACGCGAAAGTGTCGGCAGTTGTCGCTAAGATCAATAATCGTCGCTTTTTTCCGGCGGCACCAGACCTTCGATGCCGGCCAACAGGTCTTCTTCGGTCATGCGATCGAAGGTGACGTTGTCCTCGGCGTCGTCGGGATCGGTGGCCGCAACGGCGCTGCCGGTCTGGTCGGCAATCGCCTCGCCATCGGCTTCCGGCTCATCGACCTCGACATGCTTCTGCAGCGAATGGATGAGATCTTCCTTGAGGTCGTCCGGTGACAGCGTCTCTTCGGCGATTTCGCGGAGCGCAACGACCGGGTTCTTGTCGTTGTCGCGCGGTACGGTGATCTGCGCGCCCTGGCTGATCTGACGGGCGCGGTGGCCGGCCAGGAGCACCAGCTCGAAGCGGTTGTCGACCTTGTCGATGCAATCTTCAACGGTTACGCGGGCCATGAGTTGCCCCTTTCATGCCTGGATTTGATGGAAAACAGGCGCGGTCCATAACCCGAACGCCGCCAAAACACAAGCTTTTATGGCGGCGCGCAGCTCTGACGCGGGCCGCCTGCGACGACACAGCGCCGATCACAATTGCTTGCGGTGCCGCATGGTGCCTTGGATTGCCGTAAAACTGGCGTTATCTCGAATGATGAAGGCCAACAGGTCTATTATCAGACCGGCCGATAGTCGCCACGCATTTAGACGATCGCTTATTTCGAAAAAGGACATTTTTCCATGTTCGATCCTCGTGAAAAAATCGCTCTCTTTATCGACGGTGCCAATCTCTACGCCACCTCGCGCGCACTGGGCTTCGACATCGACTACCGCAAACTTCTGGCGAGCTTCCAGAAACGCGGCTATCTGCTGCGCGCTTATTACTACACGGCGCTGGTCGAGGATCAGGAATACTCCTCGATACGGCCGCTGATCGACTGGCTCGATTATAACGGCTTCAAGGTGGTGACCAAACCGGCCAAGGAATTCACCGACTCGACCGGCCGGCGCAAGATCAAGGGCAATATGGATATCGAGCTGACCGTCGATGCGCTGGAGCTTGCCGACGTCGTCGACCATTATGTCATCTTTTCGGGCGACGGCGATTTCCGTACGCTGGTCGAGGCGCTGCAGCGGCGCGGGCGCAAGGTGTCGATCGTCTCGACGATGGCGTCGCAGCCGCCGATGATCTCCGACGATCTGCGCCGCCAGGCCGACCATTTCATTGACCTGATGACACTCAAGAACGAAGTCGGCCGCGATCCGTCGGAGCGGCCGGTGCGTCGGCCCGAACCGGCCGAAGTCGACGAGGAAGACTATTGACGGTCGTTGCCTTGACCGCGCCCCTGGTCGTCTCGCCCGAACCTGATCGCGATTGCCCGCTCTGCCCGCGGCTGCACGACTTCATCGCCGAGTGGCGGCGGCGCGAGCCGTCCTGGTTCAACGCGCCAGTGCCGACCTTTTTGCCGCCGGAAGGCGAGGATGCGGTGCGCTTGCTGATCGTCGGCCTGGCGCCTGGCCTGCGCGGGGCGAACCGGACGGGGCGCCCCTTCACCGGCGATTTTGCCGGCGACCTGCTCTACAACACGCTGATCGCGCACGGCTTTGCGCGCGGCGAATTCAAAGCGCGACCAGATGACGGGCTGGAGCTTGTCGGTTCGGCGATTACCAATGCGGTGCGCTGCGTGCCGCCGGATAACAAGCCGGTTGGCGCCGAGATAGCGACCTGCCGGACGTTCCTGGTACCGACGATTGCGCGGTTTCCAAATCTGCGCGCTGTGCTGGCGCTGGGCTCGATCGCGCACCAGTCGACCGTGCGGGCGCTCGGCCAACGCGTTGCCGCCTATCCGTTCCGGCATGGTGGGCAGCAGCAGGCCAATGGCATCACGCTGTTTTCCAGCTATCATTGCTCGCGCTACAACACCAATACCGGCGTGTTGACGGAAGCGATGTTCGTCGACGTCTTCAGTCAGATAGAAGCTTTTCTGAAGACATAGAGTCGGACGAGGCCCGCCAGGGCACGAGCCTTAGATTCGGGCGATCGCAAACAACCAGGCCAGGAGATCCAGCAACCACAGAAACAGTGCAAGCTGCAGCGCGACGCGCAGGCGTTGGATGATCCGCCAATTGCTGGCCATGTCGGATTTGATGCGCAGCAAGCGCTCATTGCATCCCGTCCACGGTTGCGGGAGGGTGCTGGTCGACGAAGTCCTGGGGCAGCTTCTTGGGATCGAAACGGAACGTATAGTTATAATACGGCCACAACATAATCGCGACCAGCAGTCCGATCAGAAAAAGCAACGTCAGTGCCAGCCAGTCCCAAGGCCCTACGCCATCCAGGAGCGCCCTGCCTCAAAGGAGAGAACTCGCGAACGCAGTTGCGAAAATCAGATTGCCGGCGCGCGTATTGAGACTTTCAACCACGCCCTGCTGGTGTTGGAGGCCACGCACCGCCTCCGCGTAGACAAATGCCAGGGGGGGGTCGCCGCCGTCCGCCGCTGCAGGCGGGGCGTTGCTGTCATTGGTCGATGAAGGGCGCTCCGGCATCAAATGTAGTTAGCACAGCGCCACCTGCGATATGAATAGCCACATTGGCGAAGGCTTCGTCGTTCCCGTCATCGCGCCACCGAGGGTGCTTTCGGGCGGACAGAAATAGTGTCAATCCGACGCCGTCGCTTCAGGCGCTGCGGCAAACATCGCTGCCAGCGTCGCCGGCCCGCCTTGGAGAACATTCAGGTCGACGTCGCCGCTGATCCCGTCGACGCGGCCCCGGTTGTGGTACTGCCAGTAAATCCAGTCGTCATGGCCTGGCCGCAGCGCCAGCGAACGCAGCCAGCGTGGGCGGCCGGCTACCTGCCCGGCATAGGCTTGGGCGGCTTCGTCGGTCACATAGAGGATGGCCGTCTTGCCGAACGCTGCTTCGACCGGGCCGAGGAAGGCTGAGAGTTCGGCGCTCAGCTGTTCGGGAGTTGGGCGCTGCGGGCAATTGCCGCCGAACTCGATGTCTACCACCGGCGGCAGCAAAGGCTGATCGCGCGGCACCACCGAGATGAAGTTGCGTGCCTGATCGGCACCGGGCCTGCAGAAGGTGAAAAAGTGATAGGCGCCGACGGCAAGGCCGGCGGCGCGGGCCGCATGCAAATTGCCCGCGAAGGCATCATCGACATGGTCGCCGCCTTCAGTTGCCTTGATAACGGCGAAGGCGACATCGTCGGCGGCAACACGCCGCCAGTCGATCTGCCGCTGATGGTGGGAAACGTCGATGCCCCTGACCGGATATTTGCCGCGATCCGGAGAAAACGTCTGAAAGTAGGTATAGCCGCCGGCCAGGATGAGGCCCGCCATGAGCAGACCGGCAGCACCCCACAAGACGATCCGGTTTTTCAACAGAGACCTATCCCCATTGGCCCGCCCTGCCCGCCGCCATGCTCCGGGCGTTCGTCGCTCGAAAAGCCAAATCATTGGCTTTTCGTCCGCTTCGGACCGCCCTCACCCTCGCTCTTTCAGCAGCCGGCCCTTCTCGCGCGACCAGTCGCGCTGCTTTTCGGTCTCGCGCTTGTCGTGCAGCTTCTTGCCGCGGCCAACGGCGAGCAGCAGCTTGGCACGGCCCTGGTCGTTGAAGTAGATCTTCAGCGGCACCAGCGTCATGCCTTCGCGGTCGACGCTTTGCGCCAGCTTGGCCATCTCGCGCTTGTTGAGCAGGAGTTTGCGGCGGCGGCGTGGCTCGTGGTTAAAGCGGTTGGCCTGCAGGTATTCCGGCAAATAGGAATTGATCAGCCAGATCTCGCCGCCCTCGACCGAGGCGTAGCTGTCCTGGATGTTGGCCTGGCCCTGGCGCAGCGACTTCACCTCGGTGCCGGTCAGCACAAGACCGGCCTCGATCGTGTCGAGCACCTCATAGGAAAACCGCGCCTTGCGGTTTTCCGCAACGGTCTTGTTGTTGGGATCGGCTTTTCTGACTTGATTCATGATGCGGAGAGGTGGCGCCTCATCCCTAGTTTATCAAGCCGGCGTGCTTCATCGCCGCGTCGATCTTCTCGGCGGTCGACGGCTCGACCGTCATTAGCGGCGAGCGCAGCACGTTTTCGACCTTGCCCAGCTTCGACAGCGCATATTTCGCGCCGGAAACGCCGGGCTCCATGAAAATCGCCTTATGCAGCGGCAACAGACGGTCCTGCAGGTCGAGCGCCTTGGCGCTGTCACCGGAAAGCGTTGCCTCCTGGAATTCGGCGCAGAGCCTGGGCGCGACATTTGCTGTCACCGAGATGCAACCGACACCGCCATGCGCGTTGAAGCCGAGTGCCGAGGCGTCTTCGCCGGAGAGCTGGATGAAATCCTTGCCGCAGGTGGCGCGCTGCTCTGAAACCCGCTCGACCTTGCCGGTGGCATCCTTGACGCCGACGATGTTCTTGAAGTCGTGCACCAATTGCCCCATCGTCTCCGGGCTCATGTCGACCACCGAGCGCGGTGGAATGTTGTAGATGATGATCGGCAGGCTGGTCGCCTTGGCGACGGCGGCGAAATGCGCATAGAGGCCGCGCTGCGTCGGCCTGTTGTAATAGGGCGTCACGACAAGGGCCGCGTCGGCGCCCGCCTTCTCGGCAAATTGAACCAGGCCGACCGCCTCTTCGGTGTTGTTGGAGCCGGCGCCTGCGACGACCGGAACCCGGCCCTTGGCGACCTCGATGCAAACCTTGACGACTTGGCGGTGCTCGTCATGCGACAGCGTCGGCGACTCGCCGGTGGTGCCGACCGGGACCACGCCCGTCGTGCCTTCGGCGATCTGCCAGGCTATGAACGCGCGAAAGGCTTTCTCGTCGAAACGGCCGCTCTTTTCGAACGGTGTGACGAGCGCGGTCAGCGAGCCTCTCAGCATGTCGTCCAACTCCTTGGGGCCTTTCGGGTTTTGTCGTGCGCGCCTTCTAGCCGAAAGCGAAGCGGCGCACCATAGTCTCGACATTGTTGCGCGGCAAGCATTGCGCCGGCAATCGCAATTCGAACGACCTCGACAAAGTTTTCTTTACGGGCCCTTCACCACCGACGAATAGGCTTCGGTTCAACTGTGCCTGTTGTAACGTCGAAGAACAGGAAATGACCAGATCCATGCCGGCCAGGCGGCCTCATCTTTTCGCGCTTTTCGGCGCGATCGTCGCGCTGATACCCGGCGCGGCGATCGGCGGCAGCGTCGATGTGCGGGTCACGTCGGCGATCCCGATGACGGCGCCGGACAACGATGCGCTGCAGCAGTCCCCGTTGCCGTCCGCCAGCGTTGCGGTGCTGAAGAGCGGTCTCGACGCGCTGGCGGCAAACGACATTCAGCGCGCGCGCCAGGTGCGCGAGGCGCTGCCGGCCAAATCGCTCGACCGGCACATCCTTGCCTGGGCGATAGCGCTCTATGGCGGCGACCAGGTGCCGAGCGGCGACATCGCCGATGCGGCGAAGATGCTGCCGAACTGGCCGGGCACGATCGCCTTGCGCAAGAACAGCGAGCGCGCGCTCTATCGCGAGAACCCCGTGCCACATGTCGTGGTGCGGGCGTTCGACGGGAGCCAGCCGCTGACCTTCGAGGGCGTGGTGATCCTGGCCCGCTCCTATGTAGCGCTGGGCGATACGAAGGCGGCGCGCTCGGTGCTGTCGCCATTCTGGCGCACCGAAAAGCTCGAAGCCAGGGACGAGGCGGCGGTCATCCGCGAGTTCGGCGCGCTGATCCCGGCCGCCGACCATCGCTTCCGCATGGAGCGCATGTTCTATGCCGACCGGGTCGCTTCGGCGCTGCGCGTCGCCGGTCTCGCCGGCGCCCAGCAATTGGCCGACGCCTGGACGGCAGTCACCAAAGGCGACAAGAACGCGGCCAAGCTGCTGAAGGCGGTGCCGACAGCGCAGCGGGCGGCGGGCTATCTCTTTGCCGAAGCCGAATATCTGCGCAAGCAGCAGAAATTTTCAGACGCTGCCGCGCTGGTGCTGAAGGCGCCGGGCGACCGTGACGCGCTGGTCGATCCGGACGCCTGGTGGGTCGAGCGCCGGGTGCTGTCGCGCGCGCTGGTCGACCAGGGCGACATGAAGACCGCCTACAGAATAGTCGCCGCGCACGCCGCCGAAAGTGCCGCCAATGCCGCCGAGGCGGAATTCCATGCCGGCTGGTACGCGCTACGCGGCCTCAACGATCCCGCCACCGCCGCGAAGCATTTTGCGCGAATCGCGGAGCTCGCCCAAGGGCCGATGTCGCTGTCGCGCGCCTATTACTGGCTCGGCCGCGCCGCCGAAGTCGGCGGGCCCGGCAATGCCAAGGATTATTTCAGCCGCGCCGCCAGCTACGGCACGACCTTTTACGGCCAGCTCGCCGGCGAGCGCGTCGGCCGGCAGACCCTCAACATCGTCTACCCCCAGCCAAGTGCCGTCGACCGCCGGAATTTTGCCACCCGCGAGGCGGTCAGCGCCATCAAGCGGCTGCAGGAGGCCGGCTATGACCGCTACGCCGAAACGCTCTACCGCGACCTTGCCGGGCAGCTGAACAGCCCCGGCGAACTGGCGCTGCTTGCGGCGCTGGCGGAAAGACAAGGCAACCATTTCATGGCGCTGAAGGTCGGCAAGATCGCCGGCGCCCGCGGCATCGACGTCGGCGCGCTGTCGCATCCGCTCGGCGTCATTCCCGACACCGCCAACATCACCGGCTCGGGCAAGGCGCTGGCCTATGCGATTGCCCGGCAGGAAAGCGAGTTCAACATCGGCGCTGTCTCCAGCGCCGGCGCGCGCGGACTGCTGCAGCTGATGCCGGGCACGGCCAAGCAATTGGCGAAGAAGGCCGGCATGACATTTTCTCAGGCCCGGCTGACCACCGATGCCGGCTACAATGCAACGCTGGGCGCTGCCTTTCTCGGCGAGCAGCTCGGCCGTTTCGATGGCTCCTACGTGCTGACCTTCGCAGGCTACAATGCCGGCCCCACCCGGGCCACCCAGTGGGTGGCGAAATACGGCGATCCGCGCGGCAAGGACGTCGACGCCATCGTCGACTGGATCGAGCGAATTCCCTATACGGAAACAAGAAGTTACGTCCAGCGCGTGATGGAGAACTACGAGGTCTACAAGATGCGTATCTCCGGCAAGTACGATATTGTCGGAGATCTGGTGAACGGCCGGGGGTGACGACATTCCTTTCCTTCTCCCCTTTGGGAGAAGGTGGATCGGCGCGCAGCGCCGAGACGGTTGAGGGGTGTTGGCCGGAGTGCCGGCGGTGCCAAGCTGGAACACCCCTCATCCGACCGAGCTTCGCTCGGCCACCTTCTCCCACAAACAAGGGGAGAAGGGGAAGCTAGTCTCGTCCCACCTGTAGCTGTCGGAAACGACCCGGACGAGGCAAGGGAATACCATGGCAAGCCAAGGCTTCTCCGACTTCTTCTACGCCGCGCCGGACGGGCTGTCCCTGCACGCCCGTATCTACGGCGAAGCGAATTCCGGCCATTGGCCAGTCGTTTGCCTGCCCGGCCTGACCCGCAATTGCCGTGATTTTCACGAATTGGCGTTTTTTCTGTCGGCACAGGCGAAGCGCAAGGTCGTCACCTTCGACTATCGCGGGCGTGGGCAGTCCGCCTACGATCCCGATATCGGCCACTACAATATCGGCATCGAAGCCGGCGATATTCTCGCTGGGTTGGCAGCACTTGGCATCGAGGAGGCTGATTTCATCGGCACGTCGCGCGGTGGATTGATCATCCATGTGCTCGGGGCGATGCGGCCGGCCGTGCTGAAGGCCATCGTCCTCAACGACATCGGCCCGGTGATCGAGTCGCAAGGTCTCGCCCATATCCGCTCCTACCTCGACCCCGCCCCAAGGCCGAAGACATACGCCGAGGTGGTCCGCGACCTGCGCAGCACCCATGGCGCGGATTTTCCGGCGCTGACCGATGCGGATTGGGAGCGGATGGCGTCAGCCCTCTACCGCGAGACCGAGGAAGGGTTCTTGCCCGATTTCGATCCTAAACTTGTCGAGACGCTAACGGGCCTCGATCCCACCCGGCCGCTGCCCGATCTGTGGCCGCAGTTCGAGGCGCTGGCGGCCATCCCGATGCTCGTCATACGCGGCGCCAATTCGAAGCTGCTGTCCGCCGAAACGCTCGAGCAAATGCGGACGCGCCATACCGATATCGAGACGATCACCGCCGACGGCCAGGGGCATGCACCGTTTCTGGAGTCCGGGATCCTGCCGGGCAGGATCGCTGGTTTTTTCGATCGGGCGGAGCGGGCGGGCGGTTGGAAGTAAGGCTCGAGAACTGAGGAATTTATTGGGCAGTGCTGCACCGACTTTGAGCGGTGGCGGAGAGGATGGGATTCGAACCCACGAGAAGCTTTTGACCTCTACTCCCTTAGCAGGGGAGCGCCTTCGACCACTCGGCCACCTCTCCGTTGCGCCGGTGGATAAAGAAAAGCGCCGCCACAATCAACAAGCTGGTGTCACTATCGTCGAAAAATCGGGCTTCCGCCAAAATGCCACCTGTGGCTTGCGGCGATTCTGCGGCAATTCCCTGGCTGTTGAGTCGGCGCATGGTCACAGTTTGAGCGGGCCATTGCCGGAATTGGCTGGAATGCGGGGTTGCCGGGGCCTGATAGTTAATGGGAGCTTTCGGAGTGAGGCCAAATCGTGTCATTTGTGCAACAACGCTCGGCGATAGCGCCACCACAAACCTTTTGCCGGTACGATCGTGGTTGAACGACGCCGCCTCATGGGTAATGTCGGGTTTGAAGGAGCGGCGCGGTGCGCATCTTTTTCGGTAGTGGGGATGGGGCAGGGAACGCTGTCCTTCAGCAAAGAATACCCAGACCCGTTTTTTAACTTTTGACTGGAGGTCAGAAAATGAACATCAAGAGCCTGCTTCTCGGCTCCGCTGCGGCGCTGATCGCAGTATCCGGTGCGCGCGCCGCCGACGCCGTCGTCGTCGCCGAGCCGGAACCCGCTGAATACGTCAAGATCTGCGACGTCTACGGCGCTGGCTACTTCTACATCCCCGGCACCGAAACCTGCCTGCGCATCGGCGGCTATGTCCGCTACGACATCGGCATCGGCGACGTCGGCTCGTTCGACGGTGCTGAGAATTTCGATCACGAAGATGGCGATATCCAGGACACCTACTCCAAGAACGCCCGCTTCAACCTGAAGACCTGGACCGCTCAGGAAACCGAACTCGGCACCTTGAAGACCTACACCGAGACCCGGTTCAATTTCGGCAACCGGAACCGTCACGTCAGCAGCACAACCGTCGATCCGGACGGCCCCGGTCCGCTGCTGCCGGTCACGACCATCGTCAGAAATGACGCCGAAAACAAGGGCGTTTCGCTGAACTTCGCCTGGATCCAGCTCGGTGGCCTGCGCGTCGGTAAGGACGAATCGGCCTTCAACACGTTCATCGGCTACGCCGGCAACGTCATCCAGGATACGCTGGTTCCTTACGGTGATTTCGACACCAACGTCGTCCAGTACTACTTCGATTTCGGCAACGGCTTCTCGGCCGTGGCTTCGCTCGAGCAGGGCGCGGGCCGCGTTGGGACCATCGACAGCTACGTTCCGCATGTCGTCGGCGGCCTGAAGTGGACGCAGGGCTGGGGCGCGATCACCGGCGTCATCGCCTACGACAGCAACTACGAAGAAGTGGCCGGCAAGGTTCGTTTGGACGTGAATGCAACCGACGCGCTGTCGCTGTTCATCATGGCGGGCTACGGCACTGACGATAACCTCAATGACCCGGGCAACTTTGTCCCAGCCAATGGCCGTGGTTTCTACAAGCAGTGGGGCGGCAACTGGGCAGTTTGGGGTGGCGGCACCTACAAGTTCAACGAGAAGACCTCGTTCAACGTGCAGGCTTCGGCTGACGACGACAAGAACTATGCCGTCGCGGCGAACATCGCCTACGACATCGTTCCTGGCCTGACGATCACCGCCGAAGTCGATTGGGACCACTACGGGCGGTTTAACGATCCGGCCAGCTTCACCAACGTCAACTGGACCAGTGCGGACAAGAAGGACAGCATTGGCGGCCTCCTCCGCTTCCAGCGCTCGTTCTAATAAGTTCGACCTGACCAATATTGAACCCGGCGGGCAACCGCCGGGTTTTTCTTTGAGCCATTCGCCGGCTGCCACATTTCAAGGCTGCCGCGGAACTTGCGCAGGCCAAGCCGGCAGGCTAGCAAGAAGGCCCCTTTTTTGACGAGCCTTTGCCATGCGCCCTCCCCTTACACCGCTCATCGCCGCGCTTCCCTCCACGGTGCCGTTTGTCGGCCCGGAGGCGCAGGAGCGTGATCGCGGCCGCGCCTTTCGCGCCCGCATCGGCGCCAATGAGAGCAGCTTTGGCCCTTCGCCGCGCGTCGTTGCCCGCATGGCCGAGATTGCCGGCGACATGTGGATGTATTGCGACCCCGATAATCACGATTTGAAGGCAGCCGTAGCCCGGCATCTCGGCGTCGGCGCCGAAAACGTCGTCATCGGCGAAGGCATAGACGGGCTGCTCAGCCTGGTTGCGCGCATGTATGTGGCGCCCGGCGACGCGGTGGTGACCTCGCGCGGCGCCTATCCGACCTTCAACTTTCACGTTGCCGGCGTCGGCGGCCGGCTGGTCGCGGTGCCTTACGAGAACGACCGGGAAAACCTGGATGGCCTACTGGAGGCGGTCGCCAGGGAAAAAGCACCGCTGGTCTACCTGTCCAACCCGGACAATCCAATGGGTAGCTGGTGGGAAGCGACCGAGCTCGGCCGCTTCATCGAGGCCTTGCCGGAAACCACAATGCTGGTGCTCGATGAGGCCTATGGCGAACTAGGACCGGCCTCGGCGCTGCCGCCGATCGATGTCGCGCGGCCGAACGTCATCCGCATGCGCACCTTCTCCAAGGCCTATGGGCTGGCCGGCATACGCTGCGGCTATGCGGTGACTGAGGCCCAAGTGATTCGCGATTTCGAGAAGATCCGCAATCATTACGGCGTCAGCCGCATGGCGCAGATTGCCGGCGTCGAGGCGCTTGCCGATCAGGCCTGGCTGGAAAGCGTGGTGGCGCGGGTCGCCGCCGGCCGCCGGCGCATTGCCGCAATAGCCGAAGCGAACGGGCTGAAGCCGCTGGCTTCGGCGACCAATTTCATCACTATCGATTGCGGCCGCGACGGCGCCTTCGCGCTGAAGGTGCTGCAGGCGTTGTTGTCGCGCGACGTCTTCATCCGCAAGCCGATGGTGCCGGTGCTCGATCGCTGCATCCGGGTCAGCGTCGGCCTCGACCACGAGCTCGACATTTTTGCCGAGGAACTGCCCGGCGCACTGGCGGCAGCACGGGGGAACTGAAGAGCCTTCGCCCTATGTGGCTGACCGGGCGGCAGCGCGGTTGAATTTGCACGGCGATGCGCCAGACTCGACTCTGAGGATGGAGAGCGCGATGACCGACCGCACTGTACAGGTACGCATATATGGCAAGGTGCAAGGCGTCAGCTACCGGGTTTGGGCGCGGCGCGAGGCGTCGGCGCTTGGCCTTGCCGGTTGGGTGCGCAACGAAGTTGACGGCTCGGTGACAGCCTTGATTGCCGGGACCGGGGCGGCGGTCTCGACGATGATTGAGCGACTTTGGCAAGGGCCACCAGGGGCAGCAGTTTCGAAGGTCGATGTCGAGGACCTCGAGGCACGCAACACGTCCGCGGGATTCAGGATTGTTGCCTAGCAAAGCACGATCCTGCTCATTCGCTTCCATCGCACAAAATTCCCGGGTGCAGATAGAGCAAACCTGAAGCTACTGCCGCACATGCCTCCGCCCTTGAATTAATTGAACGTTTGTTTTATTGCTTTGCGTCATGGCGCGTACGACCGGCTCCCACGGAGAAAAGACCGAAGCTGCGGTCCGCGAGGCGGCGGTCAGCCTGATTGCGCGTCTCGGCTACGAGGCGATGTCGATGCGCCAGCTGGCGGCCGAGGTTGGCGTCCAGGCAGCGGCGCTTTACCGCTACTTCCCGACCAAGCAGGATCTTCTGTTCACGCTGATGCATGAGCATATGGAAGGCTTGATCGAGGCGTGGCGCGCAACACGCCCTGTCGGCGCCGATCCGGCAGCGCGGCTCGCCGCCTATGTCGAAAACCACATCGCTTTCCATATCGAACGCCGCCATTCCACCCATGTTTCGAACATGGAGCTGCGCAGCCTGTCACACGAAAAACTCACGCAGATCCTGCGCATGCGCACGGCCTACGAGAAGGAACTGCGCACCATCCTGCGCGACGGCGTCGAAGCGGGCCTGTTCAGCATCGAAGACACAGGGCTCACCGCCATGGCGTTGATCCAGATGATGACCGGCGTCATCGTCTGGTTCCGGCCGGGCGAACGGCTGTCGATCGCCGAAGTCACCGCTACATATCTAGCAATGACAATGCGGCTTGTCGGAGCAAAGAGCGATGGCGCGAGGACAAGCCACGGCACTGTGCGTCCATTCGAGCGCGCAAAGGACGCTCTAGCACTTTGATTTCGCGCATGATCCCGATTTTCGGGGTCGTGCGCCGGGAGGAACGGCATGTACACGCATACGCTCAACTTCGGGCTTGACGAAGACATCGAGGCGCTGCGCGACCTGGTGCGGCGCTTCGCCCAGGAGAAAATCGCGCCGATCGCCGCCGAGATCGACCGCACGAACGAATTCCCGGCGCATCTGTGGGTGGAGCTCGGCGGGCTCGGCCTGCTCGGCATCACCGCCGATCCTGATTTCGGCGGCAGCGGCATGGGCTACCTCGCCCACGTCGTGGCGATGGAGGAGATTTCGCGCGCCTCCGCCTCGGTCGGCCTCTCCTACGGCGCCCATTCCAACCTCTGCGTCAACCAGATCAATCGCTGGGCGACGCAGGCGCAGAAGGAAAAATATCTGCCTTCGCTCTGCAGTGGCGAAAAGGTGGGCGCACTGGCAATGTCGGAATCCGGTGCCGGCTCCGATGTCGTGTCGCTGCGCCTGCGCGCGGAAAGGCGCAATGACCGCTATGTGCTCAACGGCACCAAGATGTGGATCACCAACGGACCGGATGCCGAGACGCTGGTCGTCTACGCCAAGACCGATCCGGAACTCAATTCGCGCGGCATCACCGCTTTCATCGTCGAAAAGGCCTTTGCCGGTTTTTCGGTGGCGCAAAAGCTCGACAAGCTTGGCATGCGCGGCTCGAACACCGGCGAGCTGGTGTTCGAGAATGTCGAAGTCCCGTTCGACAATGTGCTGCATGAGGAAGGGCGCGGCGTCGAGGTGTTGATGTCGGGCCTCGACTACGAACGTGCCGTGCTGGCCGGCGGGCCGATCGGGCTGATGGCGGCGTGCCTCGACGTGGCGATACCTTACGTGCACGAGCGCAAGCAGTTCGGCCAGCCGATCGGCGAATTCCAGCTGGTGCAAGGCAAGCTCGCCGACATGTATGCGACGGTGAACGCGGCGCGCGCCTACGTCTATGCCGTGGCCGCCGCTTGCGATCGCGGTGAGACGGCCCGCAAGGATGCTGCCGCCTGTATTCTCTTCGCCGCCGAAAAGGCGACGCTGATGGCGCTCGAGGCCATCCAGCTTTTGGGCGGCAATGGCTACATCAACGACTACCCGACCGGACGGCTGCTGCGCGACGCCAAGCTCTACGAGATCGGCGCCGGCACCAGCGAAATCCGTCGTTGGCTGATCGGGCGGGAAATCATGGCGGAGAGCGCCTAATGGCATCCTTTTGAACTTTTGCCAGAAGCCATGCGATGTGGCATATTTCGGACTATGTGCCACAATCCTAGCGAGACGAACCATGGCGGGCAGAACGGGAAAGTCCGGATTTGACGAAGATCAGCAAGCACAGTTCGATGCCAGCGCTCGCAAAACGCCGCTTAGGGTTCCGGCGAAACGCGAGCGTGTCAAGCTTGGCGAGGGCGGGCGCTTCGTCATCCCTGCTGCGATGCGCGAGGAGATGGGCGTGAAGCCTGGCGAGGAGATGATCCTGCATGTCGAAAACGGCGAGCTGCGGGTAAGATCGTGGCTGCAGAATCTGCGACGCGTCCAGGCCGAATTGTCGGCGCTGAAACAGCCCGGTGAAAGCGTCGTCGACGAATTTCTGAAGGAGCGGCGGGAAGAGCAACGTCGAAGCGACAACCGTCTCGACCGGCTTCACGCCGAAGGGACGACAGGAAAGCGGGCGAAATGAAGCCCTACGTCATGGACAGTTCGGCGGCACTCGCAATCCTGCTCAACGAGCAAGGCACCGATAATGCTTTGGGGTTCGCGCCGGATGCACAATGCAGTTCGGTCAATGCGGCCGAAATCATCGCCAAACTGATCGACAAGGGACGCAGCATGGAACAGGCCGCGGACGACCTCGCCAGTCTCGGCATGCCGATCGCCGTTTTCGACGAAGCGATGGGCATCGCCGCCGGGCAGCTTCGCGAACTGACGCGGCATCGCGGCCTGTCGTTGGGCGATCGGGCCTGCCTCGCGCTGGCTATTCGCGAGAACGCCATTGCCGTCACCGCTGATCGCGATTGGAGCGACCTCGATGTCGGCTGCAAGATCGAGCTGATCCGGTAGCGCCATGGCCCCCCTCAACTCGCAGATCTCGCCCGCCTCCGATATTTTCCGCGCCAATGCCGAGCGCATGCGGGCGCTGGTCGCCGATATTGCTGAGAAAGCGGCCACGGTCGAACGCGGCGGCTCGGAAGATGCGCGCGAGCGGCACGTCTCCCGCGGCAAGCTCCTGCCGCGGCAACGCCTCGCCCAATTGCTTGATACCGGCTCGCCCTTCCTTGAAATCGGCCAGTTCGCGGCATGGTCGATGTATGGCGAGGACATCCCGTCGGCCGGTCTCATCGCCGGCATCGGGCGCGTCGAAGGCACCGAAGTGATGGTCGTCGTCAACGACGCCACGGTGAAGGGCGGCACCTATTATCCGCTGACAGTGAAGAAGCATCTGCGTGCACAGGAAATCGCGCTGCAGAACAATCTGCCTTGCGTCTATCTGGTCGACAGCGGCGGCGCCAATCTGCCCAATCAGGACGAGGTGTTTCCCGACCGCGATCATTTCGGCCGCATCTTCTATAACCAGGCCAACATGTCGGCCGCCGGCATTCCGCAGATCGCCTGCGTCATGGGGTCATGCACTGCCGGCGGCGCCTATGTGCCTGCGATGTCGGACGAGACAATCATGGTGCGCAACCAGGCAACCATCTTTCTCGGCGGCCCGCCGCTGGTGAAGGCGGCCACCGGCGAGGACGTCATCGCCGAGGACCTCGGTGGCGCCGACGTGCACACAAGGCTTTCCGGCGTTGCCGACTACTATGCGCTCGACGACGAGCATGCGCTGGCCATATGCCGGCGTATCGTCAAAAACCTGAATCGGAACAAGACTGTAAGCCTTGCCTTACAGAAATCGGTTCCGCCGCTTCACGATCCACATGAACTCTACGGCATCGTGCCGACGGATCTGCGCCAGCCCTACGACGTACGCGAGGTAATCGCCCGCACAGTCGACGGCTCCGAATTCGATGAGTTCAAGCAGAATTATGGCACCACGCTGGTCACCGGTTTTGCCCATCTCAGCGGCATGCCGGTCGGCATCATCGCCAACAATGGCGTGCTGTTTTCGGAAAGCGCGCTAAAGGGCGCGCATTTCATCGAGCTGTGCTGCCAGCGCAGGATCCCGCTGATTTTCCTGCAGAACATCACCGGCTTCATGGTCGGGCGGAAATACGAGGCCGGCGGCATCGCCAAGGACGGCGCCAAGCTGGTCATGGCGGTCGCAACGGCCAAGGTGCCGAAGATGACCGTGATCATCGGCGGCTCGTTCGGCGCCGGCAATTACGGTATGTGCGGACGCGCCTATTCGCCACGCTTCCTGTGGATGTGGCCGAATGCCCGCATTTCGGTGATGGGCGGCGAGCAGGCTGCAACGGTGCTGGCCGTGGTCAAGCGCGAAGGCATCGAGCGCAAGGGCGGGGAATGGAGCGCCGAGGAGGAGGCGAAATTCAAGAAGCCGATCCTGATGAAATACGAGCATGAAGGCCACCCGCTCTATTCGTCGGCAAGGCTCTGGGACGACGGCATCATCGACCCGGCCAAGACCCGCGAGGTGCTGGCGCTCAGCCTTTCGGCCGCGCTCAACGCCGAGATCGAAGAGACAAGGTTCGGCGTGTTCAGGATGTGAGATGAGCGAAATCGGCCAGAGGATTCGCATTCAAACCGGCGACATCACGAAGCTGGCGGTCGATGCCATCGTCAACGCCGCCAACACCTCTCTTCTCGGAGGCGGCGGCGTCGACGGCGCTATCCACCGCGCGGCCGGCCCCGAGCTTGTGGCAGAATGCCGGACCTTGCATGGCTGCAAGGTCGGAGACGCAAAAATCACCAAGGGCTACAGGCTGCCCGCGCGCTACGTCATTCATACGGTCGGGCCGGTCTGGCAAGGTGGCAGCAAAGGAGAAGCCGAACTGCTCGCCTCCTGCTATCGCCGGTCGCTCGAAATCGCCGCCGCAAAGGACTGCCGGACGGTGGCGTTTCCAGCGATCTCGACCGGGGCCTACCGCTACCCAAAGGATCAGGCGACGCAAATTGCTGTCGGGACCGTGAGCGCCTTCATCGGCCAGAACATCGTTCCGGAAACCGTCATTTTCTGCTGCTTCGACGAGCCGACGGCCGAATTGTATCAGCGGGTCGTTGCCGCACTCGGCAAAGCGTGATCCACAGCCATGAGAAATCTGCAGACCCATTTTCAGTCATCCAACTGGCCATACAGAAAAATTGCGGCTATAGCTGTTTTTCAACGTCAATGGGGCTTGGGCGAAGGTGAAACAGCAACTTTTCCAGAAAACTACTGCCGCAATACTTTCGGGGTTACTTATATTAGCTTCGCCAGGCACTGGCGCGGCGGGATCGCTGGCCGGAAGCGAAGGCGACAAGCGCTTTTCACCACTTCTGCCTGGCAGCGCCAAGGACGAGTGCACCAAGGCCTACAAGGCCTATGTCGCTGCAAGCGGCCATTCGGCATACGCCACGACGTCTTTCGTGCGGGTCAGGGACGGTTACGTCCTGTGTGGCGCCCACTACAACGCCTCGTCGCAAAAGGCGGCAGAGGCCATGGCGATGAAATCCTGCCAGAGCGCACGGGCGTACTACAAGGTGGCGGCCAGCGGCAACTGTCAGATCGCGGCTTCGAAGTAGACGGGCAAACGCCGATCCGGGCTTGCCCGCGCCAAATCCGGGAGGCCCGATGTTCGCCAAGATCCTGATCGCCAACCGTGGCGAGATCGCCTGCCGGGTGGTCCGCACGGCACGCAGGATGGGTGTGCGCAGCGTCGCCGTCTATTCCGATGCCGACGCTCACGCCTTGCATGTCGAAATGGCCGACGAAGCGGTGCATATCGGCGCCTCTCCCGCCAACGAAAGCTATCTGCGCGGCGACAAGATCATTGCGGCGGCCTTGGCCACAGGTGCCGAGGCCATCCATCCGGGCTACGGCTTTCTTTCGGAAAACCCCGATTTCGTCGACCAGGTGGTCGCGGCCGGGCTGATCTTCATTGGGCCGTCGGCGGCCTCGATCCGTGCCATGGGACTGAAGGACGCGGCCAAGCGGCTGATGGAAAAGGCCGGCGTGCCTGTCGTTCCGGGCTACCATGGCGAAGCGCAGGAGATCGTGTTGCTCGCCTCCAAGGCGCGCGAGATAGGCTACCCCGTATTGATCAAGGCGCGCGCCGGCGGCGGCGGCAAGGGCATGCGGCGCGTCGAGCATCCCGATGATTTTTCGGAAGCACTGTCGGGCGCGCGGCGCGAGGCGAAAGCCGCGTTCGGTGACGACCGCGTCTTGGTGGAAAAATATGTCGACAAGCCGCGCCACATCGAAGTGCAGGTATTCGGCGACAGTTTCGGCAATGTCGTGCACCTCTACGAACGTGACTGCTCGGCACAGCGCCGCCACCAGAAGGTGATCGAGGAGGCGCCTGCCCCGGGCATAACGCCGGCACTGCGCAAGGCAATGACCGAAGCGGCGGTGAAAGCCGCCAAGGCAATCCACTATTCCGGCGCCGGTACCATCGAGTTCATCGTCGATGCCTCGCAAGGTCTGAAGGCCGACCGTTTCTGGTTCATGGAAATGAACACCCGCCTGCAGGTCGAGCACCCCGTCACCGAAATGGTCACCGGCATCGACCTGGTCGAGTGGCAGTTGCGGGTAGCCTCCGGCGAAAAACTGCCGAAGACGCAGAGCGAGATCGCGCTCTCCGGCCACGCCTTCGAGGCGCGCATCTATGCCGAGGACGCGGCAAGAGGGTTTTTGCCGGCGACCGGCACGTTGCACCATCTGAAATTTCCGCAGCCGGCACCGGAGGGTGCGACCATGCGCGTCGAAACCGGTGTGTGCGCCGGCGATGCGATTTCCCCGTTTTACGACCCGATGATCGCCAAGCTGATCGTCCATGGCAAGGACAGACGGGCGGCGCTCACGGCACTTGGCGAGGCGCTGTCGCAGACCGAAATCGCCGGCTCGACCGTCAACACTGGCTTTCTTGCCGCGCTGGCCGCTGATGCAGCTTTTGCGGCGGGCGATCTCGATACCGGCCTGATCTCCAGGCATCAGCAGGCGTTGACGGCGGTTGCGCCGCCGAGCGGTGAGACGATTGCCGCCGCGGCACTTGCCGCGTCCGGTGCGCGCGACATGCCGTCCTCGGACGATCCCTGGTTGTCGCTGGCCGGCTATGCGCATTTCCACGCTGTAGTGCGGCGCATGCTGCTGAAGTTTGGCGAGCAGGAGATCGTCGCGCGCGTGTCGGTGCAGCCGGACAGACGGTTCGAGGTGGCGCTGGAAGCGCCCTATGACAGCGTCAATTCGCATGATCTCCGTACCACCCCTCGCCTCGCCCGCTGGCCGGGCCACGTCACCGTCTTCGAGGGCGCTATCGGCTACGATTTTGCCGTGCCGGACCCGCTGGCGCGAGCCGACGAAGCCGCCGCTTCCGGCAGCCTGCGCGCGCCGATGCCGGGCCTGGTCAAATTGGTGCGTGCGGCAAAAGGCGAGGCCGTGATCAAGGGCCAGCCGCTGCTGATCCTGGAGGCGATGAAGATGGAGCACACCATTGCCGCGCCCCATGACGGGCTTATCGCCGAGATCGCCGCCGAAGGCGCGCAGGTCACCGACGGAACCGTGCTGGTTCGCTTTGCCGAGGAACCACAACTGACCGCAGTTTCCTTATCCACGAAGTGACCCCGAGCGCGTCACAAAAGGCACCGCAGAGATGAGAATGGCCGGGTTTGAGCCGGCCATTTTCAATTACAACATAGTTCTATCAGGGCTGGATCGGCGCGTATTTGCCGTCATGCCACTGGTTGATGTCGTAGCTGGCGTTCTTGAGGTCGCCCTTCTCGTCGAAGGTGACCGGCCCGACAACCGTGCTGATCGGCTGGCCGTTCTTCAACGCCTCGGCGACCTTGGCCGGGTCGTCGCTGCCGGCGCGCTTGATGCCCTCGGCGAATGCCTGGATCACGGCATAGGAAAACAGCGTGAAGCCCTCCGGCACAAAGCCGCCGGCCTTGATCTTGGCGATGGCTTCCTTGGCTTCGGGCTTCGACTGCGGATCCGATGGGAAGACGAACATGGTGCCTTCGCCGGCCGGACCGGCAACCTGCCAGAATTCCGGCGAAGCGATCGAGTCCGGCATGATCAACTGGAACTTGAGGTTCTGCTCCGCCGACTGGCGCAGGATGAGGCCGGCTTCGGGGTGATAGCCGCCGAAATAGACGACGTCAGCCTTCAGCTCCTTGAGCTTGGTAACAAGCGCGGAATAGTCCTTCTCGCCGGCGTTGATGCCCTCGTAGAGGATTTCATTGAGACCGTTCTGGTTCATCGTTGCCTTCACGGCATCGGCCACGCCCTGCCCATAGGCGCTCTTGTCGTGCAGGATGACGACTTTCTTGCCGGCATATTTCTTGGCGATCCAGGGACCAATAAAAGCGCCCTGCGCATCGTCGCGCGTATAGAGGCGCATGATCGTCGGCCAGCCGGCCTTCGCCGCTGCGTCGGTCAACACCGGGTTTGAGGAAGCCGGACTCATCATCAGCGCACCGGCTTCTGCGTAGACAGCGGAGGCCGGGATGCTGGAGCCCGAGCAGGCGTGGCCATCGATGAACTTGACACCATTGGCGATGATGCGGTTGGCGACCGAAACCGCCTGCTTCGGATCGCACTGATCATCCTCGATGTCGAGCTTGATCTGGCGACCGTCGACGCCGCCAGCCGCGTTGATCGCGTCGGCGGCGGCTTGCGCGCCTTGCTTGAACTGATCGCCGATGGTGGCAAGCTGCCCGGTCATCGGTCCGACCACCGAAAAGGTGACGTCGTCGGCGAAGGCGACCGGCGCGGTCATCATCAGGCCAAATATGGCTGCGCTCAAAATACTGAATTTCTTCATGGTGACATAACTCCTCCACTCTCGCGCAGCCGCCCGGCCGCGCCTCTTCCAGAGTGGCGGGAGAATTTCATCCTTCGCCGGAGCTGTCTAGACGCATCGTCGGCACTCGATTGGGCCTGTAACATGCGGTCCCAAAGACAAAGCCGCGCCAGCCCTGTTCCGGCCGGGTCGCGGCTTTTGCCGTTGAGCTTGCCGGCGCATCAGCGCCGGAACCCGCTGGCTTTCCCTGTCAGTTGCACGGCTCGGCCCGATCAGCCTGCCGTGTTCTTGGTTTTGAATTGGTCGGCCATCTTGCGCGGCCTCTTTTTTTTCGGGGCCAGCCGTCTGCGCGGCCTTGACCCGAAGCGTCCCTGTCAGTGAACTCAGTGTCGGCGAATTCAGTGCATCGTCATCCATTCGCGGGCTTCGCGCAGCGCCCTGGCGATCTCGACTTTCGACATGGCGGCCGACAATTCAGAACGCAGTTCCGCGGCGCGGGCCGAACCCTTGATCGCGGCGATGTTGAACCATTTGTGGGCGGCGACGACATCGGTCTCGCAATCACGGCCGGTCGCATACATCATGCCCAACTCGAAAAGAATATCGGCCTGGGCAGTTGCCCCCATGGCGCCGAAGCCGGCTTCAAGCATTTCAAAACGTGCCATTTCAAATCCCCTGTTCTGGCTCCCGAGAGCTGTTTCCGTCTGTCCCTCGGTGTCCTTGATTACCTTCGGGGGCGGCCGCTCTTTCGATGCTTTCGAGGATGCCGCGGAGGCTTGAATCCGTCGTTAAATGGCGTGCTTAATTTGAGGAAAACAAAGCTAAAACAAGAGGTAAACGCGAAAATTCGTTAAGGATACAAAGCCAGCAACTGCGCCAGTTTGCACAAAATTTGAAGAAAACTTGCGAGGCGCGGATCAAGACTCCGCTAACCACAGAAGACAAAGACGTGTGCGGCCCGTTTCATTTTTCGCCGGCGCGGCCGTTCGGGAGCGGGCAAAAACCCGCAACCCTTCCGTCGCGGCACCGCTTTTGTTTTTCCGGGAGCTGGACTAGCTTACGTTTGCGTAAGGGGCAGACAGCCGGGACGGATCCCGATTGGACTTGCCTGAGGGAGGAAAGACATGTTTCGATACGTGAGTCTGGCCCTCGCGGCCGCAATAATGATGACCGGCGCGGCATGGGCCGATCCGATCGAAGGCAATTGGAAAACGCAAGCCGGAGCGACTGCCGCCATTTCGGGTGGCGGCGGGGCATTTTCGATTACGCTCAAATCCGGCAAATTTGCCGGCAAGAACATCGGTTCACTGAAGGTGGCCGGCGACAACAAATATGCCGGCACCATAACCGACCCCGAAACCGACAAGACCTATTCGGGCAAGGCTTCGCTTTCCGGCAATTCGCTCAAGATGAGCGGCTGCGTGTTCGGCGGGCTGATCTGCAAGAGCCAGACCTGGCACAAGCTCTGATCGTGCCATTCCTGCCGGGGTGCGCGGGGCCAGTCGGCCCTGTTTTCATATATCGGTCTCGCAGCCGCGGCTCGCCATAGGTCACTGCTTTCAAGGCGGCCCGCCCAGAGATCATCAACCATTTTGAACCCCAGATGAACGCCGGGATCAGAGCCGGTTCACCCTAGGCAAGGCATTATGATGCGTGTTGAAGGAGACACCGCCCGATGCTTGCCCGCCGCTTCACCATCGTCTGCCTGCTGATGAGCCTGTTCGGCATGTTGTTCGCCGTCCTTGTCGCCGAAGCCGGCCGGCCGGATCGCGCCTGGGATGTGGCCATTTCCTGCCGGCTCGGTTGCCCGAACCAGCTTCGCCACTGAACTCGACAGCGAGATATTGAAACCCACGCCATGACCCACCTCACCGCCAATGTCGTCAAGATCCTTCGGCTTCTGCCGCGGACGGCACTCATCCTGACGGTTCTGGCGGCCCCGGTCCTGGCCGTGCCGACGATGCGCGCCGATGCCGGTTCGACCATCGAGGCGCCTGCGCTGAGAAAGTCCGGCGTCGGCTTTGTGCTGCTGGTCAGCTTGCGGCGAGGCTAGGCCGCCGGAAAGAAAACCGCCGACAGGGCGTTTTGAGACCGCCTTACCCCCTCCCAACTGCGCGCCCAACTCTCTATATTGGGTCATGGAAAAGCGAATCTATCCTCAAGCCATTGAATCGGTCGTCACGCCGGAGCCGTTCGGCCGACAGAGCTTCAACGATGCCAAGAAGGCGGTCGCGGCCCTGCAGGTGCTTTACGACCGCAACACCAAGTTCCTGCGCGATTCATTTGCCGCGCTCGCCGCGGGCGGCGACAACAACAAACGCTACCGGGCCTTCTATCCGGAGATCGGCGTCACCACGAGTTCGTTCACCCAGATCGACTCGAGGCAGGCCTATGGTCACATGCCGACGCCGGGGCATTTCTCAACCACAATCACCCAGCCTGCTCTTTTCGAGAGCTATCTCACCGAACAGCTTCGGCTGATCATGCGCAACCACGGCGTTCCGGTCACGGTTTCAGAATCGACCACTCCTATCCCCCTGCATTTCGCCTTTCTCGAAGGCACGCATGTCGACGGTGCCGCTGCGGAACGCATCAAACGGCCGATCCGTGACCTGTTCGACGTGCCGGATCTCGACGGCACCGACGACCAGATCGCCAACGGTACATTCGAAGTGGGATTGGGCGAGGCACGGCCGCTGGCGCCGTTCACGGCACAACGGATCGACTATTCGCTGCATCGGATGTCGCACTATACGGCGACCAGTCCCCAGCATTTCCAGAACTTCGTGCTGTTCACCAACTACCAGTTCTACATCGACGAATTCGTCGCCCGTGCACGCGAATTGATGGCCAATGGCGGTGACGGATATGTAGAGTTCGTCGAGCCGGGCAATATCGTGACCAAAGTGGGCGACAGCGCGCCTGGTGAGGGTGCTGCCCCCCCTCGCCTGCCGCAGATGCCGGCCTATCATCTGAAGAAGCCGAATCATGGCGGCATCACCATGGTCAATATCGGCGTTGGCCCCTCCAACGCCAAGACCATCACCGACCATATTGCGGTGCTGCGGCCGCATGCCTGGGTGATGCTCGGCCATTGCGCCGGCCTGCGCAACACGCAGGCGCTGGGCGATTATGTGCTGGCACACGCCTACGTTCGGGAAGACCATGTCCTCGACGACGATCTTCCGGTCTGGGTGCCGATCCCGCCGCTGGCTGAAATCCAAGTGGCGCTGCAGGAAGCGGTCGCCGAGGTCACCGGGCTTTCCGGCTACGACCTCAAGCGCATCATGCGCACCGGCACCGTCGCCACTATCGACAACCGCAACTGGGAGCTGCGCGACCAGCGCGGGCCGGTGCAGCGGCTGTCGCAGTCGCGGGCGATCGCGCTCGATATGGAATCGGCAACGATCGCCGCCAACGGCTTCCGCTTCCGGGTTCCCTATGGCACGCTGCTTTGCGTATCCGACAAGCCGCTGCATGGCGAATTGAAGCTGCCCGGCATGGCGACCGAGTTCTACAAGCGGCAAGTGGCGCAGCACCTGACCATCGGCATCAGGGCGATGGAGAAGCTGGCTGAAATGCCGATGGAGCGACTGCATTCGCGCAAGCTCAGGAGCTTTTCGGAAACGGCCTTCCAGTAAATGCCGAATCGCATGTGTCGGTCCGGGTCAGGACATTTCGTCATCTTGATTGAGCCGCACTTCTGCCGATAGACAAAGCGATGGCACGTATTCGGGACATGACGGTTGCGCTGGCATTCGTCGCAATGCTTGCACTCTCGGCCGCGCTGGTGGCCGGGTTTTTCGGATCGCTGCATCCGGCCCTCGATTCCTTTGCTCATTTCCGCGTCCATTTTTCGGTGCTGATGGCGCTTTGCGCTCTGCCCCTGCTCGCCACCTCGTTTCGCCTGCAGGCCGCGGCCGCCTTGCTGTTTGCGATAGCCTCCTTTGCCACCACGTCGAATGCCTTGCCGCTTTCGCGGCTATGGCAGGTGCAGGCCGCCTACGAAGCCAAACCCGGTGACGAGCCAGTCTACCGCCTGTTGCAGATGAACCTCAGGTTCAACAATCCAACACCCGAGAAGGTGCTGTCGCTGATCGGCCGGACCCAGCCCGATGTGATCACCCTCGACGAGGTGTCCGAGATGTGGAAAGCAAAGCTTGGGCTGCTGTCCGGCGCTTATCCCTACCGGATCCTCTGCCCGTATCCCAATGGCGTGTTCGGCGTTGCGTTGCTGTCCAGACGACCGTTTGCCACAGGCACGGCGCCGCACTGCGACAGCCGCGGCGCGATGGCGATCGCCACGGTCGATTTTGGCGGAACCGACGTCGATGTCGGCGCCATCCACCTCACCTGGCCATGGCCGCACAACCAATCACGGCAGATTGGAGGGTTGTCTGACGAAATCGCCTCGCTTGGCGAGACGTCGATACTGGCGGGCGACTGCAACGCAGCGCCATGGAGCGCCGCTGTCCGGCGCGTCGCATCGCTTGGCAAGCTGACTGTAATGCCGTCGGTCGGGCCGACCTGGCTCTACAGAAAGCTGCCGGATTTCCTGCGCTTCGCCGGACTGCCGATCGACCAGGTTTTCAGCAAGGGCGCCATCGTTATCCGTTCGGCGTCGACCCTTGAGGACACCGGCTCAGACCATCTGCCGGTGCTGGTGGAGTTTTCGCTACGGTCGCTCGACGAGCACCAGACGGCGACCGCGCTTGCAGCGCTGCCTGGCGGGACGCGAAGCTGAAAATCCGCAGTCCAGTCTCGACCTGGCTTATTACTGGCCCACAAAAGCGCGGATGAGGTGCTCGACAGGGCCGCCGTCGCGATGCTCGTGCGCATCGAAGGCGATCTGCTTTGCCTCGTATTCGGCATAGATGGCATTGATCCGGCGCTTTGCCTCGCGACGTGCCTCGAAACAGTGCGGGTCATCAGCGACTGTCAGCCCTCGAACCGACTTTTCGGTGGCCCGCATCATCTGTCTGGCGATGCGGCCATGGGTCTCTTCATGGGCGCGGACGCCAGCGAAGAACCGCTTCCAGCGCTTCTGCAGCGCAGGCGATGGGGCTGAGACCAGTTTGGGATAGGTATAGAAGAGATTGAGCGTCCCGTTGGCCTGGCGCAGGCGGCAGACGCCGTTTTCCTGATGGGCGTCGAAGGTCCAATCACCGACGCTGTAGCCGGTTTGCGCGATGGCGTGGGTCATGAAGCCGTGCTTCGGCCCACTGCGATCCATGGCCTCGATCAGGGCCGCGCCGGTGGTTCCGGCAATGTTGTAAGTTCGTGTCTTGACCAGCACCTTAGTGCCGGCCAAGGCTGCAGGGGCGCACAATGCCCCGATCGCCACAACGCTCGTCAGAACTGCCAGGCGCATTTTTCCTTCCTCCCTGTCGCCGCAGAAAGGAAACACAGGCAGGCGGTTTATTCAACAATCCTACGGTTGCGCTGCTCCTCATCTTGTTTAGTCCGGAACAAACCTTGTGACTTACATGTTCTGGTAGACCGGGCCCTCGCCGCCCTGTGGCGGCACCCAATTTATGTTCTGGTTCGGGTCCTTGATATCGCAAGTCTTGCAGTGCACGCAGTTCTGCGCGTTGATGACGAAGCGCACATCCTCTGCCGCAGGATCGGCGGCGGCATTGCCGTCCTTGTCGACCCATTCGTAGACGCTGGCCGGGCAGTAACGCGTCGAGGGCCCGGCATAGACGTCATGCTCGGAGCGCTTTTGCAGGTCCATGTCGGCGACGAGCAGATGCACCGGCTCGTTCTCCTCGTGGTTGGTGTTGGACAGGAACACCGACGACAGCCGGTCGAAGGTCAGCACCCCGTCCGGCTTCGGGTAGGCGATCTTCTGGTGCGCGGCGGCCGGTTCCAGCGTGGCGTAGTCGGCCTTGCCGTGCTTCATCGTGCCGAAGGCCGAGAAGCCGAACAGCGTGTTCAGCCACATGTCGAGCCCCCCAAGGCCGACGCCGACAATGGTGCCGAAGCGTGACCATAGCGGCTTGACGTTGCGCACTTTCTTCAGGTCCTTGCCGATATCGGTGGCGCGCCAGGTGGCCTCATAGGAGGCCAGCTCGTCATTGGCGCGGCCGGCGGCTATCGCATCACAGACATGCTCGGCCGCCAGCATTCCGGAGAGCACGGCATTGTGCGAGCCCTTGATGCGCGGCACGTTGACGAAGCCGGCCGCGCAGCCGATCAGCGCACCGCCGGGGAAGGACAGTTTCGGCACCGACTGCCAGCCGCCTTCGGTGATGGCGCGGGCACCATAGCCCAGCCGCTTGGCACCCTCGAAGGTGCCGCGGATCGCCGGATGGGTCTTGAAGCGCTGGAACTCGTCAAAGGGCGACAGATAGGGGTTCTTGTAGTTCAGGTGAACGACGAAGCCGACTGCCACCTGGTTGTCCTCGAGATGGTAGAGGAAGGAGCCGCCGCCGGTCTTCATATCGAGCGGCCAGCCGAAGGAATGCTGCACAAGGCCCGGCCGGTGGTTTTCCGGTTTG
The DNA here is from genome assembly GCF_040317995.1 of Mesorhizobium sp. M1334. NCBI lineage: Bacteria > Pseudomonadati > Pseudomonadota > Alphaproteobacteria > Hyphomicrobiales > Phyllobacteriaceae > Mesorhizobium > Mesorhizobium sp. M1334. The sequence continues at coordinate 57,762 of NZ_JAMYLM010000011.1, forward strand.
ACCTGCCAGAGTTCCTTGAGGCCGATGCCGTATTTTCCGGGCTCGCGGCCGTCGGAAAGGTGGTATTTGGCGATCAGCTGCTTGGCGAGCGAGCCACGCGCGCCCTCACCGATCAAGACATATTTGCCCATCAGCGCCATGCCCGGCGCAAAGCCCGGACCGTGCGTGCCGTCCTTCTCGACGCCCATGTCGCCGGTGACGACGCCGGTGACCGCACCGGCCTCGTTGTAGAGCAGGCCGACCGCGGCAAAGCCCGGATAGATCTCGACGCCCAGCGCCTCGGCCTTGGTCGCCAGCCAGCGGCAGACATTGCCGAGCGAGACGATATAGTTGCCGTGATTGTTCATCAGCGGCGGCATCAGTATGTTGGGCAGACGGAACGAACCGGCGGGGCCGAGAACCAGGAAATGGTCGTCGGTGACCGGTGTCCTGAAGGGATGACCCTCCTCTTCGCGCCAGCCGGGCAGCAGCCGGTCGATGCCGATCGGATCGACGACGGCGCCGGACAGGATGTGCGCGCCGACTTCGCCGCCCTTTTCCAGCACGACGACGGAAAGCTCGGGATTGACCTGCTTGAGACGGATCGCGGCGGCGAGGCCGGCCGGGCCGGCGCCGACGATGACCACGTCGAATTCCATGCTTTCGCGTTCGATATCGCTCATCGACCCCTCACTGGCTCGCTATTCCCGGCATCTTGCTGGCTCACGCGCTGCATAGCGCATCAAATAGCGACGGGAAACCGGCGCGGACGTGACAATACCGATTTCGTCAAAAAGTCGCGTCCTGCCACACAGATTCGCGGTGGCGAGCATCAATCTTCAATCCTATTCCGTTTGCACAGATATGTCGCACTGATGTTTTTAATTGTTCGACGGCTTGCTTATCGGCCATACTTCCCGCCATGCGCATATTCAGGCCGGCTGGCTTTTCATCGACGCGCTTTTTTTTCACGCCCGGCCGGATTTGCCGTGCGGCGCTGTTGGCGCTTCTGCCGCTGACGGCTCTCGATGCCCATGCCGAGCAGCAACTGGTCTGGGCGACCGGCGCCTATTCCTTTTCCGACGAGCGCGGCGGCTTCCGCATCACCGGGGCTTCCGGCATCGGCACGAAAGAGGATCCGCTGGTCATCACCGAAGAGTTGAATTCAGCGACGCCGGTAACGCTTGCCATTCGCACGACAAAGCCGATCCAGCCGTTCGGCAAGGCGGGAGACTTCGCCAATGGTCTGATGTATATGCGCATCGACGTGCTCAACAATAGCGGCCAGGCCTGGGTCGAGTTCCAGTTCGAACTCCAGGAGATCCTCGACCAGCCGAGCGTGTTCGGCGACGGCCTGTCGTTTGACCAGCGCAACAAAACGCCTGAAAATATCTGGTCGAGCAGCTACGCCGATTTCGACCGCAATTTCGAACCGTATGACCGCCTGCTGTTCAAGAACGGCAAGATCGACCCGCTGAAGACCGCCAGCTTCTATTTCCTGATCACCGACTACACGCCGCGCTGGACGTTCTATCTGGTGCAGGATCCGCGCATACCGTCGAGCTGAACTTGCAAATTCAAGCTTTGCGGCCGAATGTGAAACCATGACTGCCGCCCCCCACAATAGCCGAGCCGATCTCGCCGAGCTGCTGGCCTTCTACGCCAGCGCCGGCGTCGACGAGGCACTTGAAGAACACCCGGTAAACAGGTTTGCAGAAGCCAGGCCACCGGAGCGGGTGCCTGCGGCGGCCGCTATGCCGGCCGGTGAAAATGCGGCGCCACAACGCTCGACGAGCGTGTCGCGCGCCGAAATGGGCGAGAGACCCAATACGGCACCGGCAGTGCGAACGTCCCCGGCCATGTCAACGGTGCCCGACGAGGCGCAAGCGGCATTGGCGCGGCAACTGGCGAGATCGGCGGCAAGCCTCGACGAGCTTCGCCAGCATATGGCGGCATTCGACGGCTGCAATCTCAAATTCACCGCCAAGAACCTTGTGTTCGCCGACGGCAATCCGACTGCCGAGGTGATGCTGGTCGGCGAAGCGCCGGGTCGCGATGAGGACATAGAGGGCTTGCCGTTCGTTGGCCGCTCCGGCCGGCTGCTCGACCGCATGCTGGCCGCGATCGGTCTTGACCGGACGTCCGTCTACATCGCCAATGTCATTCCCTGGCGGCCGCCCGGCAACCGCACGCCGACCCCGCACGAGACCGAGATCTGCCGGCCGTTCATCGAGCGGCAGATCGAGTTGGTCAATCCGAAGGTGCTGGTCAATCTCGGCGGCCCGTCGGCAAAGACCCTGCTCAACACCTCCGAAGGCATATTGCGGCTGCGCGGCAACTGGCGCGTCCACACGACCCCGTCCGGCGTCGCCATTCCTGCCATGCCGACCCTGCATCCGGCCTATTTGCTGAGAACGCCGGCGCACAAGAAGCTGGCGTGGCGGGATTTCCTCGAAGTGAAGGCGAAGTTGCGGGCGCTTGGGTAATGGTGCAGAGCGCGTCTTCAGTTCTCCCCTTGCGAGGAAGGAAGGGCGGCATCATGACTTCGCAGGTAATTGAAATGCGCCCACTGCCGGCCTAGTCATCTCGTTATGACAGCAGCCCAGATTTCCGCCGGCAGTCTCATTCGCGAATGGCGTACACGCCGGCGCATGAGCCAGCTCGACCTGGCTATGGAGGCCGAGATCTCGCAGCGGCATCTGAGTTTCGTTGAAAGCGGCCGCGCCGCACCCTCGCGTGACATGGTGCTGCATCTGGCGGAGCAGCTTTCGATCCCGCTCAGGCAGCGCAACCAGCTGCTGCTGGCCGCCGGCTTTGCCCCGAGCTTCGGCGAACGACCACTTGACGATGCCTCGATGGCACCGGCGATGGCGGCGGTCGAGACCGTGCTCAAGGCGCACGAGCCGTTCCCGGCGCTTGCCGTCGACCGGCATTGGAACCTGGTGTCGGCGAACGCCGCCATCGGCCCGTTCCTCGCCAATGTCGCCGATGCCTCCCTGCTGAAGCCGCCGGTCAACGTTTTGCGCCTCAGCCTGCATCCCGGCGGCATCGCGCCGCGTATCGTCAACCTAGCGGAATGGTGGACGCATCTTCTGGAGCGGCTGAAGCGGCAGAACGACGCTACCGCCGATCCGGTTCTTGTCGAGCTCGAGCGCGAGCTTCGGGCCTATCCGTCCGGCCTTAGAGGCAGCCGGCCGGCGCCGGTCGAACCGAACGCGATTGTCCATCCGCTCAAGCTTGCCCATGGCGACGCGGTGCTGTCGTTCATCAGCACCATCACCGTGTTCGGCACGCCGCTCGACGTGACGCTGTCGGAGCTGGCGATCGAATCTTTTTTCCCCGCCGACGAACAGACGCGGGCGGTGCTGGTGCGGCTGGCGACAGAGCGGACTGACGCAGTGAAGCCGTGATCACCCTTCCGGCGCGACGGCCTTGCGGGTGCGGGTGCGTTCGAGACCAAGCTGGCGCTCGCGCCAGATGATGAAAATCCCCGCCGCAACCACGATCATGCCGCCGACCAGCATGTTGATCGTGGCGACGTCGCCAAAGACCAGATACCCGACTACGACGCCGAGGATCATCGAAGTGTATTCGAAGGGTGCCACGACGGAAGCCTCGGCATGGCGATAGGCCGAGGTCATCAGGATCTGGCCAAGCCCGCCGCAAAAACCCGCGGCAATCAGAAGCCCGGCCTGTGCCGTCGTCAGCGCCTGCCAGCCGAATGGCAGCGAAAGCAGCGCCATGAGGCTCGCGGTTACCGAAAACCACAGCACGATGGTCGCCGTCCGCTCGCTCTGGACGAGGTTACGAACCAGGAGCATGGCGATGGCCGAGATCGCCGCGGCTATGAGGGCGGCGATGACGCCGAGCACCTCCTGATCGCCAAGGGCAGCGCCCGAACTGAGCAGCGTCAGTTCCGGCCATGAGATGATCAGCACCCCGACCAGGCCGACGGCAACCGCACTCCAGCGATATATGCGGATGGCTTCGCCGAGGAAGATCGAACTGAACACCACGACCAGCAGCGGCTGCGCGTAGTTCAGCGTGATCGCCTCCGGCAGCGGCAGCCGCGTCAGCGCGAAGAAGCCGAGCCCCATGGCACAGACACCGACGACGCCGCGCGCAATGTGGTTGAGAGGGCGCTTTGTCGAAAAGGCGGTTCCGAGTTTTCCCTGGAAGGCGAGGAAGGCGATGATCGGAAAGATGGCAAAGAAGGAGCGGAAGAAGACGATCTGGCCCGCCGGCACGGTGCCTGCCGCCTTGATGCAGGACGACATGCCGACGAAGACCGCCACCGATACGATCTTGAGCACGATCCCGGTCAGCGTGCTGTGCTCGCCGGCAAGGTCGCCGGCAGCAAGCACCGGCAAATCCGGTCTGGCTGTCACGCCCCTTTTGCTTCCTGGATCGCCGCGCAGATGCACGCCGGCGTTGCCGGCATGATGCCGTAGGTGCGGTAGAGCGCGTCGGCCACCGCATCGAGCGCGGCAGGCGTCGACCCGATCGTACCCGCCTTCCCGGCGCCTTCGATGAAGGCCCGATCCTCGCGACGCAACACAGAGGCGCTCATCCCGAATTTCGGCGTGACGATGGTCATGGAAGCCTCGCGATGATGCTTGGGAAATGATCGCCGGAAATAGACGTCGCTGCAGTTTTGTCGAGGGAGTGTTTCGTGTAAAGAGCGCAGGCTTCAAATTATTTGGACCAGCGGACCCGCCCGCCGCTCCCGGATCGACAGGAAAAATCAAGGAATGCGCACAGATACCGGCCAGGTCTTCAAACTCGAGGACTATCGCCCTAGTGATTATCTGATTCCGGAAACCAGCCTGACTTTCCGCCTTTCGCCTGAAGCAACGCATGTCACCGCCGTGCTGACGGTCGAACGTCGCGACGAGATTGCCGCGTCGGTGCCACTGGTGCTGGATGGCGACGGGCTGACGCTCCGCAGTATCGCCATCGACGGCCAGGAATCGAGGCCTGCGGATTTTCTCGTCACGCCCGATCAACTGACAATCATCAGCCCCCCTGCCACAAGGCGCTTCCAGCTGAGAATTGAAACCGTGTTGGCGCCGGCGCAGAACGAAGCGCTGATGGGCCTCTATCGCTCCAGCGACGTCTATTGCACGCAATGCGAGGCCGAAGGCTTTCGCCGCATCACTTATTTCCTCGACCGTCCCGACATCCTGTCGGTCTATACGGTGCGTATCGAAGCTCAGCGCAATGAGGCGCCGCTGCTTTTGTCCAACGGCAACCCGGCCGGCAGCGGCGAGCTTGCCGGCGGCTGGCACTATGCGGTCTGGCACGACCCCTTCCCCAAGCCGTCCTATTTGTTTGCGCTGGTGGCGGGCGACCTCGGCAAGATCTCGGACAGCTTCATTACCCTGTCTGGCCGCAAGGTCGAGCTCGGAATCTATGTCGAACCGGGTAAAGAGAGGCTCGCCGGCTACGCCATGGACGCTTTGAAACGGTCGATGAAATGGGACGAGGAGGCATTCGGCCGCGAATACGACCTCGATGTCTTCAACATCGTCGCCGTGTCCGACTTCAATATGGGCGCGATGGAGAACAAGGGCCTCAACATCTTCAACGACAAATATGTGCTCGCCGACCAGGAAACCGCGACCGACGCCGATTTCGCCAATATCGAAGCCATCATTGCGCATGAGTATTTCCACAATTGGACAGGTAACAGAATCACTTGCCGTGACTGGTTCCAGCTTTGCCTGAAGGAAGGCCTGACCGTTTTCCGCGACCACGAATTCTCCGCCGATCAGCGCTCGCGCGCCGTCAAGCGCATCGCCGAGGTACGTACGCTGCGCGCCCATCAGTTTCCCGAGGACCAAGGGCCGCTGGCGCATCCGGTGCGGCCGCGCCGCTACCGCGAGATCAACAATTTCTATACGGCGACGGTCTATGAAAAGGGCTCGGAAGTCGTGCGCATGATCCACACCATCCTCGGCGCAGAGACGTTCCGCGCCGGCATGGACCTCTACTTCGAACGTCACGACGGCCAGGCGGCGACGATCGAAGACTTCATCAAGGTGTTCGAAGACGTTTCCGGTCGCGACCTGTCGCAGTTTTCGCTCTGGTATCATCAGGCCGGTACGCCGAACCTGACCGTCAGTTCGGCGTATAATCCTGCGGCGCAGGAATTCACGCTCGAAATCGAGCAGTCGGTGCCGCCAACGCCGTCGGAAAGCCGCAAACGGCTGATGCACATTCCGCTTGCCTTCGGCCTGGTCGGCGCCGGCGGAGAGGCGACAGCCTATAGCGGCGTGGAAGGGGCGAATGTCGAGGACGGCGTCATCCATATCCGCAAACGCCGCCATGTCGTCAGGTTTTCCGGGATTGCCGAGCGGCCGGCCATGTCGCTCAACCGCGGCTTTTCGGCGCCGGTGACGCTTTCGGTCGAGCAGCGGCCCGACGACCAGTTTTTTCTGGCTGGCCACGACAGCGACGCCTTCTCGCGCTGGCAGGCGTTCAACACGCTTTTGACCGATGCGCTGATTGCAGCTTTCCGCCAGATCCTGGACCACACGCAACCCGAGTTTAGCGCCCGGCTGACCGGGCTTACCGGCAAAATAGCCGGCGACGAGGCGCTCGAACCCGCCTATCGGGCACTGGCGCTGGCGCTGCCCGGCGACGCCGATATCGCCCGCGACATCGGCAAGAACATCGACCCCGACGCCATTTTCGCGGCGCGCGCGGCGCTGGCAGTTGCGATCGCCGAGGCCAACCGCGAGATATTCTCCAACTTCTACGATCGGCTCGCCGACAATGGTCCGTTCAGCCCGGACGCGGCCAGTGCCGGGCGGCGGGCGCTGCGCAATGTCCTGCTGGACTATCTCTCCTTGCTACCGGGAGGTGCGGAACTCGCTGCCCGGCACTTCCAATCGGCGACCAATATGACGGATCGTGCCGCGGCGTTGACCGTGCTTGCGCACCGTCACCACGGCTCACCTGAGGCAACCAAGGCACTGGCCGATTTCGAGGCGAAATATGCAACCGATCCGCTGGTCATGGACAAATGGTTCCAGATCCAGGCCAGCGTGCCCGGTCCGCAAACCGTCGACGCAGTGCGCGCCTTGACCAGCCACCCAGCGTTCTCGATGGTCAACCCGAACCGGGTACGCTCGCTCATCGGTACGTTTTCCAGCGCCAACCAGACCGGCTTTCATCGCGCCGACGGCGAGGGCTACCGGCTTTTCGTCGAAACGGTGCTGCAGGTCGAAAAACGCAACCCGCAGGTGGCCGCCAGGCTGGCGACGGCGCTCAGGTCGTGGCGCTCGCTCGAACCCGTGCGGCAGGCCAAGGCAAGGGAGGCGTTGCTTTCAATCGCCAATACCGAGAAGCTGTCGGCCGATTTGCGAGACATCGTCGAGCGCACCCTGGCGTAAGCGACCTCCCCTTCTCCCCTTGTCGTGGGAGAAGGGAAGACCATCCGAAAACCCATTATTTTAGTCGATTTTTAATCTTTTTTCGCCGCGCCTCTGGACAAGGCGAATCACCTTTGATTCTTTAGTGACGATTCGGAAGTGCGGCGTTGCCGGATCGTCAAGCGGACAGAAAATCGGGGAGTGCCATTTATGGCGAAGGCGGACGCGTGGGGCGCGCCCGGTGGGACGGCGTTTGAGCGTCGCGAGGCGCGAAACGACGGTCTCGCGGGCAATACGCGGCTCATCGCCGAACCTGCCTACCGACGGCTGCTGGCAGCCGAGCCGCTGTTGCGGCGATCGATACCGGCCCTCATTATCATGTTTCTGTTGATCATCGCAGTACTGCGCTTTCTGTCACTGATGAACGAGCGCGACGAGATTGAGCGCGACGCCAAGGCGATCCTTGCCCTGGCCGCCGGCCAACTGGCCAGTTCGATCGCCGACGCTACCATGGTTTCCGCGCCAGGTGCGATCCAGGACCTGCTGGAGAGCACCGGTCGTCAGGGCGCGATGGGCCGAAGCCACGTACTGGCGATCACCGACAGCGCCTTCAAGATCATTGCCGTATCGCCGCAGTCGATGCACTGGGAGGGCCGATCGCTCGATGGCGTCGTGCAGGGCGGGCAGCCGCTGTTCATGTTCGGCGACCGCGCCGGAGTTATGGAGGTCAGCATCGGCGGACAGGACTGGTACGCGGCAGTGAGCCTGGCAAATGGCCGAAAGGGTGCCGCGGCAGCGTTCGTGCCGCAGGAGGCAGTTTTTGACGCCTGGCGGAAGACGGTCTCACTCAATGTCACGCTGTTCGTGCTGACGGCCGGCGTGCTGATCGTCATCCTTTATGCCTATTTCGGCCAGGCGGCGCGTGCCCAGGCCGCCGACCGCATCTATCTCGAAGCCCACCAGCGCATCGACATGGCGTTGGTGCGCGGCCGCTGCGGCCTGTGGGATTGGGACATGGTGCGCGGCAAGATGTACTGGTCGCGCTCGATGTACGACATGCTGGGCTACGAGCCTTGCGACACGATGCTGTCGTTCGGCGAAGTCGACGAAATCATTCATCCCGAGGACGGCGATTTGTTCGAACTCGCCAACAGGATCGTCGCACGCGAGATCGACCATATCGACCAGGTGTTCCGGATGCGCCATGCCGACGGGCAATGGGTTTGGATGCGCGCAAGAGCACAGGTTATCGACCCGGAAGCGCCGGAGATCCAGCTGATCGGCATCGCCGTCGACGTCACCGAGCAGCGGCACTTGGCGCTGCGCTCCGAAGCGGCGGACCTGCGCCTGAGGACGGCCATCGAAAACATCAACGAATCCTTCGTGCTGTGGGATTCGTCCGAGCGCCTGATCATGTGCAATTCCAAATACCAGCAGGACAACGGCCTGTCGGATCGCGACGTGATGCCGGGCGCCCCGCGCGCCGTGCTGGAACAACGCATGCTGGCCTTCGCCTCGGAGCGACGGCTTGCCAATACCAACGGACCGCAGGGGGGCGTAACCTTCGAGCGCCAGCTTGCCGACGGCCGCTGGCTGCAAGTGAACGAGTTGCAGACAAGGGACGGCGGCACCGTCTCGGTCGGCTCCGACATCACCCAGATCAAGCTGCACCAGGAGAAGCTGGTCGACAGCGAGCGCCGGCTGATGGCGACAATCCACGACCTCAGCCTTGCCCGCCGCGCGGAAGAAGAACGGGCTCGTGAGCTCGTCGAGCTCAATCGCAAATACATGAAGGAAACCGAGCGGGCCGAAGCGGCAAACCGGGCCAAATCCGAATTCCTTGCCAACATGTCGCACGAGTTGCGCACGCCGCTCAACGCGATCATCGGCTTCTCGGAACTGATGGAACGGCGGCTGTTCGGGCCGATGGGGTCGCCGCGCTACGAAGAGTATGCCACCGACATCAACGGCAGCGGCAAATATCTTCTCGGCGTGATCAACGACATCCTCGACATGTCGAAGATCGAGGCCGGCCAGTTCGCCCTGGATCAGGAAGAAATCGATCTCTGCCCGCTCATCAGGGAGACGGTTCGCGTCGTCTCGCTGCAGGCGGCGGAAAAGTCGATCACCGTCGAAACCCGCATCGCCGATTCGCTGACGCTGTTCGCCGACCGCAGGGCGATCAAGCAGATCCTCATCAACCTTCTGTCCAATGCGGTGAAGTTCACCGGGCAAGGCGGCCACATTTCGGTCAGAGCCCGCAGCATTTCCAGCGCGCTGATCCTGACGATCGAGGACAATGGCTGTGGCATCCCGAAAGCGGCGCTGAGCAAGCTCGGACGGCCATTCGAACAGGTGCAAAACCAGTTCTCCAAGAGCCATACCGGCTCCGGCCTCGGCCTCGCCATCTCGCGCTCGCTGGCCGAGCTTCAGGGTGGCGCGTTGAAGATCCGTTCGACCGAAAGCATCGGCACGATCGTCTCGGTACGCATCCCGATGAGGAAAGTCGCGCAGGCGGTCAGGGCGGCTGCCTGAATGACCAGATAAGTCTCCGGCGGCTCGCGCCGCCGGAGCGGTTGTCAATTCTCACTGCATGCCGTCAGCGCCATCATTGCCCTCGCCGTCCCATTGGCGGTGGCGGCCGAGACCCTTCGGCAGTTCGTTCTTCTCGATCTTGCCGTCATTGTCACGGTCGAGCATGGCGAACACCTTCTTCTGGCGGCTGGTGATATCGTCGGCGGTCAGCGTCCCGTCGCCCTTGGTGTCGTAGCGGGCGATGATGCGCCTGGCCATCTGCTCGAAGCGTGCCTTCTCCAGCGCGTCGGCGAGCTGTGCCACGGTCAGCTTGCCGCCATTGTCAGCGACCATCTTCTTCAGCCGCGCGTTCATGGCGTCGGAGAACTGGTCGAAGGTGATGGTGCCGTCATTGTCCTTCATGACCTTGCCGAGGCGCATCATCATGCCGTCGCGCGGCCCGGCGCCGGAGTGCTCGTCTGCATAGGCTGCGGTGCCGACGGCGCCGGCCAGGGCTGCGAAAACGAGTGCAAGTCTGGTTGTCTTTCTCATGGTCTTCTCCTGTTGCATCGTCACCCCCGATGCTAGAGCGGCGGACCTTCATCCCCCGCTCTATCTCTTTGATTGAACATCGGAACCTCCCAAAAAAAGGTCGCAATTTCGGGTCCGATGCTCTCGCCCGTACGGCTGGTTGCCGTCACGGTTGTTTCGCACGAAGCAGAAGGTCGAAATCCTTTCTGACCTTCTGCGACGTCTCCTTGAGATGCGCTTCAAGCACCCCGAAATCCGGCAGGTCGGTCACCGCCAGAAGCAGATCCGAAAGCCCTGGCGGAACGTCGTCGCGTTCGAATGCGCCGGTGAGGCAAAGCCGTATCATCTGGGTCAGCGCCAGATAGAGCGAATAGGCATCCACCAGTTCCTGCCTGACCTGGGCGCCGGCGAAATCCGGCGCCAGGCGCGATAGGACCTCGGCCGTGCCGGTGGCCCTGCGGCCTGCCTCGATCTTTCCCGTGATCAGCGCAACCTGGGCAATGAATTCGAGATCTATGAGGCCGCCCGGGATCAGCTTGATGTCCCAGGGATCGCGCGGCGGCTTCTCCTTGTCGACCATGGCGCGCATCTCGGATGCCTCGGCCATCACCTTGGCTGGATCGCGCGGCAGAGCGAGCACTGCGGCAACTTCCTCCTCAACCTCGCGGCAGAGCTCGGCATCGCCACCGATCGTGCGGGCCCGCGCCAGCGCCATATGCTCCCACGTCCAGGCGTCCTGGCGCTGGTACTTCTTGAAGGCATCGACGTGCGTGGCCACCGGCCCCTTGTTGCCGGACGGTCGCAGGCGAAGGTCGAGCTCGTAGAGCACGCCCTCGGCGGTCGGCGCGGAAACGGCGGCGATCAGCCGCTGCGTCAGCCGGCTGTAGTAATGCGACGGGGCAAGCGGCTTGTCGCCGTCGGACTCCTCGGCATCGGCGTCGTGATCGTAGAGCAGGATAAGGTCGACGTCGGAACCCGCCGTCAGTTCGCGGCTGCCGAGCTTGCCCATGCCGAGCAGTGCGACCCTGCCGCCGGCAATATAGCCATGACGCAACGCGAATTCCGCCGTCACCGCCTGCAACGCCGCCTCGATGGTCAGATCGGCGAGATCGGAAAAGGCGCGGCCGGCGCGCGGCGGATCGATCGACCCGGCAAGCAGCCTGACGCCGATCAGGAACTTTTGCTCCGAAGCAAAGATGCGCAGCCGGTCGAGCACCTCCTCGTAAGCCCTGTCGCCTTCGAGGAAGGCGGCAAGGCGCGCCGACAGATAGGCGCGGTTGGGCAGTTCGCTCAGCAGCGCCGGATCGAGCAGGCCATCGAAGACATGCGGCCGGCGCGTGATGATGGCGGCCAACCGCGGTGCTGCGCCCATGATCGTCGCCATCAGCTTCAGCAACGCCGGATTCGACTGCAGCAGCGAAAACAGCTGGATGCCGGCAGGCAGGCCGGCAAGGAATTCGTCGAAGCGGATCACCGCCTCGTCCGCCCGCCGCGTCTGGCCGAAGGCTTGCAGCAGCGCCGGCGTCAGTTCGGTCAGCCGCTCGCGTGCCTCCGCCGACCGGGTGACGCGGTAGCGGCCGAAGTGCCAGCCGCGGATAACCCGGCAGATGTCGCTCGGCCGCTGGAAGCCGAGCCGCCGCAGGGTCTGCAAGGTATCGGGATCGTCGACGTCGCCGGTAAAGACCAGATTGCCGATGCCGGCCGAAAGCTCCGGCGCGGTCTCGAACAGCGCTGCATAGTGGCGCTCGACCTGATGCAGCGCCGCGCGGAACGTTTCGGCAAAGCCTGCCGCATCGGCAAAGCCCAGCATGCGGGCGACGCGTTCCAGCCCCTCTTCGTCCTCCGGCAGAATATGCGTCTGCTGGTCGGCAACCATCTGGATGGCATGTTCGACGCGGCGCAGGAACCAGTATTGCCTGGTGAGTGCATCGCGCGCGTCGGCGGTGATCCAGCCGCGCGCGGCGAGTTCGCCGAGCATCGGCACGGTCTCGCGGGCGCGCAGTTCGGGAAAGCGGCCGCCGGCGATAAGCTGCTGGGTCTGGACGAAGAACTCGATCTCGCGGATGCCGCCGCGACCGAGCTTGACGTTGTGGCCTTTGACCGCGACCTCGCCATGGCCCTTGTGGGCGTGGATCTGGCGCTTGATCGAATGGACGTCGGCAATCGCCGCATAGTCCATGTATTTGCGCCAGATATAGGGCTGCAGTTCCTTCAGGAACGCGGCGCCGGCGGCAACATCGCCGGCCACCGGGCGAGCCTTGATCATGGCGGCGCGCTCCCAGTTCTGGCCGCGCGCCTCATAGTAGCGCAGCGCCGCCTCGACCGGGATCGCCAGCGGCGTCGAGCCGGGGTCAGGACGAAGCCTGAGATCGGTGCGGAAGACGTAACCGTGCTCGGTGCGGTCCTGGAGGATACGGACCAGCCGACGGGTCAGGCGCGAAAACAGCTCTGTGGCATCGAGCGGATCGACGACGGCAGGCGCATCGGGGTCGAAGAAGGCGACGAGGTCGATGTCGGAGGAGAAGTTCAGCTCATGCGCGCCGAGCTTGCCCATGCCGAGCAGAATCCAGCCCGAGCGTCGCGCCGGATTTTTGGGATCCGGCAATCGGAGCTTGCCCTGCTCATGCGCGTCGCGGAGCAGGAAATCGACGGCCGCACGCGTGCAGGCATCGGCAAGGTCGCTCAGTCTCCGCACTGTCAACGAGGTCTCGGCCTCGCCGGCGAGATCGGCCAAGGCGATCAGGAAATGCGCTTCCGCCTTGCATTGGCGCAGCTCCATCATCAGGCTACTTTCGGAGACGGCCTCTGCGCGTGCTGCCTTGTCGACCGCGGCGCCGATCGATGACAGCCGCGCCTCGACCCTCCCGTCGAAAAGCGCATCGAGTATCCGCGGCCGGCGGCGCGCGGTATCGCGTAGGAACGGCGACAGGTCGAACACGGCGGCGAGGAAATCCTGGACGACCCCCTTACCGGCGAGAAATTTCGCCAGTCGCGGCAGTTCCTTTTGCCGCGCGGCGTCGGCGATCTCCGACAATTCCTGCCTGGCGCGGCTTGCATCCAGCGGAACGAGCTCTACCGCCGGCTTCAACAGCCAGTCCGTTTCCAGGCGTCGCACTGCCATCCTCGCAACCATCAGCGATCCTCCCGCCCGGGAAAACTCATGACGACCGACAATCCGGGATTGCCGGGCAGCAGCTCAAGCCGTCCATTGTGGAATGTCATGATCGCCTTGGCGAGACTCAAGCCAAGGCCGGAACCCGGCTGCGAGCGGCTCTTTTCCAGCCGCACGAAACGCTCGGTCACCCTGGCGCGGTCGACATCGTCGGGAATGCCCTGGCCGTTGTCGGAGACGGCGAGTCTGATCTCGCTACCGATACGCTCCAGCGTCACGCGAACCGTAGGCCTGGAGGTCGAGTCGGTCGAATATTTGATCGCGTTGTCGACGATGTTGGACAGCGCTTGGCCGATCAGCTCGCGATTGCCGTCGACGACGAAAGAACCTTGCACCGAAGTTTCGAGCGTCACGCCCGCCTCCTCCGCTACCGGCTCGTAGAGTTCGACGACGTCGTGCACGGCAGCGGCCAGATCGACCCTGGTGGTGCTTTCCGAGGAATAGCCGGCCTCCAGCCGCGAGATCATCAGGATAGCGTTGAAGGTCTTTATCAGCTGATCGGATTCGGCGATCGTTCCTTCCAGCGCCTGCCGGTAGTCACTGGTGTTGTGCTTGCCCGAAAGCGTCGCCTCGGCGCGATTGCGCAGCCTGGTCAGCGGCGTCTTCAGGTCGTGGGCGATGTTGTCGGAGACCTGCTTCAGGCCCTCGTTCAGCGTAGCGATCCGGGCCAGCATGGAATTGAGGTTTTCCGACAGCCGGTCGAACTCGTCACCGGCGCCGGTGACCGGCAGCCGGCCGGAAAGATCGCCGCCCATGATGCGGCGGCTCGCCTCCGACACGCTGTCGATGCGCTTCAGCGCCGCGCGCCCGACGAAGAACCAGATCAGCAGCCCGCCGACGCCCATCATGCCGAGCGCCAGCATCAAGGCGCGGCGAATGACGGCGCGGAAGCGCTCCGGCTCGCCGAGGTCGCGGCCGACCAGCATGATCATCTGGTTGGGCAGGCGCAGCACCAGGGCAACGGCGTTGTGGCCTTTCTCGCCTTCGGTCTGGACTTCGCTCTGGGCGGGCTCGTTCGGGTCGGAAACCGGGTTGCGCTGCCGCTCGAGCTCGCCCTCACCGAAGCGGCGGTAGGAGAACGGTTCGGTGGTCCAGCCCTCGGCCTCGATCACGCCCGGCTCCAGGCTCTGCACGTTGCCGGTCAGGATCTGGCCGTTGGCATCGGCGATCAGATAGAGATTGGCGCCGGGCTGGCGGGAGCGCTGCTCGACGACGCGGACCAGCAGCGGGAGGCCGCCGCGCTGATAGGCGCGGGCAAGGCCGAGCACCTCGTCGTTGATCGTCTCCTGCGTCTGGGCGGTCAGCATGCGCACCGAGAGCGAGGTCATGTACAAGACCAGCAACACCGCACACAGCGCAAAAAGCAGAAGATAAAGCGCCGAAAGCCGCGCTGCCGTCGTCTTCATGATGGCCGGCACGGAAAGAGCCATGGGGTTCTAGCCGCTTTTCAGCATGTAGCCGGCGCCGCGAACCGTGTGCAGGATCGGCTTGTCGAAGCCCTTCTCGATCTTACCCCGCAGCCGCGAGATATGAACGTCGATGACGTTGGTCTGCGGATCGAAATGGTAGTCCCAGACGTTCTCGAGCAGCATGGTGCGCGTCACCACCTGGCCGGCATGGCGCATCAGATATTCGAGCAGGCGGAACTCGCGCGGCTGCAGCGTTATCTCGCGCCCGGCGCGGCGCACCGAATGCGACAGCCGGTCGAGTTCGAGATCACCGACCCGGTAGACGGTTTCGGCTTCCCTGGCGCTGGCGCGGCGGTTCAGCACCTCGACGCGGGCGAGCAGTTCGGAAAAGGCGTAGGGTTTGGTCAGGTAGTCGTCACCGCCGGCGCGCAGACCGGTGACCCGGTCGTCGACTTCGCCGAGCGCCGACAGGATGAGCACGGGCGTCGTATTGCCTCGGGACCTGAGCCCGGCAATGACGGACAGGCCGTCGCGGCGCGGCATCATGCGGTCAACGACCATGACGTCATAGTCGCCGGAATCGGCGAGCGCGAAGCCGGTTTCGCCGTCGCCGGCGACATGGGCGGTATGGCCGGCCTCGGCGAACGCCTTCTGCAGGTAGTCGGCTGCCTCGCGATCGTCTTCTATGACGAGAATCTTCATAGAACCGTTATACGCGATTTCGCTGGAAGATTGAGTGGCCGGCATACGCATCGTGGCCTTCTCCATGGCGTATCGCGAACAAAGTGATTCAGGGATACGCGGTAAGTCTTTGTTTTAGCATGTCGTAGCCTAAAACCGCTTCACGCTTTGAGCGACATGTTCGAGCGGCAGCGGGCGATGGGAAGCCCGCTGCCGCTGGGGCGGAACACGATGACTGACTAACGTATTCAGGCCCCGTGCTTTCCCGTGCGGCGGCTCGGGGGTGTTGAAAACCGCCGCACCGGAAAAGTCAGCCCTTGGCGACAGGCAGTGCGACGAAGCGGTTACTGTCGTCGCGGGTGATCTGCATCAACACCGCTTTGCGGCCGGACTTCACCGCGTCGGCCATCGCCTTGTCGACGTCGGCGGTGCCGCTCACTTCCGTCGAATTGACGGAGGTGATGACGTCGCCGGGCTGGATGCCGCGATCGGCGGCATCGCTGTCGGGGTCGACGTCGGTCACCACAAGTCCCTTGCCATTTTCGGACTTGGTAACGGTCAGGCCGAGATCGGCGAGCGTGTCGGTCTTCGGTGCCGGAGCAGGCTGCTGGTCGGCCGAGGCCTGCTTGTCGCTCGACGGCAGCTTGCCAAGGTCGACCTTGACCGCCTCGCTCTTGCCGTTGCGCCACACCGTGACGTCGACCGATTTGCCGGGCGGGTAAGCGCCAATCAGTCGGGCGAGTTCCTTCGGCGAAGCAACGTCCTTGCCGTCCACCTGGGTGATCACGTCACCGGCGGTGATGCCGGCCTTCTTGCCGGGACCGTTGTCCTGCGCGCTGGCAACGAGCGCGCCCTTGCCGGACCCAAGGCCAAGCGACTCGGCGATTTCAGGTGTGACCGGCTGGATTTCGACGCCGAGCCAGCCGCGCTGGACGGTACCGTTCCTCATCAGGTCCTGCACGACCTGCTTGGCGGTCGAAGCGGGAATGTCGAAGGCAATGCCGACGCTGCCGCCCGACGGCGAGAAGATCGCGGTGTTGATGCCGACAACCTGGCCGTTGAGGTTGAAGGTCGGGCCACCCGAATTGCCGCGGTTCACCGAGGCGTCGATCTGGATGAAGTCGTCATAGGGACCGGCGCCGATATCGCGGCCGCGGGCCGAAACGATGCCTGCGGTAACCGTGCCGCCGAGGCCGAACGGATTGCCGACAGCCACCACCCAGTCGCCGACGCGAACCTTGGAATCATCGGCGAAGTCTACATAGGTGAACCTGTTGCCGTCATCGACCTTGAGCACGGCAAGATCGGTGCGCGGATCGGTGCCGATCAGCTTGGCGTCGAGTTCCTTGCCGTCATTGGTCACCACGGTGAAGGCGGTCCCCTCCTCGACGACATGGTTGTTGGTGACGAGATAGCCGTCATCGGAGATGAAGAAACCCGACCCTTGCGCCACCGGCCGCGGCTGGTCGTTGTTGCGGTCACGATGTCCAAAACGGCGCATTCCGTTCGGGCCCTGATCGCCAAAGCCGCGGAATTCGCGGAAGAAACGCCGCAGCTGCGGGTTATCGGGAAGATTGCCTAAGCCGTCCTCGTCGTCCATCTGGTCGGAACCGTCATCCGCCGTCGGCTGGATCTTGGCCTTGACGCGCACGCTGACAACCGCCGGCGAAACGCGCTCGACCACATCGGCGAAGCTTGGGACCTGCGGTGCCTCGACACGCACGGCGTCGGCCAGCACCGGGGCTGTCCCGGTGGCAACGGCGCCGAAGCCGATCGCGCCGGCAATGGCCAGGGATGCGGCTGTGGCCAGCAGGCGTTTGCGAGTGCGAAGAGATGAATTGGGGGCAACATTCATGGTTCTCGTATCCTCTTTTCAAGGGACGCCCCTTGGTTGGCATCCTCGACAGAGGAAATAGAGAGCCGCACATTACGGCGCCATTTCCGGTACATGAAACTTTCGTAATGTATCGATCAATCGCGGCGGAGTATCGCGTCCAACGCCGCCTGCTCGTCCGCGGTCAGGGCATTTGTCGCCGTCGAGCGGCGCGAGCGGGCGGCCAGCAGGATAAACGTCGCGCCAACGAGCAGCAGAACGATCGGCGTGCCCCAGAGCAAGGCATTGCGCAGATTGAAGCGTGGCTTCAGCAGCACGAACTCGCCGTAGCGCGAAACGACATAGTCCATCACCTGCTGATCGGTATCGCCGGCGACCAGGCGCTGGCGCACAAGGATGCGCAGGTCACGGGCAAGATCGGCATCGGACTCGTCGATCGACTGGTTCTGGCAGACCATGCAGCGCAGGCCTTCCGACAAAGCGCGCGCCCTCGCCTCGAGTGCCGGGTTGGCGAGCACCTCATCGGGCTTGACCGCCTGCGCGGCGCCGGCGAACAACAGCGCCAGCAGCAGGATCAGCGAGGCCAGTGTGCCCCTTCTCATTGCGGGCTCGCGGATGGCATGGCGCCCGCAGGCTTGCGGCGCGACGGTGCGCCGACGCGCAGGCGACGGTCGAGCAGCGACATCGCCGCGCCCGCCATCATCACCAGTCCGCCGCCCCAGATCAGCGTCACCAGCGGCTTCCACCACAGACGAACGACCACAGAG
Organism: Mesorhizobium sp. M1334; assembly: GCF_040317995.1. Lineage (NCBI taxonomy): Bacteria > Pseudomonadati > Pseudomonadota > Alphaproteobacteria > Hyphomicrobiales > Phyllobacteriaceae > Mesorhizobium > Mesorhizobium sp. M1334. The sequence goes on from NZ_JAMYLM010000011.1 coordinate 76,025, forward strand.
CCATCGCTGCCCTCGTCGCCAAGCGAAAGATAGAGCTGGCTGAAGCCGATCGTCCTAATGCCGGATTCGGTTGTGGTCATCTGGCGCACCGGATACGAGCGCTTGGCCGAGGTGATCTCGCCTGCGACGCTGCCGTCGGCGCCAAGCAGGGCGAAGCGGCCGCGATCCTCACTGTAGTTAGGCCCCTGGGCCGGGTAGAGCCCCTCGAAGCGCAGCTTGTGGCCGGACAGTTCGACGGTCTCGCCGGCATGCATCGACAGGATTTTTTCGGTGCCGAAGCAAAGCGTGCCGACAATGCCGAGCGTCGTCAGGCCGAGGCCGAGATGCGCAAGCGCTGTACCGAAGACCGAGCGCGGCAGGCCGGCGAAGCGGCTGAGCATGGTGGCTGGCGCGACGGTGCCGAAGCCGGATTTGACGCCGAGATCGGTGAGAGCGCCGCAGATCAGCCAGAAGGCAAGGCCGACACCGAGTGCCGCCAACACCGAAGCGCCATCGATGAACAGGGCTGTCACCAGCACGGCGAGCAGCGCCGCGGCGAAAGCCGCCATCAGGCGCTGGGCGACGGCAAAAATGTCGCCGCGCTTCCAGGCGAGCAGCGGCCCGAACGGCACGACGACCAAGAGCGGCACCATCAGCGGGCCGAATGTCAGGTTGAAGAACGGCGCGCCGACCGAAATCTTGCCGGCCGAAAGCGCCTCGACGGCGAGCGGGTAGAGCGTGCCGACCAGCACGGTGGCGGTGGCGGTGGTCAGGAACAGATTGTTCAGGACCAGCGCGCCTTCGCGCGAGATCGGGTGAAACAGGCCGCCGGCCGTCAGCCGGGAGGCGCGCAAGGCAAACAGCGCCAGCGAGCCGCCGATGAACAGCGTCAGGATGCAGAGGATGAAAACGCCGCGCGTCGGATCGGTGGCGAATGCGTGCACCGAGGTCAGCACGCCGGAACGCACCAGGAAGGTGCCGAGCAGCGACAGTGAGAAGGTCAGGATCGCCAGAAGCAGCGTCCAGATCTTCAGCGCCGAGCGCTTTTCCATGACGATCGCCGAATGCAGCAGCGCCGTGCCCGCCAGCCACGGCATGAAGGATGCGTTCTCGACCGGATCCCAGAACCAGAAGCCGCCCCAGCCGAGCTCGTAATAGGCCCAATAGGAGCCCATGGCGATGCCGCCGGTGAGGAACATCCAGGCAACCAATGTCCACGGCCTTACCCAGCGCGCCCACGAAGCGTCGATGCGGCCCTCGATGAGGGCAGCGACCGAGAAGGAAAAGCAGATCGAGAAACCGACATAGCCAAGATAGAGCAGCGGCGGATGGATGGCGAGGCCGAGGTCCTGCAGGATCGGGTTGAGATCGCGGCCCTCGATTGGCGCCGGATTGAGCCTGACGAACGGGTTCGACGTCGTCAGGATGAACAGAAAGAACGTGGCGCCGATCGCTCCCTGCACGGCAAGCACATTGGCCCGGAGCGTCGCCGGAAGATTGCCGCCGAAGACGGCGACAAGCGCGCCGAAGAAGGTCAGGATCAGCACCCAGAGCAGCATCGAACCTTCGTGATTGCCCCAGGTTCCGGTGATCTTGTAGATCAGCGGCTGCAGCGAATGCGAGTTCTCCCAGACGCTCTCAACCGAAAAATCGGACCCTGCATAGGCGGTCGCCAGCGCTACGAAGGACAGCGCCGTCAAGGCAAAGCCGGTCAGCGCGGCGGGTGCGCCGACGGCCATCATCTTGTGGTTGCCGGTGCGCGCGCCGAACACCGGCACCACCGTCTGCACCAAGGCCAGCGCAAACGCCAGGACCAGGGCGAAATGTCCGGTTTCAACCATTGTCGCCGCGCCCGCTAGATCTTGCCGCAGGTTCTTGCCGCAAAACCGTGGAACACTTTTGCGGAACCTGCTCAGTCACTCTTGCTCTCCTGCCACACGCCCTTGGCCTTGAGGCCGTCGGCCACTTCCTTGGGCATATAGGTCTCGTCATGCTTGGCGAGCACGCTGTCGGCGACAAAGATCCCATCGGGGCCAAACGAGCCTTCGGTGATTACGCCCTGCCCTTCCCGGAAAAGGTCGGGAAGAATGCCGGTATAGGTAACCTTGACGTCCTTCTGGTTATCGGTCACCGAAAAGGCGACGGTGGCGCCTTGGCTACGCTCGACCGTGCCTTTTTCGACGAGGCCGCCGAGCCTGATGCGCTGGCCCGGCTGAAGGCTGGCGGTAGCCAGATCAGCCGGCATGTAGAAATAGGAGGCCTTCTGGCCGAGCGCATAGAAGGTCAGCCCGGTTGCAACACCGAGAAACGCCAGCCCCGCGACGATCACCGACAGTCGTTTCTGCTTGCGCGTCATCGTCTACTCCGTCGCCGTCACGCCGAGCGAGGCGGCAAAGGCGGTGAATTTCCTGGCCTGGTCGCTATCGGCGCCAAAGACAGCAATACCGCGATTGAGCGCGTCACGTGCCTGATCTGTCTTGCCCAGCACGACATAAGAACGAACGAGTTGCATCCACCCTTCCTCGTCGCGCGGATTTTGCCGAAGCTTTTCGTCGAGGCCGGCAACCATAGTGCTGATCATGGCTTGCCGGTCCTGCGGCGACATCGAGGAAGCAGCATCGATATCCTCGGCGCTCGGCCCTTTCGCAGGCCCCTCCGAAGCGACGCTGCGGGCGGCGGATTCGGCCAGCGCCTGCTCGACGGCGCCGCGCCACGGCGAGCCCTGCGGCAAGGCGGCCAGCATCTTTTGCCAGGCCGCCGTGGCTTCAGCTATGCGGCCCTCCTGTGCCATGCCCATGGCGAGATAGAACGCGGCCTTCGGATTGGCCGGATCGAGCTTCAACGCCGCCTCGAACGCAGCCTGCGCTTCGGCCGAGACAATGCCGCCGGCCGCATTGGCGATCGCCTCGCCAAGACCCGCCTGACGGGCGGCGCTGTCGCCGTCGAGGCGGATGGCGTTGCGATAGGCGGTCACCGCATCGGCGTATCGCTGCATGCGCAGATAGACCGGCGCCAGAACGTCCCAGCCACGGCCATCGGATGGGTTGGCCGCCAGGTGCGCCTCGGCGCGGGCTATCAGCTCGTCGACCGAGCTGTCGGCGGGGTTCTTGGCCAGGCGTTCGCTGAGTGGCTGCGATGGCAGGTCGGGTGAGCCGAGCTGGCCATAGAGGCCCCAGCTGACCAGTGGAACCACCAGCACGGCAGCCGTCGCCACCAGTCTTGTCGACCGCGACGGCTGCGTCGCCGTCTCGCCGGCTTGGCCGGCATTGCTCAGGCGAAGGATGCGGCGGGCGATTTCGGCGCGAGCCTCTTCGGCTTCCATCGGCTGGATCAGGCCACGCGCCATATCGCGGTCAAGCTCGGCCAGCTGGTCGCGATAGACTTCGAGGTCGTGATCGCCGGCAGCGGACGCGTTCTTCGAACCGCCAGCCAACGGCAGCAGCACCGCCAGGCTTGCGCCCAGCGTCAGGATTGCGGCTATGACCCAGAACAGCATGGCTCTTCCAATAGAATGAGACCCCTGCCCTGCCAACACAAGCGTGCTGCGACGCTTTGGCGGGGCCGAACGCGACGTGCTTTGGTGCCGATCGGGATCGGTGCACCAACGGCCGGACCAGCTACGTCAGCGGCGTCCAGCTGCCGTCGGCATTGCGGCAGGCGGTTCCGCGCGCGGTGGCGCCGGCGGTGCCGGTAAACACCGTATGGGTGTATTGCCGGCAGTCCTGCGATCCGACGCGATAGGGCTGGGCGGCAACCACTTCGCCGCGATGGGCCGAACTGTCGCTCTTCCAAGCCACTTTCTGGCCGCTCGCCGTGTATTCAAGCGCCTTGTATTCCGCCTCGAGCGCGCTGCGTTTCTCGGTCTCGCTCAGGCCGGCGCCGATAGAGCCGCCGACGAGGCCGCCGCCCATGGCGGAGATGATCGTCGTCGCCACCTTGGCGCCGCTGGGGGGCGTGGCGGCCGGCGTTGCCGTAACGGCCGGGCCCTTGCTGAGCGTGGTGCAGCCGGAGATGGCGAGCAAGGCGGAAACGAGCGCGACGCGAATCTTCATGCCAATACCGGCTTTCTTGAGCTGGACCGCCGCGCTGTCAGCAGGCTGGCGCGGCGATAATGTCGATGTTTGTCGGAAATTTGGCCGCAGCCGGCCACCTGGAAAAGCATTACTGAAGGCTCCGCAATCGAACCATCGCCTTCAATCCACCCATGACGGATCGTTCCAGCGCCAGAGAGCCTCCATACTCGTTGACAAGGTCGGCGACAATGGCAAGTCCGAGCCCGCTGCCCGGTTTCGTCTCGTCGAGGCGCCGGCCGCGCTGCAATACCTCGCGCGCCTTGTCGTCGGGAATGCCGGGGCCGTCATCCTCGATGGCTATCTCGAACAGGTTGGCTGAGCCTTCCGTGCCAGCGACGAGCTTGACCGAAACGGCGACCGCGCTCCTTGCCCATTTCATCGCATTGTCGAGCAGATTGCCGAGCAACTCCTCCAGGTCCTCGCGTTCGCCGGCAAAGACGATGTCGGTAGCCGGCAGTGAGAGCGACAGCGCCGTCTGCGGGTTGAGCTTCTGCAGAACCCGAACCATGCGCTGGACCAGCGGTGTCACCGGCGTTCGGTAGACGACGCTGTCGCGCTGCGCGGCGACACGGGCACGTTGCAGATAATGGTCCACTTGCTTCTGCATGGAAGCAGCCTGCTCAGCGATCAGCTGCCCCTTGGCGCCACCCAGCGCCCGCGCCTCGTTGAGCAGCACGGCAAGCGGCGTCTTCAGCGAGTGCGCCAGGTTGCCGACCTGCGTGCGCGACCGCTCGACGATACGCCTGTTGTTCTCGATCAGCGCATTGGTCTCGTTGGCGAGCGGCTCGATCTCGGCCGGGAAACGGCCGTCGAGGCGTTGCGCGGTTCCTTCGCGCACCATCGCAAGCGCATTCCTGACCCGGCGCAGCGGCTGCAGGCCGAGCAGGATCGCAATTGCGTTGATGGCGATCATGCCGACGCCGAACAGCGACAGATAGGTCAACAGGCGCCGCTGGAACGTAGCGATTTCCTGCTCGAGCTCGGTCTGGTTGCCCATGACACGGAAGCGCGCGGCGCGATTTTTCGCATCGAGGACGAACTCGCTCTCGAACACCTCCAACTGCTCGCCTTCGATGCCATCCGCTGAATAGCTGCGCTGGAAGCTGGCATTGAAGGGCACCTCGGCAACGCTTGGCGACGGGATCGCCTTGGTCATCGACGACGAATGGAGATCGCCGTGCACGCCTTCCGAGGCGGGCTCGACCGACCAGTACCAGCCGGAATTCGGCTCCGAGAACCTCAAATCGCCGAGGTCGGGGGCGCCCGTCAACTGGCCGCCTTCGGAAACGCCCACCGAGCCGATCAGGTTGAACAGATGCGCCGAAAGCAGGCTGTCGAAACCGCGCTCGCTGGCCTGGCGATAGAGCGTGGTGATCAAGGTGAAGATGACCACCAGAGTGAGGATCGCCCAGACCGTGGAAAAGGCGATGACGCGAAACGCCAGCGAACGCGGCCATGACCGCAGCGACGGCGTGTTCGAGACGGCGGGTCTTGTAGGAAGCGGTTCCGCGTTACGCCTCCGGCTTACGCATGCGGTAGCCCATGCCGCGAACGGTTTCGATCATGTCGATGCCCATCTTCTTGCGAAGCCGTCCGACAAAGACCTCGATCGTGTTGGAATCGCGGTCGAAATCCTGGTCGTAGAGATGCTCGACCAGCTCGGTCCGGGACACCACCTCGCCCATATGATGCATGAGGTAGGCAAGCAACCGGAATTCGTGCGAGGTCAGCTTCAGCGGCACGCCGTCGACGTCGGCCTTGGAGGCCTTGGTGTCGAGGCGCAGCGGCCCGCAGGTCAGCTCGGACGAGGCATGCCCGGCAGCGCGCCGGATCAATGCGCGCACCCTGGCCAGGATTTCCTCGATGTGAAAAGGTTTGGTGACGTAGTCGTCGGCGCCGGCGTCGATGCCGGCAACCTTGTCGCTCCAGCGGTCGCGTGCCGTCAGGATCAGCACCGGCATCTTGCGGCCGCCGCGCCGCCAGCGCTCGACCACGCTGATGCCGTCCATCTGCGGCAGGCCGATATCGAGCACCACGGCATCATAGGGCTCGGTGTCGCCGAGAAAGTGCCCTTCCTCGCCATCGAAAGCGCGGTCGACGACATAGCCGGCATCGACCAGCGCGTCGCCGATCTGCCGGTTGAGATCCTTGTCATCTTCGACGACGAGTACGCGCATGCGGAAGGCCTGTTGAAGCTGTTCAGATATAGGCCGATTCCGGCAGACTGGGAAACGGCACGGTTCAGTTCAGCGGAACGACGATCTCCGAGCGGCGGGGACGCTGCCCGTCCTTGCCCGGAACGAGCACGACGATGACGCAGACCGGCTGGCCGCCGCGTGTCGACTGCGAGGCCTTGGCCAAGGTGCCGCCATTCTGCTCGGCCACCTGCTGGCCGATCGCGTAGCAGTCGGACGCGGCGAGGACGACCGGCTGGGGCTGCTCGGGGGTGACAGCGGGGATCGCCATCGCTTGCGACGCAAGCAGGCCGGCGGCTGAGAGCGCCAGTGCCGCGGTCCGGAAGTGGGAGCGAAGGGTTTTCATGGCCAGCGTTCTAACGCGCCGGTGCTGAACGTGATATGAACGGTGAACGCTCGAATGCATGCCCGCCACACCCCTGAAGCGCGAGATTATCGGATTGCCATTTCGCCGCCCGTCTCGCGAAATCGCCAAAGTTTAACCTAGCCCTGCAATCCTTCGCCGACAACCGGCATCATCTGGCGGGCAGGACCATTTGGGAGGACGAAGCATCCGGCCCAAGGCAACCGATAGCAGCTCAGGCGAACCGAACCTGAAACAAAAAAAACCCGCCAAGCTGCGGGTCGTTGGAGCCAATTAGCACCATGCCTAAATTAGTAGCATAGCTGCCGGCACAAAGCAAGAACAAAATTGCCCGATTCGCGAAAAGTGCCCGGTGGTCAGCCGCCTTCCTCGATTACGGCGCGGAAGCGCAGCAGCCCATGATGGGCCGAAAGGTCCTCGTCGTAGCGGGCTTCGGCGAATTCGAGCTTGAGATGGGCGCGACGATGTTCGCCAAGCGAGAGCGCCGCATCTCGCAGGCGGGCGCTGACCAGGTCCATGATGTCGGTGGTTTCCTTGCTGGCCTCGGACTTCGACCAGACATGCAGCGTCAGCAACTGCTCGGCGTTGTTCTCCGTCCCCGTTGCCCAGTCGTAGACGCTGGTGCGGCCGACGGTCATATGGGGAAACGCAACATTCTCCGGCGCACGGTCGAACAATCGTGCGTCGCCCAGTGCCGCCGATAAATCGGGATCGTCGTTTACTGCCTCGAATATGGCCTTCTGCAATTCGACGGCCGGCGCGGTCATTGTCTTTGCCCTCGCCCGTCGCGTCGACCTCCCGGCTGCGTAGCTGCGTTGCATGACGGCATCCCGGCAAAAGCGCGAATCAGCGCGTCTCATACGGATTATGAACCTTCATGACCTCGGGAATAAGCCCTGCTCCTGGAATGCGCGACGCCCCGGCCCTCTGCGTCACGGACCCCTTGACCGGCTGAACGGTCGCGATGTCAAGCGGCGAGCGAAGGCGGACCGGAAGCCCTGAGAAAGCGTCTTGTGGACGGATTGCGACGGATCTAGCGAAAATCGGCCGCAGTCAGCACATATATGCTCCTGCGGGTGCGGGCATAGGCATTCCTGGCGACATCGTGGATCGAGTTGGAAGCCGTGTCGAAGGCTGCCAGGTAGGTAGCTTCTGAGGCCGCCGTTCCCGGCTGCATCTTGGAGATGGCATCGGTAGCGACAGAGAAGGAAATCTGGAACATGCCGTCATGGCCGACGAAGCGGATGCGTTTGCTTGCCTCGTCGTAGCTGCGGCTGGGATTGGGAAATGTCAGGCTCATGATTTCGCCTCCATCGATGCGGATACGGCCTTCTTGACTGCCCGTGACGCCCGCTTCTTCTTTGCGGCGACCGGATTCAGAGCTTCCGCCGCGCGGTCCGCCTCTTCCTTGGCCAGTCGCAATTCCCTCAGCCTTGCCGTTTTGATGCTCCTGGCCTTGGCCTCCGAGAGATATTCGGCAGTTGCTTTGTTCCGTTCCGCCGTCTTCTTCTGGTTTTCCATGAAGCGAGCCTGAGCTTTTTCCATGATGTTCTGATTGCCTTCGGCCATCGGTAAAATCTCCCTTGCAGCGAAAGTCATGACTGTGAACTTCATCGTAAAATAGGTGTTCAAAGACAGAAATTCAATTTCATTAATATTCGGCAGGACCCGAACACCAAGGGATGACCAGGCAAGATAATACGTTCAATATTTTATATGCCCTATGAATATTTTTTGGCACTCCTATCAATCGAGTGCCAAGGCGCCTATAGAGAGGGGGCGGCCGCCTAAGCCGGCCCCAGAAAGAGTCCCCATGAAATTCCGGCCACTCCACGATCGCGTCGTCATTCGGCGCGCCGAAAGCGACACCAAATCCAAGGGCGGCATCATCATCCCCGACAATGCCAAAGAAAAACCGCAGGAAGGCGAAGTGATCGCTGTCGGGCCGGGCGCGCGGGACGAAAGCGGCGCGCTGATCCCGCTCGACGTCGAGGCCGGCGATCTCATTCTGTTCGGCAAATGGTCCGGCACCGAGGTCAAGATAGACGGCGAGGACCTTCTGATCATGAAGGAGGCCGACGTCATGGGCATCATCGAAAAAAGCGAGACGGGCATCATCGACAAGACCGTGGCTGCCAAGAAGGCCGCCTGATTGGAAGGCCGCGCGCCCTCCCGCGCGCGCAAAGGACGCTCCGAGCTTTGATTCAGGCGCTGCAAGCGCCTTGCCACGACAACCGAACTGGAAAAGATCATGTCTGCCAAGGAAATCAGATTCTCCACCGACGCGCGTGACCGCATGCTGCGCGGCGTCGAAATCCTCAACAACGCCGTCAAGGTGACGCTCGGCCCCAAAGGCCGCAACGTCATCATCGATAAGGCCTACGGCGCGCCGCGCGTCACCAAGGACGGGGTGGCCGTGGCAAAGGAAATCGAGCTTTCCGACAAGTTCGAAAACATGGGTGCACAGATGGTGCGCGAAGTGGCCTCGAAAACCAACGACCTCGCCGGCGACGGCACCACCACCGCCACGGTGCTTGCCGCTTCCATCCTGCGCGAGGGTGCCAAATTCGTTGCCGCCGGCATGAACCCGATGGACCTCAAGCGCGGCATCGACCTTGCCATCAGTGCCGTCGTAAAGGAAATCCAGGCCCGAGCCAAGAAGGTCAAGTCCTCAGGCGAGATCGCGCAGGTCGGCACCATTGCCGCCAATGGCGACACTAGTGTCGGCGCCATGATCGCCAAGGCGATGGACAAGGTCGGCAATGACGGCGTCATTACCGTCGAGGAGGCCAAGACCGCCGAAACCGAGCTAGACGTCGTCGAAGGCATGCAGTTCGACCGCGGCTATCTCTCGCCCTATTTCGTCACCAATGCCGAGAAGATGCGCGCCGAGCTGGAAGACCCTTACGTCCTCATCCACGAAAAGAAGCTCGGAAATCTGCAGGCCCTGCTGCCCATCCTCGAAGCCGTGGTGCAAAGCGGCAGGCCGCTGTTGATCATCTCCGAGGACGTCGAGGGCGAAGCGCTGGCAACGCTGGTCGTCAACAAGCTGCGCGGCGGCCTCAAGGTCGCGGCCGTCAAGGCGCCTGGCTTCGGTGACCGCCGCAAGGCGATGCTGGAAGACATCGCCGTGCTCACCGCCGGACAGATGATTTCCGAGGATCTCGGCATCAAGCTGGAGAACATCACCATAGAGATGCTCGGCCGCGCCAAGCGCGTGCTGATCGACAAGGACACGACCACGATCATCGACGGCGCCGGCGAGAAGACCACCATCCAGGCGCGCGTCCAGCAGATCAAGGGGCAGATCGAGGAAACCACGTCCGACTATGACAAGGAGAAGCTGCAGGAACGTCTCGCCAAGCTGGCGGGCGGCGTTGCGGTCATCCGCGTCGGCGGCGCCACCGAATCCGAGGTCAAGGAAAAGAAGGACCGCATCGACGATGCGCTGAACGCCACGCGCGCGGCCGTTGAAGAAGGCATCGTTCCGGGCGGCGGTGTCGCGTTGCTGCGCGCCAAGGCTGTGCTGAACGGGATGACCGGAGCCAATGCCGATGTGACGGCGGGCATTTCGATCGTGTCGAGAGCGCTCGAAGCGCCGATCCGGCAGATCGCCGAGAATTCCGGCGTCGAAGGTTCGATCGTCGTCGGCAAGCTCGCCGACGGCAAGGATCACAATCAGGGCTTCGATGCCCAGAACGAGGTCTATGTCGACATGATCAAGGCCGGCATCGTCGACCCGGCGAAGGTGGTACGGACGGCGCTGCAGGACGCGGGCTCCATTGCGGCGCTTCTGATCACGGCGGAAGCCATGATCACCGACGTTCCGGCGAAGGAAGCCGCTGCTTCGCCCGGCGGCATGGGCTATTGACCAGCCACTGCCGGAAACAAGCCTGAAAGACAGCCTCCGGGGTATCTTCCCCGGCGCGCACCATCGGCAAGGAGATCGATCAATGATCGCATTCGTCCCGAAGCCAAATGCAGCGGCGAAAATCGAAGTGGCCGAGGAAAGCCGCTTCGATCGCATTCGCAGGCTTGCCGACAAGCACAGGAAAGCCAACGCCGGTATGATAGGCCGCGACCCGAAAAAGATCGCGGACAAGCGTCCCATGTGACGCCGCCGATCCTCAGCACCCACGCAAGCGCGGAACCTTCATCGCCCTTGTAGGCAGCACCAAAATGGACGAATAGTCTTGAAAGGCGCGCCGCCGTGAAATTGCCGGCATGCGGTTTCTCAGTTGGCGGCGTCGCCGCAGCCGGATCCTGGAATGGCCAGTCCTTTGGAACCACGCAAGAGAAGAGGTCCGATCGCCGCAAGGCTGCTGGCGGTGGATGCGTGGATCGATTCCTCTGCCTACGAAATCGGCTTCAGGGCGCGCCAGTTCTGGGAGGCGGCCACCATCTTCTCGCGGCGTTTCCGCGTCGGCGGCTGGCGCCGCGGCCTGATCGAACTGTTGAGTGAAGGCTTTACGCTCGGGGCCAGCGGTATCGTCGTCCTTTTGGCGCTGGCCTTGCCGGCCTTCCAGATAACCGCCGGCGACTGGCGCACGCAAGGCGACTTCGCCGTCACCTTCCTAGACCGCTACGGCAACGAGATCGGCCAACGCGGCATCATCCAGCGCGATTCGGTGCCGGTCGACGAGATGCCCGACCATGTCATCAAGGCGGTGCTGGCCACCGAGGACCGGCGTTTCTTCGACCATTACGGCATCGATGTGCTCGGCCTGTCGCGGGCGATATTCGAGAACGTACGGGCCAATTCCGTCGTCCAGGGCGGCTCGAGCATCACCCAGCAGCTGGCCAAGAACCTCTTCCTGACCAACGAACGGACCTTCGAGCGCAAGATCAAGGAAGCCTTCCTGTCGCTGTGGCTCGAAGCCAATCTGTCGAAGAAGGAAATCCTGCAGCTTTACCTCGACCGCGCCTACATGGGCGGCGGCACTTTCGGCATCGAGGCGGCAGCCGATTTCTATTTCGGCAAGAGCGTCAAGGACCTGAACCTTGCCGAGGCTGCGATGCTGGCCGGCCTGTTCAAGGCGCCGACCAAATACGCGCCGCACATAAACCTGCCCGCCGCCCGGGCGCGGGCCAATGTGGTACTGTCCAATCTGGTCGATTCCGGCTTCATGACCGAAGGCCAGGTGCTGCAGGCAAGATTACACCCGGCCGAAATCGTCGACCGCGGCGAGCAGAAGAGCCCCGATTATTACCTCGACTGGGCCTTCGACGAGGTCAAGAAGATCGCCGCCAAAGGCGGCCCGCACTCGCTTGTCGCCCACACCACCTTCGACGCCAATATCCAGAAGGCGGCCGAAGAATCGATGGAGTTCCACCTCCGCCAGTTCGGCAAGGAATACAACGTCACCGAGGGCGCCATCGTCGTCATCGAGACCAACGGCGCCGTCCGGGCGATCGTCGGCGGCCGCGACTACGGCGCCAGCCAGTTCAACCGCGCCACCAAGGCACTTCGCCAGACCGGCTCCTCGTTCAAGCCCTATGTCTATGCGACGGCGATGGAGCATGGCTTCACGCCGGATTCGGTGGTGTCCGGCGGACCCATCTCCTGGGGCAGCTGGTCGCCCCACAATTACAATGGCGGGTCGGCCGGCAAGGTGACGCTGATCACGGCGATGGCCAAATCGATCAACACCGTGCCGGTGCGGCTGGCCAAGGATTATCTCGGCATCAAGCCGATCAAGGCGATGGCGGAAGCCATGGGCGTCGAGTCGCCGCTGGAATCGCACAAGACCATGGTGCTCGGTACATCGGGCATGACTGTGATGGACCAGGCGACGGGCTATAGCGTGTTCGCCCAGAACGGCTTTGCCGGAACCCGGCACGGCATAAGCCAACTCTTCAACCGTACCGGCGAAGTGGTCTACGACTTCGCCAAGGACGCGCCGCCGCCGCACCGGGTGCTGTCGGAGCAGGCGCTCAAATACATGAACACCATGCTGGCGGCGGTGCCGGTGATCGGCACGGCCCGGCGCGCGGCCCTTCCAAACATCGTTGTCGCCGGCAAGACCGGCACGACGCAGTCCTACCGCGATGCCTGGTTCGTCGGCTTTACCGGCAACTACACAGCCGCCGTCTGGCTCGGCAACGATGACTTCACCGCGACCAACAAGATGACCGGCGGCACGCTGCCGGCAATGGTGTGGCAGCGGCTGATGCTCTATGCGCACCAGAATATCGACCTGAAACCGATCCCCGGTATCGATCACCCCTTCGTCGATGCCGAAATCGCCGCCAAGGCCGAGGAAGCGGAAAAGAAGAACGCCGAACAGGCAGCAGCCGATGCCGCCGCCGAGCGTCCGCCGGTGCTGTCCAGCCGGACCACCCGGACCCTGAAAGAACTGACCAGGCTTTTCCAGGCGGCACCCGTGCTCGACGCGCCCGCTGCACCGGAGACCCTGTCGGCGCTGTGACGGCCAATTCTGTGGGGCCGCTTGCCATAAGCCCCTGCGCCGAGATATCCCCGGCGGCAATCTTTCTGTCCTCGGCCTTCGGTTCTCCCGGCTCGTCATGCTCAAGAACGCCTTCCTGACGCTGCTTTCGCTTGCCATCGCCATCGGTGGCGGTGGCGCCAGCGTCTGGTACGCGCTGAAGCTGCAGGATGGCGTCGGCGCCATCAGGATCGGCCAATGGACCGCCTTCCCGGATATCGGCACGCCGACGGCGGATCCCTATTCCAAGGCCCGCGTGGCTCGCGAAGGCGTGCTGGCGCTCGGACAGGCGGAAGGACTGTCCTTCATAGCCGAACGCGATTCCGGCGGCGAACAGCTCAACCGGCAATGCGCCTACAAGATTGCGGGCGGTTTTCCCACCGCCCGGTTCTGGACGCTTTATGCCGCCGACCAGTCGCTTGGGGTGGTCGAGACCGGCACGCCGAGGCCGGCTGCGCTGCAGTCCTATCAAGTGCTGCGCCAGGCCGACAATTCGGTGGTCATTTCCGTTGGCAGCCGCCCTGCGCCCGGCAACTGGCTACTGACCAGCGGCGCCGGCAAGATGTACTTGGTGCTCACGTTCTACGACACACCGATCGCCAGCAGCACCGGTCTGTCGGACGTCACGCTGCCGCAGATCCAGAAGGTCGGCTGCAATGCGTAGCCTGCTGCATGCCGTGCTGCTCGGCCTGCTCGGCGCCGGCATCGTGCACATCGTCGTGCTGCTGCTCGTCCCCGAGTTCTCCGAACGCGACGCCTGGTCGCGATTGGCCATGGCTTCGGATCTCTACAAGATGACCAGGCTCGACGCGGAAGCCGGCGGCGCGCCGGTGGTGAAATCGGTCGATCCGCTGTTTTATGCGGCGGCTTGCCGCTTCGACCTTGCCGAGGGGATGGTGCGGGTCAAGGCGCCGGGCAAGGTGCCGTTCTGGTCGATATCGGTCTACGACCGCGGCGGCCACAACATCTACTCGTTCAACGACCACAGTGCGACCGCAGGCGTGCTCGACACCGTTGTGCTGACGCCGGCCCAGATGATCGAAGTCCGCAAGGACCTTCCCGAGGAACTGCAAGGAGCCATCTTCGTCGAGGCGCCGATAGAGGAAGGCGTGTTCGTCATCCGTTCGTTCGTGCCCGACGACAGTTGGAAGCCGATCGTCTCGCGGTTTCTCGAACAGAGTTCCTGCGAACTGCAGGATTTTTAGGCCGGTTCCGATGCTCAGTGGTGCGGTACCGGCAATGTTCCCGACGGTCCCGGCTTGTCGGGGCCGGTCGGCCGCGTTTCGCCCGTCAGCGGCCGCTGCTCGTAGCGCACCCCGGGAAATATGATCACTGCCGCCGGCGCGGCTTGTTGTGCTCGATTGGTTGCCGCCGTTCGCGGCACGAAAGACAGTACCATGCCCATGGTTCGCGTATTCCTCTCGGTTGCCCCGGAGCACAACGCAACGCCTCCATAGTCGATTAAGAAGGCAGTAGGTTAACGGAGCGCTAACGGATCGCCGCTAAATTGATCTTTGTTCTTGGGAAACGCGAAACCGGTACAGCCCGGCAGAGCGCCCTCCAGATCGTGTCGAGTGTCGGGCGTATCCTCCGTGTCAGCTTCGGATTTCAGGCAAATCGCAGCAGGAGCTGAATCGGGAAAGGCCGAAAGGCTGTTTCGCGCCGCGGTATCGGCATTCTGCTCGCTCACCCGCCCGTCGCGCCGGGAGATCGCGCAGCTCGAAGACCTGACGCTGCCGCTTTTCGAGAATGTCTCGGTCGAATCGCGCCGCTACGTCGCGGCAGCCCTTTCCGAATGCGAATATGCACCCGCCGCGCTGGTGCGGCGGCTTTGCCAGGAGCGGGTCGACATCGCCGCTCCGCTACTCATCCGCTCGCGTGCCCTCAGCGACGTCGACCTGATCGCGCTGATTGGGCGTCACGGCCTGCCGCATGCCCGTGCCATTGCCCGCCGCAAGGATCTCAACCAAACCATCGCCGATCTCATCAAAGTGCTTGAAAGGCCGACGCTGGTGCGGTCGCAGCAGCAGCCGGAAGCAACCGCCAAAGCCGCGTCCGAAAACGCGGAAATGGTCGCGAGCGACGCAAACAGACAAGAGGCGGCCGACGCCGCCGAAACTGTACGCCGCCGGTTGCGATCCATGATGCGCGCCGAGCGCGGCACCGCCATCAGACCGTTCGTCGAGCCACAAACCTACGTCAAGCTGCGCGAAACCGCGCTGACCGGCAATGCGGCATTCTTTCAGACAGCGCTCGCCGATGCGCTCGAAGTCGATTTTTCAACGGCGCGGACGCTCACCGCGAGCCAAAATTACACACCGCTACTTTTCGCCTTGCGCGCGCTCGACCTCAGCGAAGACAAGGCGTTCCTGATCACGGCTGCCATCTATCCGACCGAGTTTCCGCACCCGCAGGCGATCCGCATCTTCCTCGACCGCTACCGCCTGCTGCACCGCGACGCTGCGTTGGACAGGCTCCGCGGCTGGAAGGCCGACACCGTGTCGAAAATCGTTCGCAAGCCCGGGCGCGTCGCGGCAAATGCCGACCTGCGCAAGCCGAACAGCGCCGATGTAACCGCCACCCCAAAGGCGCTTCGCATCTGAAGGCTTGCCGTTACGACGCCTTGACCGAGATAAGCTCCTCGACGGGAACGGCGCCCGCCTCGATCTCGATCACCCAGATATCCGGATCGAATTTCTTCTCGCGCTCCAGCCGCGCGTCGAAAATGGCGACATCGTCGCCTTCGCCAAGCAGACTGAAAAAACGGTCGTCCGGCTTGGCCGAATCGTAGCTCGTCTGCGGCGCCGGCCCGAACAGCGCCATCTCTCCTAGCCGGCCACGCGCCAACACGAAAACTGCGCCGGCTTCCGTGGCGCCGCGCTTGACCACGGCGGCAAAGCCGCCGGCGCTAAAAACCCGGCGCAACAGGGCCGACACCCACAGATCGGTGGTTACCCGCATGGCGGGACCCTGTACGATTTCGGGTTTGTGGTGTCGAGATTCTCACTTATTCGCGAGCAACGGTTGGCCATCAAAGCAAGTCCCGGAATGCGACGATTTACCAACAAAGTCTAACAAAACTTGTTGGCCTCTGTGAAAAATGCTATAGTACCCGGTATGAAAGCCCAGCCCATGCGCACTCTTACTGTGTCGCTTACCCCCAAGCAGGCCGCCCGTCTACAAGACGCCGTGAACAGCGGAGACTATGCTTCCAACAGTGAAATCGTCAGGGAAGCACTACGTCTATGGGAGCAGCGCGAGGAATTCCGCACTCTTGAACTGGAACGCCTCAAAAGGGCCTATGACGAAGGAATGGCAAGTGGCGAAGGTCAACACGTAAATCGTACGGCTTTCTTACGCGCTCTGAAGGCCGAACGCGCAGTCCGTGGCTGAATACCGGCTCACCCCGCGAGCTTCTCAGGATTTGCGAGATATTTGGCATCACATTGCCGTCGATAACGAGAAGGCGGCTGACAAGCTGATCGGACGCATTTTCGACAGGCTGGAATTGGCTTGCGAGCACGCCAAAATGGGCGCAGCTCGACCGGAATTGAGCGCCACCGCCCGCATTCTGGTCGAGGGGCGCTACATCGTGATTTACGAGCCCATGCCCTACGGCGTGTTAGCCGTGGCGATAGTCCATGGAATGCGTGACCCGGAGCAATGGCTTAAATAGGCCGGGAGACTAGGTTTCGGCCCTCAGTTGGTCAGGCCGATCTCGCGCATCTTGACGTAGACGATCTCGTCTGGCTCGCCGGTCTCCGGCAAGCCGAACAGCGCCTGGAATTCCTTGATCGCGGCCTTGGTGCGCGCGCCTACGACGCCATCCAATTGCATGTCCTCATTGCCGAACGCTTTCAGTCCGGCCTGGATCTTGACGATGCGGGGATCCGGCGTTTGCGCCGCTGCATTTGCTGGTGCGGATACCGGAATGGCGGCCGGAGCAGCGGCCGTTTCGACCGGCCGCGGCACGGGATGCGGAACCACGGCCGCGGTCTTTGGCGTGGCGCCCAGTTGATCCAGCAGGACGCCGTCGATCTCGCCGGAGGCATTCAATCCGACTTTCTGCTGATAGGCCTGGATGGCCTTGCGCGTATTCGGTCCGGGAATACCGTCGATGGTGCCGGAATAGAAATCGAGATCCTTCAAGATGCCCTGGACCTGCTCGACGACCGGGTCGCTCTTGATCGGCGTAGCGGCCGGACGCACGATATTGATGGTGGTTTCGGGCTCATCGCTATCCGCCCGCGGAAAGCGTTCGATGCTTCTGGTAGCGAAAAACGCTCCGGCATGCGGAAAGGGCTGGTACCAAAGCGCGTTCGCCGAGACGTAGAACAGCGTCACCAGGAACGCGGTGGAGCCGCCGACCACAACAGGATTGCGCGAGATCAGGCTGCCCAGCGCCATCGCTCCGTGCTCGAAGGCATTGCCGCGGCGTTTGACCGCCTTAGGCTGTTTTGCGGAGCGACCCATTGCTCTCCCCTTTGCCACCGTCCGCCTTGGCTTTGACCGCGGACATCGGCACCACGCCGGTCTTCTCGGCCGAGCGGCCCGTCGGGCCGCTCACGGGAAGGCTGATCGTCACCGTGGTGCCCTCGCCCGGCATGCTTTCGATCGACATTGTGCCCTCGTGCAGCGCCACCAGCCCCTTCACCAGCGAAAGCCCGAGCCCTGTGCCTTCGAAACGGCGGGTATAGTCGTTCTGGATCTGCATGAACGGCTTGCCGAGATTGACAAAGTCTTCCTCGGCGATGCCGATGCCGGTGTCCCGGACCCAGAAATGCAGCCGCGAGCCGATGCGCTTGGCGCCGATGACGACATTGCCGCCTTCGGGCGTGAACTTGATCGCGTTAGAGACGAGATTGATCAGGATCTGCTGCACGGCGCGACGGTCGGCATTTATTTCGCCTGCGTCCGGCGCGATCTGGGCCTGCAGATCGATGGCCTTTGCCTCGGCTTGCAGGCGCATCATCGACTGGCACATCTCGACCGCTTCGCGGAAGCGGAACGGTTCCGGTTCGGTCGCGTAGGCGCCCGATTCGATCCGCGATACGTCGAGTATCGAGGTGACGACGGCAAGCAAGTGCTGGCCCGAATCCCTGACCAAGCCGACATATTCCTTCTGGCGCGGATCCTTGAAGCTGCCGAACATCTCGTGCAGCAGCATGTCGGAAAAGCCAATGATGGCATTGAGCGGGGTGCGCAACTCATGGCTGACGACGGCAAGGAAGCGTCCTTTCGCCACCTCGGCCGAAGCAGCCGCCTCGTTGGCAGCGGCAAGCTCCTGGCGCAGTCCGGCCACTTCATCGTTTTCGCGCAGAAGAAGCGTGAAGACAGTCCCCTGCCCAGGCGCGCGCATCATCTCGAGCGAGAACGGCCGGTAATTGTCGGCTGTCACGCCGCTGCTCTGCGGCAGCCGGACGCGAAGGTCGAGCCGGCGCGACAGGGCGCCATCGCGCATATCGGCCAGCGCACTGAGATACGGGACGCGGTCGGACAGATGGATGCGATCGAAAAGTCCGGTGCCGAAAAGCAGCTCCGGTGGCAGCCTCAGTATCGTGCGTGCCTTAGCCGAGGCGTCCAGAACCTCGCCATGGGCAGCGATTCGCAGCACGACGGCGTCGATCAGGTCTTCGAGCCGGTGGCTGCCGGCCGGATCGAGCTGAGCGCTGGCGGTGGCACGAAGTGAAGCGACACGCGGAATGAGCGTGAGCGCCCAGGCCAACGGCACCAGCCAGTGCCATGCGGCGATTTCGGTCTGGCCGAGCGGCAAGACGGAACCGGCTAAAGGCTGCAGCAAGACTGCGACAAGGGCCGAGATGGCGCCCCAGATCACGGCACGCCGCGACTGGCCGATCCACCAGGCTTCAAACGGCAGCGCCACCGCGAGCAAGGCAACCGGCGAGGCCACACCGCCGGCGGCAGCGATAAGGGCACCCAGGGCAACACTGCCGACGACCAAGGCGAGTTGGCCGGCCAGGGTCATCTTGCCCGATGCAGCCACCAGCAGGGCGGCGAACCAGCAAAGGCCGAACGCCGCAAAGATCGCAGCCACAGTCACGGCCGCGCCCATGCCCGACGTGACCAGCGTCACCGCTGCACCCGCGCTGAAGAAGGGAGCCGCCAGCATGACGCCAATGAACCGGCTCTCACGGCGGCGGTCGTCCTGGCCGAGGACGGACGGATGAACCATCCGTTCGCAACCGGCGGCTATCGCGCCCGGCAACTCGGCGTATCTGGCCTTGATCGCACTCAACTCAACGCACCCGGTCGTGAACGGCCCTGCTTGGCAGGCGGCTTTTGTCGATCCGAAACTCGCATCCAGCGTTTAAGGAATGGATAAGGCTGGGCCGATCGTCCCCCGGGCAGGCAGCAAATATCGGGATCCCGGTGGGGAAAAACGGGGGCACTTGCCGCCATAGTAAACGGAGCGTTATCCGGACCACCCGCGCCTAAGCTTGCGGCCAATCGCACCAAACTGTCACCAATGCAAAAAATAACGAGGAGAAACAACAGGTTGGATGGTTACCATTTGCTGAATGAAATATGACCCATTCGAGGCAAGTGAACTTCAAAGCGCTTCGTTTCGAATCTGCCTAAAATTTGAGGAAAACTGTTGCTTTCGGGACAAGCCGTCCTTTGCGCCTCCGTGCCAGTATCGCGGTACAAGGGTCGTGTGGTTCGGAGGCATGACCGTCATAAAGGACAGACAGATGGGCTTTCTGATAAGAGCTGCTTTCTGGTTTTCCCTGGTGCTTCTGGCGCTGCCGCTGGGTGTCGGCGCCGATGATGCGGGCCGCGAAAGCGTCGGGCCGCTCCAGGCGCTGTTTGCGGCACGCGAAGCCGTCGGCGACATCGCCGGCATCTGCGAGCGCAAGCCGGACGTGTGCGAGACCGGTAAATCGGCAATGCACACCATCACCGCCCGGGCCAGGGAAACCGCCAAGATCGCGGCCGCCATGCTGGACGACAAGACCCCTGAACCAGATGCGGTGACGACCACCGGCAGCGTGCCCGAGGAAATCGTCTTGCCCGCGAAAGTCGATCTGCCGGCGAAACTGCACTTGCCGGCGAAGAACTGAGACGGTTTCGGCCGAATTCGTCGCCAGACCGCAAGGCTCCCCGCTCTCGGCGCCTGCGGCGTTTCTCCTCTTTTTCCGTGACGTGGCAGCGCCGGATGACTATATCCGGGGTGATGACTACGACGATCCAGACCATCCGCGACGACTTTTCCCTGCTCGACGAGTGGGAAGACCGCTATCGCTATGTGATTGAACTGGGTGAAGCGCTGCCGCCGTTTCCCGACGAGCAACGCATACCGGCCAACAAGGTGCCCGGCTGCGTCAGCCAGGTCTGGTTGACCACCGAACAGGGCGGTGGTCCCGACCCCGTTATCACCTTCAAGGGCGATTCCGACGCCCATATCGTGCGCGGTCTGGTCGCCATCATGCTGGCGCTGTTTTCGGGACGGCCGGCCAGCGAAATCCAGAGGACCGACGCGGAGGCCACATTGAAGGCGCTCGGACTTGACGAGCACCTGTCGCCGCAGCGCGCCAATGGTCTTCGCTCGATGGTCAAGCGCATCAAGCGTGACGCCGAAGCAGCGCTGAAGCAGACCGCCTGACCGGACGGCAGTTGCCGGCAGCATGGCGGGTTCGACCTTTGACCGGATAATACAAAACGGCGCCCGCAGGCGCCGTTTGAGTGTCAAACCCGAAGAGCCGGTTATCAGCGTCCCTTGCGCTTGCGGCCGAGACCCATCTTCTTGGCGAGCTGCGAACGGGCGGCCGCATAATTGGGCGCAACCATCGGATAGCTCGGGTCCAGGTTCCACTTTTCGCGATACTGGTCGGGCGTGAGATCATAGTGGGTCATCAAGTGACGCTTGAGCGACTTGAACTTCTTGCCGTCTTCGAGACAGATGATGTAGTCGTCATGCACCGAACGCTTCGGATTTACCGCCGGCTTCTGCTTGTCGGCAGGCGGCTGCTCGGCGGCCCCGCCGACGCGCCCCAAAGCGGCATGGACATCGGCAATGAGGTTCGGCAATTCGCCGACCGGCACGGGATTGTTGCTGACATAGGCGGCCACCACGTCGGCGGTAAGCTCGATCAGCGCGTCACTGTTTCTGGAAGGTGTTTCGGTAATATCCATGGCGTTCAGGCCCCAACGAGAATTGTTTCTGTTTGCGCCCGTTTCGATAGTTGGGCATCGCGCGAACTTGTGCAGGAAAAAGCCTCCGCGATTCGCGTCGCGGCACCTTAATGGGCCTTGGCGTCAAGTAAGTCAATTCGCTTCTTGCGCTCTATTCAGCGATGCAAGTCAAATCTTTCATATTCAGCTTCACTCTTTCGTGCAGAGTGTAAACTTGCCGTTTTTTCTGGTCAGACCAGCATCGACTGACGCGGCGGCAAGCAGCCATTACACAGACTGCAGCAGGTAAATAGAGCTCAATGCTTGTTCCAGCCGGCAGCATTACAGCCTGGCCAATCGGCGGATTCAGTAAAATCATAGGTTGCGAAGGATTACTGTTGCTCGTGAGCCGTCGGCCGGGAGCGGCGTGCCGCGTCACTGAAACGGAGTGATGTATTTTCCGTAGACCCAGCCGGTGACGAACTGGCCGTTCTGTGCCGGATCATGCCAGACTTGGCACCAGTGATTGCGGATCTTCTGTTTCTGCTGCCAGTACGAATGGTTGGCGAGATTGAGCAGATTTATCCCACCGGTGCATTTGCCGGTCATCTGCAGAACCGTCCCGTTGGGATAGGCGGCCTGCTTCTGCGAAGTTCCGGAAGGATATTTGCGCACATTGAGTGTGTCGCCGAACGGCACATTGGCCACTTGCCAAGCCGCAAAGGCAGTTGCATGAGAATGACCGGCATTGGCCAGGGTCGTCGCAGCGACGGCGAGGGCCGCGACAGTCCGAGAAAAAATGTTCATTGTCCTCTCCTCCAGCCCGTCCCCTCGAGCCACCAGACAATAGATCATAGCCGTTGAACCCGCGCTGAGCGGCGTGTTCATTCGCTATTCAAGTAACTTCCACAGCGAGACGCAATGACCAGAACCCCAGTGTTTCCGACCGCCACCCCACCGAAGCCGGAGAAACGGCCGATCTTCGACACGCATCACGGCATGACGCGGACGGACGACTATGCTTGGCTGAGGGCCACCAATTGGCAAGAGATGTTCAGGGATCCGTCTCTGCTCGACGGCCAAATCCGCGCCCACCTCGAAGCCGAGAATGCTTACCAGGCGGCGCTGATGGCCGATACGGCTCAGCTGCAGAAGCAGCTTTTCGCGGAAATGAAGGGGCGTATCAAGGAAGACGATTCCTCTGTGCCTATGAAGGATGGGCCCTATGCCTACGGCTCCTCCTTCAAGCTTGGCGGCCAGCAGCCGCGTTATTTCCGCACGGCGCGCGACGGCGGCGACAAGCAGATATTGCTCGACGGCGATGCCGAGGCCGAGGGTAAACCCTATTTCCGGCTGGGCGGCGTCGATCATTCGGACGACCACAGCAAGCTGCTCTGGGCCTTCGACGACAAGGGTTCCGAATTCTACACGCTGCGCGTCCGCGATCTGGCCGGCGGCAATGACCTGGCGGACAGGGTTCCGGACACCGGCGGCGGCGGTGTTTGGGATGCCGGCAATGACGGTTTTTTCTACACCCGCCTCGACCCCAACCACCGTCCTTCCAAAGTGCTGTTCCATGCGCTTGGTGACAGTCCTGAAAACGACCGGCTGATCTACGAGGAGACCGATCCCGGCTTCTTCATGGATATCGGCGGCACGCGCTCCAACGAGTGGATCATGATCGGCATCAACAACCATGAGACCTCGGAATACCGCATCATGAGCGCCAACGATCCGTTCGCAGAGCCGAAGCTGGTTGCGGCGCGCCAGACCGGCCTGCAGTACGAGCTCGAGGAAGGCGGCGACATCTTCTTCATCCTCACCAATGCCGACGGTGCCAAGGACTTCAAGATCATGACGGCGCCGGCGCCTGATCCGGTGCGCGCCAACTGGCAGGAACTGGTGCCGCACGAAGCGGGCCGACTGATCCTTTCGGTGATCGGCTTCAAGGACCACATGGTCCGGCTCGAGCGCAAGGAAGGCCTGCCGCGCATCGTCGTGCACGACCGCAAGAGCGGCGAGGAGCACCTGATCTCCTTCGACGAGGAAGCCTTCTGGCTCGGCCTGTCCGGCTCCTACGAGTACGACACCGAGATCATGCGCTTTTCCTATTCGTCGATGACGACCCCGGCGCAGGTCTTCGACTACAATATGCGCACCCGCGAGCGGGTGTTGCTCAAGACCCAGGAAGTGCCGGCCGGCCATGACCCGGAGCACTACGTCACGCGCCGGCTGATGGCGCCTGCCGCCGACGGCGAACTGGTGCCGATCTCGCTCCTCCATCACCGCGACACGCCGCTCGACGGGTCGGCGCCGTGCCTGCTTTACGGCTACGGCTCCTACGGCATCACCGTGCCGGCCGCGTTCAATACCAATCTGTTTTCGCTGGTCGACCGCGGCTTTGTCTATGCGATAGCCCATGTTCGCGGCGGCAAGGACAAGGGCTATGGCTGGTACGACGACGGCAAGCGGGCGAACAAGATGAACACGTTCACCGATTTCATCGCGGTCGCTCAGCACCTCGTCGCCGAACGCTATACGCAGCATGACCGCATCGTCGCGCAAGGCGGTTCGGCCGGCGGCATGCTGATGGGGGCGGTCGCCAACATGGCGCCGCAATGCTTCGGCGCCGTCGTCGCCGAGGTTCCCTTCGTCGACGTGCTCTCCACCATGCTCGACGCCAGCTTGCCGCTGACGCCGCCGGAATGGCCGGAATGGGGCAATCCGATCGCTTCGGCGGAGGATTACCGGACCATCGCCGCCTATTCACCCTACGACAATGTCGCCGCACTCGATTATCCGCCGATTCTGGCGCTGGCCGGCCTGACCGACCCGCGCGTCACTTATTGGGAGCCGGCCAAATGGGTAGCGCGGTTGCGCGACCGCAAGACAGGTGAGAATGCTGTGCTGTTCAAGATCAACATGGATTCAGGCCATGCCGGCGCCTCCGGCCGGTTTTCGAGGCTGGAGGAAATCGCCTTCACCTATGCCTTTGCGCTCAGGGTCACAGGCAAGGCCGAGCTGGCCGCGTGAACGCCGCGGTTAGGCAGGTATTGCTTGCTGTTCCGCTACATGCCTTCATTGAGGATGAAAGTTGCGGAGAAGCCCACCAATGATCGATCTTGCCACATTGATTGCGTATGTCGCGGTTGTGCTTGGCTTTGTCTTCATCCCGGGTCCTGCCACCCTTTTGACCGTGGCGCGGGCAACCAGCTCTGGCACCAGGGTGGGCATCGCAACCGGCGCGGGGATCGCGGCCGGCGACGTGGTTCACACCTTCATGGCGATCGTCGGCATTTCGGCTATCATTGCCACGTCGGCGGCGCTTTTCAGCATAGTGAAGTACATCGGCGCAGCCTACCTCATCTATCTCGGCATTTGCGCGGTCATCGAGAAAACGCCTGCCTATCCGGCCGCCGGCGCACTTGCGATCCCCGCTGCCAAAGCATTTCGGCAGGCTGTTTTGACCGAGATTCTCAACCCCAAGACCGCGCTTTTCTTCCTTGCATTTCTTCCGCAGTTTGTGCGGCCTGAAAACGGATCGGTGATGCTTCAACTGGCGACATTGGGCGTGATCTTTGTTCTGTTGGGCCTCGTCAGCACGTGGTTTTCGCCGTGGGTGCGGGCGGCCTCGGCGCTTTCCTGCGCCGAAACCCGACGGTGCTGAGATGGCAGGGCAAGGCTGTCGGCGGCATCTATTGCGCCTTGGGCATCCGGCTGGCGCTGCAACAGCGCTAGGGTCTCGACATGCGACGCCGTATGAGGCTTCGGATACTGGGCAGGCACAGTTGATTTTCCGCTCGCAATTGCAAAGGTCGCGCGCTACCCAATGCGCGGCCACGGTCGCCGCCAACACTCAATCACCCAGGGATCTGCCATGTTGCTCGTCGATGTCTATCTCGACAAATCGCCCATCCAGGGCATCGGCGTCTTTGCCAAGAACCACATTCCCCGCGGCACGCTGGTCTGGAAGCTCGACCCGAAATACGACCGCCGCATCGAGGTGACGACCTACGAGCGGGAAACCGGGCCGGTGAAAACCTATCTTGACCGTTACGCCTACCCGGACCGGTGCGACCCGAACTACATCGTCTTCGAAGCCGACGATGCGCGCTACATGAACCATGCCGACGACCCGAATTGCGACGTCTCGCAGCCGGAGGAGACCTATGCCTTGCGCGACATTGCGCCTGGCGAGGAAATGACCTGCGACTACAATCATTTCTTCGAAACCGGCTTCGACTTTCTCGGCGACCGCTGACGCAACGACCGTCAGCTCGCCGGCTTCTTGCGCGCCGGATAGCCGTTGGGGTGCGGCGGCACGGCTTTCAGATAGGCGGCGATTGCCGCGCGGTCCTCCGGGGTCAGCACGGCCATGTTCCGCTGCACGTCGACCATTGCGCCGCCGACCGTATCGAAATCCGGCGTGAAGCCGGTTTCGAGATAGTTGGCGATGTCAGCTTCGGACCAGTCGGCGATGCCGCCGTCGCCCGACGTGATGTTCGGCACGATGCCGCTGCCTTCGGCGGCGGCCGCACCTGCCAGCCACTGGCTCTTCCTGGTGCCGCCGGCAAGGTCCCGCGGCGTGTGGCATTCGCCGCAATGACCGGGGCCTTCCACCAGATAGCGGCCGGCCAGCACCGGGTCGGGCGTGCCGTCGGGAAAGGAAACGACCGGCTGGTCAGTCAAATAGAGCAGCTTCCACAAGCCAAGACCGCGTCGGACATTGAAGGGAAATACCAGCGAATTGGCGGGCGCCTTGCCGGCGACCGCGGGCAAGGTCTTCAGGAATGCATAGAGATCGGCAATGTCGGCCGGCTTCATGCGCGCGTATGAAGTATAGGGAAATGCCGGATAAAGATGCTCGCCCGACGGTGATACGCCCTTCAGCATGGCGTTGGCAAAGTCCTCGACGGACCAGCCGCCGATGCCGTCCCTGGCATCCTGCGATATGTTCGGCGGCACGAAGGTGCCGAACGGCGTCTTGAGCTCGAGGCCGCCGACCAGCTGAAGGCGGGCGTCGCCTTGCGAGCCGGGCTTGGCATGACAGGACGTGCAGCCGCCGGCGTAGAAGATGCGCTTGCCCCTGGCGGCGTCGCCGGGACCAAGCTCAGCCAGCGTTGCGGCATCGAGCCTGACCGGAGCCGACAGGAACCAGCCGGCAATCGCGGCCGCGCCGCCCAGAACGCGGGCGGCGCCGACAAGTTTCTTCAGCAAGCGCATTGCCCGCTATCAGCCTTTTTTCACCCTGTAGTTTTGATGACAGTTGCCGCAGCCGCCGCCGATGGTGTTGAACTGTGCCTTCAACGCCTCGGCATCCGCAGGTGCAGCGGCGACCGCTGCCTTGACGTCTGCGAGGTACTTGCCTTCAGCCGTCTTGAAGCCGGCCATGTCCTGCCAGATCTTGGGAGACGCCGTGGTGTCGCCGGTGTCGCTGCCCGCCGGGAAAAGCGTGTCGACGCCGGCATGGAATTTCTCGGCATTGGCCTGCAGTGCCTGCAACGCGGTCAGCACCGAAGCTGCGTCGTAGGGCGTCTCGCCCTTGACCACTTTCGACAACCCGGCGGCAATCTTGCCACGTTCCTTCATCAGGGCCTGCCGGTCAGCAACCGGGTCGGCAAACGCCGCCGAACCGACGAAGGCGAGCATCGAGATGGCGAGGATAAGCTTTCTCATTCACTTGGCTCCATGTTGAAGGCAATTCAGGATGCGGTCCCACCCGATGACAAACGGCAAGGATGGCTTAAAAATTCCGGCGCTGCGCCTCACGCTTGCGTGAAATTTTTGCAGCTGTCGTTTCTGATGCTGAAAAAGAAAAGCCCCGGTTCTGCCGGGGCTTTTCTGGAACGGATCAGGCCTTTTCGTAGAGTTCGAGCACATAGTCCCAGTTGATGAGACTGTCGACGAAGGCTTCGAGGTATTTCGGCCGGGCGTTGCGATAATCGATGTAATAGGAATGTTCCCAAACATCGACGCCGAGGATCGGCGTCGCGCCATGGACGAGCGGGTTCTCGCCATTCGGCGTCTTCGAGATCGCCAGCTTGCCGTCCTTGACCGAAACCCAGGCCCAGCCCGAACCGAACTGGGTGGTGCCGGCGGCGATGAAGTCGGCCTTGAACTTGTCGTAGCCACCAAGATCGCTGTCGACCGCCTTTTGCAATGCGCCCGGCAGCTTGTTGCCACCGCCGCCCTTCTTCATCCATTTCCAGAAATGGATGTGATTGTAGTGCTGGGCGGCATTGTTGAAGAGGCCCGCATTCTTGCCGAAGGACTGTTTGACGGCCTCTTCGACCGACAAATCGCCCATGCCCGCCTCGGCGGCCAGCTTGTTGCCGTTGTCGACATAGGCCTTGTGGTGCTTGTCGTGGTGATATTCCAGCGTTTCCTTTGACATGTAAGGCTGCAAGGCCTCGTAATCATAGGGCAAGGCGGGCAATTCAAAAGCCATCGGTCGTACTCCCTCGTGGAAAAATCCGGTGTCGATACCGGACTAACATAGGACTGGATTGGTCTGGAACAACTCCGGAAACGAAGCGCCGGCCGCTTTTTAGCGGGTCAGCCGGGCGAAGTCGAATGCGCCCATTCCCAATAGAGTTCGCGCGCCTTCTTGGCCACTGGTCCGGGCTGCAGATTGCGCTCCTCGATACGGGTGACCGGCACGACTTTCGAGTGGTTTCCGGTCGAGAAGATTTCGTCAGCCTCGAGAAAATCGCGGATCGACAGCGTCTTTTCCGTCGTCGTGAAGCCGTATTCGCCCAGCAGGGCCATGGTGCGCGCGCGGGTAATGCCGGACAGGAAGGTGCCGTTCGGCGCCGGCGTCATGACATGGCCGTCCTTGACCAGAAAAATATTCGAGGTGCCGGTCTCGGCGACATTGCCCAGCATGTCGAGCACCAGCGCATTGTCGAACCCGCGCATCTTGGCTTCGAGGATGGCCCGGCCGTTGTTGGGATAAAGGCAGCCAGCCTTGGCGTTGGTCGGCATGGTTTCGATGGTCGGGCGCCGGAACGGCGACACCGTCACCGAAAACCCAGCCGGCGAGATCATCGGCGATTCGTAGAGGCAAAGGCAGAAACGCGTCGAGGCCGGGTCGGCCGGCACGCCCATATAGCCGCCATGCTCGGCCCAATACATCGGCCTGATGTAGACTGCCGTCTTGCCGTCGAACTTCTTCAGTCCGTCCCAGGTCAGGCCGACGATCTTGTCGGTGCTCATCGTCGGCTTCAGGCCGAGCGCGATCGCCGAGGCATTTACCCGCGCTGCATGGCGATCGAGATCGGGAGCGACGCCCTCGAACCAGCGGGCGCCGTCGAACACGCTGGTGCCGAGCCACATGGCGTGGCTGCGCGGCCCTAGAATGGCAACATTGCCCTCGTACCAGTCGCCGTCGACGAAGGTCCATGTCGCGGATTGCGCCGCAGTCGCCAGTGTCATTGCCAGGTTCCGTTCGATGCTTGTTGCGGCGCATTGGAAGATGCTTTGGCGGCCGCCGTCAACCGGCTTGGCTGAGATTTGTTGAGGCCAGCGGGCTGGCGGACTGCAATCAGCGCTTGCGCCTTGCCTTACGCGGCCTCAAAACTGTCGAATGCAGTTCGCGGCTTACGTTTTCGACGCCTATGGCACGCTGTTCGACGTGCATGCGGCCGTGCGCCGTCACGCCGACCAGATTGGGCCGGACGGCCAGTTGCTGTCCGATATCTGGCGCGCCAAGCAGCTGGAATATTCCTGGGTCAGGACGCTGATGGGGGCCTATGCCGATTTCTGGCAACTCACCGAACAGGCCCTCGACTTCGCCCTGCGCAAAGTTCCATCCGCGGATGCCGGGCTGAGGGCGAAGCTGCTCGAGGCCTATTGGCGGCTGGACTGCTATCCGGAGGTACCGGCCGTGCTCAAGGCGCTCAAGGCATCGGGGGCAAGGCTGGCGATCCTGTCAAACGGTTCGCCTGAGATGCTGGAAGCGGCGGTCAAATCCGCCGCGCTCGACCAGGTCCTGGACGACGTCTTTTCCGTCGACAGCGTCAGGCGCTTCAAGACCGATCCGTCGGTCTACGACATGGTCACCACGGGCTGGCGCCTCTATCCGGGCGCCGTCTCTTTCCAGTCATCCAACCGCTGGGACGTCGCCGGCGCCACCAAGTTCGGCTTCAGGACGGTGTGGATCAACCGCGCCAATCAGCCAGAGGAATACCGGGATTTCCCACCGGCCCTGATCCTGCCGTCCCTCGATGGTCTGATCTCCGGGGTTTGACGGCCGGACATGTTGCCTCGACGCAACAGTGACGATCCAGTCACAGCTTTGCCTTTGTTTGTCCACCCTGCGGCCAGAATTGGAACCGCCTATCGCGCCGGGCATTGCTCGGCACCTGCGCCGTATCGGACGCATTCACGCTTTGTTGCGATTTGAGACTTAAAAAAGGCAATCATGTTCACACCCCAATCGTCCTCTCTGCGCCTTAGCCGTCGCGGTTTCCTCAACGCAGCAGCCCTTGGCGCCGCCTCGGTCGCGGTCTCCAGTTGCACCACCCTGTCGCAGCAGCCGGTCGAGCCACCGCCGCCGACCTATGTCGAGCCGGCGCTCGGCGATTACGTGACGATGTATGGGCCGATGTCCGATGGCGGCTTCGAGCTGCCGGCCATACCTGTCGACAAGATCGACCCGCAGTTCCTGCGCCAGATCGTTGACTATCCGACCGGGCAGCAGCCCGGCACCATCGTCGTCGACACGACCAACCACTTCCTCTACCTGGTGCGCCCGGGCGGCCAGGCGATCCGCTACGGCGTCGGCCTCGGCCGCGCCGGCTTCGAATGGTCGGGCGATGCGGTGGTCCAATGGAAGCAGAAATGGCCGAAATGGACGCCACCGGACGACATGATAGCCCGCCAGCCCGAGCTCGCAAAATACAGCGCCGATAATGGCGGCATGCCCGGCGGGCTGGACAACCCGCTTGGCGCGCGTGCGCTTTACCTGTTCCAGGGTAACCAGGACACGCTGTACCGGTTGCACGGCTCGCCGGAATGGCGGTCGATCGGCAAATCGGTGTCGTCGGGCTGCGTGCGCCTGATGAACCAGGACATTATCGATCTCTACGATCGTGTGCCGAACAAGACCCCGGTCGTGGTGACAGCCGATGTCGGCCAGCCGGTGGTGGCAACAGCAAACCGCAGAGCCATTCCGATCGACGCCGGCGTGCCGGAAGGATCGATCCTGCTCGGTCCGATAAAATCGATCACAAATTCGATCTTCTGAGCTGGTCGAAAGCGCGGGCGGGATCTTCCTCGCTCTGGCTGGCTCCGGGCAGATGGCGCCCCGGCACAGGACTTTTGCGTTATGTGGCAATTTATGACCCGGACGTGATTTCCGCAGTCAGCATGCCAACGGCAGATCTGCGCCGCATGTGGATCATCAAAGCAGCGTTGGCCGAGGTCGAAAAGCGGGCACTCTTGCGCCGCAGCGTTCACTGGCGACGCTTGGCTTTATTCCGAACAACCGGGCGACATCACGCCAGGCCTTTCGAGCGGCTTCGCGCATCCAGCGTCGCCTCGATGCAGTGGGGCGCGAGCGGCGTCATCCGAAAGCACGCGATCCAATCGGCATCTCGGGAGCTGTCACGACCAGTTTCCGGCAAATGCTTGCTCAAGGGACCGAATACGATCGGGCAGGCCCGCTCCCACGGTTGTGACGCCCAAAAACAGCGCCGCCCTGGTTGCGCCAACGTACAGAAACTTCTCAAACAGGTTGGGCTGAGACCGTTCGAGGCGATCAACCCCGACGAAAAACACTGCTTCGAACTCCAAGCCCTTAATGTGGCGCACGTCAAAAACGCGGACATCACTGTCTTGGCCCGCGAGTTGTCCAAACGGACAAGGCACGACCCGGATGTTGGTATCAGCCAATTTGCGGTTGAGGGCATCGGCGAATGGGATGACTTCGTCTTCACTCGTCACGAGGATCGCTATCGGAGGAAATTCGTCGGCCAGCCGCTCAATCTCTCCAATCCGGTCTGCCAGCCAATCAACGGTATCGCCTATACTGTTCATGCCGGTGCCCATGACGGGGCGGAAGCCTTCGTTGTTTACACGCTCCGGTAGCTGTGCCTCCTCCGCATCGGGATCGGAGATGTGGGCGATGTCTCGTGCAAGTTCGTTCAGCTGGCGACTGTGGCGGTATGAGATGGAGACGGACCGGATGTCAAAATCCGAGAACACCCACCGGAGATCATCGTTCCCTCGGCTGCCCCAGTCGGTTATCCGCTGGTTGAAGTCGCCGCAGGCGACGAAAGAGTCGGACGACGGGTCGCAGAGAGCGCCCATGCAGGCTAGCTGGATCGGCGAGAAATCGGTAGCCTCGTCGACGAGAACCTGAGTACGATAGAGCGACTTCACTAGATCCAGCGTAGCATACGAAGGCTCCTCCACGTCGCGTGCTATCCTCCGATCGGCAAGGAGATCGGCACCAGTCCGAAGTAGCGCCAACAGAATAACGTCCACTTCGAGCGGATGCAGTTCGTGAGGCAGGAACCCTTCAGCTGTGTACCACCGCATCCCCCCTGCCGCTCTCGGCGAAACCGCCGGTAGCGGGCCGACATTGCGTTGATAAGCCGCCGTACAGGAGAAAGGCATCGTCGAAGCGAAGTCTGCACTGCCAGATCCAAGCCGATCTTGCGCAACGCCTCACGATCAGGCCCTCGTTCACCGAACCAATCGACTATCCGTCCACTGCGGGATCGTCGGCCAACCGTTCGGCCGCTCGATGTGGCGCGTGCTTTCGCCTTTAGAGCTTTGATCAATGCTTCTACGGCGGCGTCACGACCGACACGAACCTGGCGGGGCTCGTCGTCCTCGTCCGTATCGAAGTCGTCATCATCGGGGTCATCAACAGCGTCGAGTGTAGTGACGAATGTCATCAGTCCCTCCAAAAGCGACGGCTCGCTTTGGAAGGCTTTTGCGATAGCCGTCCGAACAGCCTTATCGGTGTCGGTCCGCAATTGAGTGATAAGAGCATATAGAGGCTCAGACAGATGATTCAGCGCAACGGTCGCCCGCGGATTAGTGCCGTTTGACGAAGAGGGAAGGACGGCCTGAACACGCAGTCCAAGCTGCCGGACGGGAGCCGCAGTATCGTGCGCGAGAATGTCGGCGTGATTACGAAGGTCTTCCCAAAACAGGTTGACCTGGTAGTCAAAAAAGTCCTCGAACCACTGGCGCTGTCTCGCGATGGTACCAGGCGCAAGCGATGGTAGCTCATCCCGCATCACCAACTGACCGCGGGATCCGGAGCGAAGGATCGTAAAATGGTTGCGAGCGAGGTCGCGACGATAGTCGTCCCAAGTCTGAATACGCTCATCGGAAGCCGCTACACCTTGGCGGGCAAATGCCTCTTTAACGTATTGCTTGAGCAGTGCCGTCGGCGTGAACATTATCCAGCTGCCTTGATGACCACCCGGCCCGGCGCTGGTGCGGGCGATAACGTCGCGCTCCTCATCTGTGAGATTGGGATAGTCAAGCTTCTGACCCAGCCGCTTGATCAGCGTCGTGGTCTTTCCGGTTCCAGGGGGGCCCAGAAGGACAAGGTGAGTATCGAGTGGTAGACGGAAGATTTCATCTTGATACTCGTCAAGGATGGCCAGATCTCGCAGTTCCATCTTGGCAATTGCGTCGCGCCTCAGCCCTTCCAGAACGAGGCCGGCGGCTTTATCTTCGGCCAGCAGCGCATCCAGGGCATCCAATTCGTCCGCGGGAACGCCTAGGCCTTTGAGCAGGGCACGTAGAGAAGGGACGGTGAAGGGTCCGAACTGCTCTCCCTCCACCACGGACTTCTGAGAATCCCACTCGCCTCGGATTTCCCTAGGGGTCAGGAGAGTCTTTTCGATCACTGTCAGCGTGATCGGT
Source organism: Mesorhizobium sp. M1334 (assembly GCF_040317995.1). Classification (NCBI taxonomy): domain Bacteria; kingdom Pseudomonadati; phylum Pseudomonadota; class Alphaproteobacteria; order Hyphomicrobiales; family Phyllobacteriaceae; genus Mesorhizobium; species Mesorhizobium sp. M1334. The sequence continues at coordinate 109,104 of NZ_JAMYLM010000011.1, forward strand.
CCATTTCGGGACGGGGCTTCGAGCTCGCCACCGATTTTAAGGGCGGCCAGTCGGCCGAGTGGCATCGCGTTGTAGCTGACGGCATGGCTTCCGTCCGACGGGGACCGGTGCGGTGTCGCACGCGATACGAAGTAAACGCGCCGATTGCCATCCTCATCCGCGGCTACGACACGGGCAACGGCAGGCTCCGAGAGGAGAGAGCGAAGCTCTCGAGCGCGAGAATCCGTTACTTCGCCCATTTTGTTGATCACCGCGCCGTCCGTGGCGGCGTTGAAGGACGCGAACGCATTAGCCACGTCCGGACGCGGCTCGGCCAAGGCCTGTCGTACCCGTTCCGCTGTTTCTGCAAAGTGGCGAAGCGCGTGATCCGCTATCGATGCGATCCGGTCATGCGTCGTGTCGTTCAAAAGGCTTCTCCCTCTTAGTCGTCCGGGTAACCAGCACGAACACTGACTACTTTATTCCGCCGCCAACTGACGCCGCCAATCATCCGCCTGGAGCCACAGGCCCTGATCGTCTTGAAAGTGCCAGTCATTCCAGCCGTTGCGATGCGTCCGCGTGATAAATCGGGATGCTGCGGAAAGCGATCCGAACTGCCGATCGACGCCATCGACGACAAGTACGCCGTTCTCGATCCGACCCTCATATCGGCGGCCGACATAGGTGAACCGGCAAGCCGTACCGTCCACCGGAAGGCCCGGTGCGCCGGAGGTTCTCTCGTTTTCTCGATCGACCTGCAGTGCAGGAGCCATCCAGATGCGGCTGGCGTTCTCGAAAAGAGATAGCCCGCGCGCAGTGATGGATTCCTCATCCCAGCTGTCGAACTGGTTAAGATCGCGATTCAGCGCGAGGCTGGAGTGGGATCGTAACGCAGGCATCTTCACCGAGTAGGGGCCGTTCGACACCGCCGAATTCAGCGCGCCCGTGAGCAACGTTAAGTTGCCGAGCCTATCGATGACCGAATCGCGTTCCGCCTGCCGGGTCAGATAGTCTATGTCGGTATCGTCATCATTTAGTTGATCGAACCCCGGGATTGCCCAAGTTTCCCGCCAGCGTTGGGGCATGATGTGCTCGATCGTCAGCGCAGACTTGATCTCAATGTCTTCGTTCAATGCCGACCGCTTGGCCATCTCGATCGCTTCGAAGAGGTATCTCAATCGGGACTGTCGAGCCCCCTTATATTGGTCGCGGCCGAGCCATGCGTTTCGCCACTCCTCGTCTGTCGGCCACCGATCGATGTCCGATCGACGACTGGAAAGGTATGTCACCATCTCATCAATCTTGTCGCCGTCGGCCTCGCGGAGACGATCGATCAGGCCAACGAAGAGTCTGTTGTAGTTCTTGTTCGTCAGGCCGCAGATGTCGCGGCGGAGGATATAGCTTTCGAGAACCTCTAGGGCCCGGTCGATCTCGGGTGCCACGCTCGGCTCGGTGGCAAGAAAGATGACCAATGGCATGACAGTCGACACGTCAAACGCGTCGGCGAAGCGCCCAAAATTGCCGATCGGGTCGTTCACGCCCTGATCGAAAAGACGCTTTTCGATAGCGGCGGTAGCCGAGATGGACTCCAGTTCCGCCGTGACGTTCGGGAACGGGCGATCGGTGAGAATCCATCGGCGATAGCTCTCGAAGAGCCCCTCGACCGACACCAGGTCGCCGATATGCATTGCCAAGTGGTCAGTAAGCATCCAGTCAAGGCGGGTGCGGGTCTGTCGGCCTCGGGATGCAGGTTGGCTCCAGAAAGCGCGGTCGAGCGGAAGCCAGTGCTTCTCGTAGAGCTTGTCTACTACCAGGGAATGGTCGGTTTGGCCGAGACCCTTTGCCCGCTGGAAAATGAAGTTGCGCATCAAGTCGCCCGGGGTGAGGTCTACACCCCGGCTGTTGAGCGTCTCGAAGATTGTCTGGGGATCGTCTCCGCTTTCCAGTTCGATCGATACGGCGGCCAATCCCTCCTTCAATGCCTCGAACAGGATTTCTAGGCGGTGCTCCTCGAATTCGCCGTCGTCGGTTACTTGCTGTTCGATGCGATCTTTGAAGTACGCGTGAGCGGCTACGGATCGCCTGACCACACCGTCTTCGTCATTCGGCCGCGGAGCGATTGCGTCCAGGTCGGTCGCGGGGTCGACAATAGAGACGAACGACCTCCTGTCCGTGATCGACGGCCAGAGCTTGAACCGCTCAACGTCGGGGCTCTCCATCACGCCGTCGTTCAGGAGGTACTTCTGGACCTCGGACTCGTATCTGGAGCCATGGGACTTAGCGACGTCTCGAAGTGCCGCGAGGAGCAGCTGGAAAGTGGTCAACCGCTGTTGTCCGTCGATAATCTCGAAGGCCTGAACCTGTTTCCCAAAGGTCTTTATCTGAGCGATGACGATGGCACCCATGAAATGGGGAGTGAGGGTAGAGCGGTCCTCCATAAGCCTGGAGACCGCGCGCTCGATATCCTCCCACAGCAGATCAAGCTGAGGAGTGGCTTTCCAGGCATACTGACGCTGATAAAGCGGGATCAGAAATCGCTTCTTGCCATCGAATAGTTCGATAATCGACCGTGTGTAAGGCTTCATACTTCCCCCAGTCGTATTGCCCGAAATACCGGTAGTAGAGTTTGGGTGGACTATGCAAGCCCGCTCGCCCCGTTCACGGCGATGAAGTCATGTAAATGATCCCTCGCCACGACTTATCGTGTCTCACGCATGAAGGGTGTCGGCAAGGGAGCGGCAGCTTGTTGCCAATGTCCAACGAACACGGGACCGACCGCTTCCGACCCATTTCGATCGTTCACTATTACGCATCGCCACGGCAGTTCATGGCGCGAAGCTGATATTCGCACCGTCCCTCACCGCCCCCTGGACAGGCTGCCCAGAATGCCGCGGACGATCGCTCGTCCGACCGACGAGCCGACCGAGCGCACCACGGATTTGATCGCAGCCTCCGCCACCGTCTGGCGGTTGGAGGGCCGCGGCGCGCGGCGGCCGCCGGTCGGCTGGGGATCGTCGTTGCCGAAGCCGGGAATGGTCCAGCGCGAACGGCCTGCGTCCTGTTGCTGCGCCTGTGCCTCCTGGGCGTCCTTAGCCTTTTTCTGCAGGATCTCGAAGGCCGATTCGCGATCGACGGTCTGGTCGTATTGTCCCGCAACCGGGCTTTCAGTGATCAGCTTGCGGCGCTCTTCGGGCGTGATTGGGCCAAGGCGCGACGATGGCGGGCGGATCAGCGTCCGCTGCACCATGGACGGCACGCCCTTGGCTTCCAGCGTCGAGACAAGCGCCTCGCCGATGCCGAGCTGCGTGATCACGGTTGCGCAGTCGAAATCGGGATTGGGCCTGAACGTCTCGGCCGCCGTCTTGACGGCCTTCTGTTCGCGCGGCGTATAGGCACGAAGTGCGTGCTGCACGCGGTTGCCCAACTGGGCCAGCACGGTTTCAGGGATATCCAGCGGATTTTGCGTGACAAAATAAACGCCGACGCCCTTCGAACGGATCAGCCGGACCACCTGCTCGACGCGGTCGACCAGCACCTTCGGGGCGTCGTCGAACAGAAGATGCGCCTCGTCGAAGAAGAAGACCAGCCTCGGCTTGTCCGGGTCGCCGACCTCGGGCAGTTCCTCGAACAGTTCCGACATCAGCCACAGAAGGAACGTCGCATAGAGCCGCGGATTCATCATCAGCTTGTCGGCGGCGAGCACGCTGATGGCGCCGCGTCCATCGCGCGTGGTGCGCATGATATCGGCGATCCGCAATGCCGGCTCGCCGAAGAAATTGGCCGCGCCCTGCTGCTCCAGGACCAGCAGCGTGCGCTGGATGGCGCCGACCGAAGGTGTCGTCACATTGCCGTAGCGGGCGCCGATCTCTTCGGCGCGGTCGGCGATGTTGGCAAGCAGTGACCGCAGGTCCTTCAAGTCGAGCAGCAGAAGGCCTTCCTCGTCGGCGATGCGGAAGGCGATGTTCATGATGCCTTCCTGTGCCTCGGAAAGGTTCATCAGCCGCGACAGAAGCAGTGGGCCCATCTCCGAGATGGTGGCCCGGATCGGGTGGCCCTGCTCGCCGAACAGATCCCAGAAGATGACCGGGAATTCCTGGAATTCATAGGGATCGAGCTTGACCTGCTCGGCCCGCTTGACCAGGAAATCCTGCGCTGTGCCCATCATGGCGATACCCGACAGGTCGCCCTTGATGTCGGCGCAGAATACCGGCACGCCGGCATTGGAGAAACCCTCGGCCAATATCTGCAGGGTCACCGTCTTGCCGGTGCCGGTCGCGCCGGTGACCAGGCCGTGACGATTGCCATATTGCAGCAAAAGCTGTTCGGGCCGCTGATAGCTGTCGTCCGGCTTGCGGCTGGCTCCTATGAAGATACTGGTGTCATCGGCCATGTGCCCGGTCTCCGCAAACCTATAGGGTTGAATGCCTGATCCCTTGAAGAAAAGGGAGCCCCGCCGCAGGTATAGTGAGGCCATTGCGCAGCGACAATGGGCGTCGTCGAAAATGGCTTTTGGAGCTTGCGGAACCTGCCCATGTTTGGCAATCGATTGACGGTCGCAGTCACGCAAGACGTGTTGCACGGCGTGTACGCTGCATTGTGATATGCGACCGGGGAACGTAGACTGACGTAGCTGGCCGCTGCGGCCGCTAGAATGAGGAGAACGGATGGGCGCCGGTGCCTTGACCCAGGATGCCGAACTTCCGAACGCCGACCGGCAACGATGGCTGGCGCTGGCGGAGAAGGCGCTGGCCGGCGGGTCTTTCGAGGAAAAGCTCGTCTCGCATACGGACGACGCCATCCGCATCGAGCCGCTCTACGAGCGTTCGGTAACCGCCGAGCCTGTCGTGCGCGCCAACCCGGGATCACCGTGGATCGTCAGCCAGCGTATCGACGATCCGGACATAGGCCGCGCCAGTGCGCAGGCGCTGGAAGACGTCGCGCAGGGTGCCACCGGACTGTCGCTTGTCTTCGAGGGTGCGCCGAACGCCTTCGGCTATGGCTTGCCGAGGACAGCGGAGGCACTGGAGGGCGTGCTCGACGGCGTGCCGCTCAACCGCATCCAGATCCGCATCGACGCCCATCCCTGGAGCCGCGCCGTGGCCGACTGGCTGGTGGCTTTTTTGACCAAGCGCCGCTCCGACCCGGCAAAGCTCAACCTCTCCTTCGGCATCGATCCGGCTGCGATTTTTGCCGGGACCGGCAGGCTGCGCATGTCGATCGACGCTTTACAGGCTTCGATGCCGCAATCGCTGGCGCATTTCTTTTCGATGGGTGTGCCCGGCGTGCTGCTGGAGGCCGACGGGCGGGTATTCCACAATGCCGGCGCCACCGAGGCGCAGGAGCTTGGCACCATGCTCGCCTCGGCCGTCTCCTATCTGAGGCTGTTCGAGAAGGCGCGCCAGCCGCTCGTCTACGCGGCGCCGCATATCGGTTTTGCGCTGAGCGTCGACCAGGACCAGTTCGTTTCGACGGCCAAGGTCAGGGCATTGCGCAGGCTGTGGGCGCGTGTCCAGGAGGCCTGCTCGATACCGCCCTCCACCGCCAGCATCCATGCCGAAACCTCCTTCCGGATGATGACGGCGGCCGACCCGGAAAGCAACATCCTGCGCACCACCATCGCCGCTTTCGCGGCTGCCGCCGGCGGCGCGGATTCGATCGCCATCCTGCCGCACACGATCGCGCACGGCCTGCCCGCGGGTTTTGCCCGCCGCGTTGCCCGCAACGCGCAACTGATCATGGCCAATGAAAGCCACATCGACCACGTCGCCGATCCGGTTTGCGGTTCGGGCGCCGTCGAAGCGCTGAGTTCGGAGCTCTGCGCGGCGGCCTGGCAGGAGTTCCAGCAGATCGAGGCGGAAGGCGGCGTGCTGACCAGTCTTGAGCAAGGCCACATCCAGAGGCGCGTCCAGGCAGCTTCCGCCCGCCGCAACACAGCCTACCAGGCGGGCGAACGGGCGATCGTCGGCACGACGCTGCACCCGTCGAAGACCGAGCGTCCGGTCGAGACGCTGGCGGCGGCGCGGCGGCCTGCCTTCGACGAAGGCGTTGCGGTGTGCGAGCCGCTGTTTCCGATCCGCATCGATCAGTCGATCGGAGCGGTACCATGATCCCGGATTTCAGCCAGATCGCCTGGTCGCCGCCACGGCGGGCGCCTGTCGAGGTCAAAGGTCAGCGGATGACGCCGGAAGGCATCGCCATCAAGCATCTCTACAACCAGGGCGATCTTAAGGGCTTACCTCATCTCGATACCTATCCGGGCCTGCCGCCCTTCGTGCGCGGCCCCTATCCGACGATGTATGTCCAGCAACCCTGGACGATCCGGCAGTATGCCGGCTTCTCGACGGCAGAGGAATCCAACGCCTTCTACCGGCGCAACCTTGCCGCCGGCCAGAAAGGCCTCTCGGTCGCCTTCGATCTCGCCACGCATCGCGGCTACGACAGCGACCATCCGCGCGTCGCCGGCGATGTCGGCATGGCCGGCGTCGCCATCGATTCCATTCTCGACATGCGCCAGTTGTTCGACGGCATCCCGCTCAACGAGATGACGGTATCGATGACGATGAACGGCGCGGTGCTGCCGATCATGGCGCTCTATATCGTGGCGGCGGAGGAACAGGGCGTCGCGCAGAAGGACCTCGCCGGGACCATTCAGAACGACATCCTGAAAGAGTTCATGGTGCGCAACACCTATATCTATCCGCCAAAACCTTCGATGCGGATCGTGTCGGACATTTTTTCCTACACGTCGAAACACATGCCGAAGTTCAATTCGATCTCGATCTCCGGCTACCACATGCAGGAGGCGGGAGCGACGGCAGACCTCGAGCTCGCCTACACGATTGCCGACGGTATCGAATATTCCCGCGCCGGCGTCGCGGCCGGCCTCGACATCGACCGTTTCGCTCCGCGCCTTTCCTTCTTCTGGGCCATCGGCATGAATTTCTTCATGGAAGTCGCGAAGCTGAGAGCAGCGCGCCTTTTGTGGGCCAGCCTGATGCTGAAGAATTTTTCGCCGAAGGACGAGCGTTCGCTGTCGCTGCGCACCCATTGCCAGACTTCGGGCTGGTCGCTGACGGCGCAGGACCCCTACAACAACATCATCCGCACCATGATCGAGGCGATGGCCGCGACTCAAGGGCATACGCAGTCGCTGCACACCAATTCCTTCGACGAGGCAATGGCGCTGCCGACCGACCATTCGGCCCGCATCGCCCGCAACACACAGCTCATCCTGCAGAAGGAGTCCGGCACGACGCGCATTATCGACCCGTGGGGCGGCTCCGCCTATGTCGAACGGTTGACGCATGACCTGGCGGCGCGTGCGCTTGCGCATATCGAGGAGGTCGAGAGCCTCGGCGGCATGGCCGCGGCGATCGAAAAGGGCCTACCGAAGCTGCGCATCGAAGAGGCTGCCGCGCGCACCCAGGCGCGCATCGATTCCGGCGAACAGATCGTGGTCGGCGTCAATGCTCACCAGCCCGGGACGGACATCGAAGTCGACGTGCTGAGGATCGACAATGCCGAGGTCAGGGCACGGCAATTGTCGAAGCTGCAGCGGCTGAAAGGCACGCGTGACGTCCCTGCCGTCGAGAGCGCGCTCAATGCGCTGACCCGTGCTGCCGGGAGTAACGGAAACCTGCTGGAATTCGCCATCCGGGCGGCGCGCGCCAATGCCACGGTCGGCGAGATTTCGCTGGCGCTGGAAAAAGTCTTCGGCCGTCATGTCGCCTCGGTGCAGACGATCTCCGGCGTCTATCGCAACGCGCTTGGTCACAGTCCAGTGGTCGACCGGCTGCAGGACAAGATCGTGGCGTTCGAGGAGAAGTCGGGCGGCAGGCCGCGCATTCTGGTCGCCAAGATGGGCCAAGACGGCCATGATCGCGGCCAGAAAGTGATCGCCACCGCCTTTGCCGACCTAGGCTTCGACGTCACCGTCGGGCCGATGTTCCAGACGCCGGAAGAGATCGCCAGGCTGGCCGTCGAGCATGACGTGCACATCGTCGGCGCCTCGTCGCTGGCTGCGGGCCATTTGACGCTTATTCCCGAACTCAAACTTGCGCTGAAGAAGCTCGGCCGCGACGACATGCTGATCGTCGCCGGCGGCGTCATTCCATCACAGGATTACGACGCAGTCCGGCAGGCAGGCGCCACTGAAATTTTCCCGCCCGGCACAGTCATCCCGGAAGCGGCGGACCGGCTGATGGACCGCCTGCTGCAGGTTGGCTGATGCCTTGTTCTAACGTCTGTTGTAACGAGAAACACGCAGAGTTATAATCAGCGTTGCAACAGGATGTCTCACCATGAACACCACCATTCGCAAAATCGGCAATTCCGAAGGCGTGATCCTGCCGAGGGAAATTCTCGTCCGCATGAACCTGAAGGCGGGCGACAGCATCGTCATCGTTCAGGAAGGCGATGAGCTTCGTCTGCGCCGCACCGAGGACACTGCTGAAGAATTCGAGCGCAAGATGAAGATCGCGCGTGAGCGGATGAAGAAGTATGAGGTTGCCTACCGCGCGCTCGCAAAATGACCGAGCATCATTCGCGGGAATTCATGGAGGCGCTTCACGCCGAGCAGCTGCGCCTCCACGGCGGCGCAGCGGGCATCCGCGACGAGGGAATGCTGGAGTCGGCGCTCTACAGGCCGCAGCAGAGGGAAATCTATGGCGAGCCCGATCTCTGTGAGCTGGCGTCCGCTTATCTTTTTTTCGGTATCGCCAAAAACCATCCATTCGTCGACGGAAACAAGCGTACTGCTTTCGCGGCGGCCGATCTGTTCCTTTATGTCAATGGCTTGAGCATCGAAGCCGAGCAGGCGGACATTATTCAACTGGTCATGATGGTCGCCGCCGGCGAAATCGACAAGGCTGGTGCCGCGGCGTTCTTCCGCGATCATGTCGTCAAGCTCGAAGACTAACTGTCGGAGAGCTTGACGATCTCCCACTCCTTGCCATTGACCACGGCAACTTCGCCGACCTTCTTGCCGAACAGCGCCATCGCCATCGGCGACACATGGGAAATTGTCCCCTTGGCGGGATTTGCCTCATCCTCGCCGACGATCTTCCAGTGCACCTTCTTGCCGTCGTCGCTTTCCAACGTGACACCCATGCCGAAGCGGACCATGTCGCTGCCCGGCTCCGGCACCGAAAGTTCGGCGCTTTCGCGCCGCGCCGTCCAATAGCGAAGATCACGCGACACCAGCGCGATGCGCTCGCGGTCGGCCCGCTTTTCGGCTCGGCCGAGCTCGTCGCGCAGAGCGGCCACCTCCGCATCGATCAGCGCCAGGCCGCGTTCCGTCACCAGATTGCGGTGATGGCTGATCGGCCGCTCGCCGATGCCGGCGATGGCGTTTTCGCTGTCTTCCTCGCGGGTGAAGGCCCTGCTCATCCGACGAACTTATGCCTGACGCGACGACTCCACAAGCCGTAGCCGGCGAACCGACGTCGGGGCCGATCCTGTCTGGCACGAATCCTGCGGCGCGACCGTTGAACGCAAGGAATCTGTGCCGATGTTGAACAGACGAACGCTGCTTGCGCAGACCGCCGGATTTGCCGTCATGGGGCTTTCGCTCGGCAAGGCAGCGGCGAAAAACCTGCCCGGCATCGAGAAAGCCGCGATGCGCGGCGCGATCAACGCGACCGATCTCGGCGTCCGGCCCGGCGCGCTTGACGACCAGAGCAAGGCTTTCACCAAGCTGCTGCGCGATGCGCACGACCGCGACATGGCGGTGTTCCTGCCGCCGGGGACCTATATCGTTTCCAGCCTGTCGCTGCCCGGCCGCGTGCGCCTGTCCGGGGTGCCGGGCGCATCGCGGATCGTCTATGGCGGCAATGGCCATCTCATCATGGCAGAACAGGCCGAGCATATCGAACTCAGCGGGCTCGTGTTCGACGGCAGCAAGCGCTGGATGGGCGACTACACGCAAGGCCTGCTCGATCTGCGCCGCATCGTCCATCTGGTCGTCGACAACTGCCAGATGACCGGCAGCGGCAAGAACGGTCTGGCGCTCGAACACGCCTCGGGCCGCATCGAGCGCTCGGAGATATCCGGCGCAGCCGACGCCGGCATCTATTCGGTCGAGGCCGATGGCCTGGAAATATCAGGCAATAGCGTCTCCGATTGCGCCAATGGCGGCATCCTCGTGCACCGCTGGCAGGCAGCGGAAGACGGCACCATCGTCAGCGGCAACCGCATCGAACGAATCCAGGCGCGCAGCGGCGGAACCGGCCAGAACGGCAATGGCATCAATGCCTTCCGCGCCGGCAACGTCATCATCTCCGGCAATATTGTTTCGGACTGCGCGTTTTCGGCGATCCGCGCCAACAGTGCCAGTAATGTGCAGATCACCGGCAATACCTGCTCGCGCTCGGGCGAAACGGCCGTGTATTCCGAATTCTCATTCGAAGGTGCGATCATCGGCAACAATATCGTCGATGGCGCCGCGAACGGCATTTCGATCGTCAATTTCAACGAAGGCGGCCGCATGGGCGTCTGCTCCGGCAACATCGTCCGCAATCTGTCGACCAGCGGCCCCTACCCTGCCGACGCGCCCGGCTTCGGCGTCGGCATCAGCGTCGAGGCAGACACCGTAGTTTCCGGCAATGTCGTCGAGAATGCGCCGCTCTACGGCATGCAGATCGGCTGGGGACCGTTCATGCGCAACGTGGTCGCCACGGGAAACGTCATCCGCAAGGCGAGGACCGGCATCGTCGTCACCGTGGTCGAAGGTGCCGGGACGGCAATCATCTCCGACAATGTCATCGACGGGGTCCAGAATGGCGCGATCGTCGGCCAACGCTGGGCCGAGCCGGTGACCGGCGACCTCGCCGCATCAGGCAATGCCGGCTACGCGCATTTGACCGTCGAGCGCAACCACGTCAGTTGAGGGTGGCTGTCGGCCGGAGCGCGCCAACCTTGGCGCCGATCCGGCTTTCGATGGGCGGATTTGCCTGTTCGACCAGTTTCGCCGCTACCATCTTGTCGGCGTGCAGCAGCTTAGCCAGCACGGCCGCGACCATCGCTTCAGCGGCGCGGCCGGCGCCATCGTCGCATTTCAGCGCGATGCCAAGCCCGAGCTCCGGAAGGGCGGCGCAAAAAACACCTTCGGCGCCTCCCTTGACGAAAATCCGCCCGGGCGCGGCCTCCATCATCGCGACATCGGACCTGCCCGTGCCGGCGACGAAAAACGGCTCGGCCATGCAGGCGGAGAGCAGCCGCTTCGCCGCCCGGGCGCGCACCGGCTCGAAGCCGGCACCTGTCGCCATGCGGGCAAAGCCAAGGGCAAAGCTGCGCAGCGGCACGGCATAGGTCGGAATCGAGCAGCCGTCGGTGCCGCGGTGATCGGCGTCATGGGCAGCACCGGTCACCGCCTGCATCGCTTCGCGCACCATCTCCTGCGAGGCATGGCCAGCCTTGACGTAACCACGATGGGCGATGCCGCTGTGAACGCAGGTGCATAGGAAGCCTGAGTGCTTGCCGGAACAATTGTTGTGCAGCGCGTTCGGCACACTGCCGGCGCGGGCAAGCGCCAGCGTCGCTCCATGACTCGACGGCCAATGCGCGCCGCATTCGAGTGCCGCCTCGTCCAGGCCGGCCTTCGCCAGCATGGCGCGCGCCAGCTCGACATGTGGCGGCTCGCCGGAATGCGAGGCGCAGGCCAGCGCCAGCTCCCGATCACCGAAGCCGTAGGCATCGGCAGCGCCGCTCTCGACCAGCGGCAACGCCTGGATCGCCTTGACCGCCGAACGCGGGAACACCGGCTGTGCCGTGTCGCCGATCTCCCAGACGGGCTTGCCGTCGGCGTCGAAGACGGCAACAGCGCCGCGATGGGCGCTCTCGACGAGAGCGCCGCGCAAGACTTCGACCAGAACCGGATTTGCCATGTCACCTCCCGCAAATGCGGGCGGGTTTATCTGATCCGGTCGAGAATGGAAACGTAGTTGGCGACCGCGGCACCACCCATGTTGAAGATGCCGCCGAGTTTTGCTCCCGGCACCTGGATGCCCCCCGCCTCGCCGACAAGCTGCATGGCGCTCAGCACATGCATGGATACGCCGGTGGCACCAATCGGGTGGCCCTTGGCCTTCAGCCCGCCCGACGGATTGACCGGCAACCTTCCATTCTTCGCCGTCTCGCCATCCAGGGCCAGCTTGGCGCCCTCGCCCGGCCTGGCCAGGCCCATCGCCTCATACTCGATCAGTTCGGCGATGGTGAAGCAGTCATGCGTCTCGACGAAGGAAAGGTCGCCGAGCGTCACGCCCGCCTGCTTCAGCGCCTGGTTCCAGGCCTGCTCACAGCCCTCGAAGGCGAGAATGTCGCGCTTCGACATCGGTAGGAAATCCTGCACATGCTCATTGGCGCGAAAGGCGACGGCGCGGCGCATCTTCAGCGCCGTGGCCGTATCAGCAAGGACAAGCGCGGCGGCGCCGTCTGAGACCAGCGAGCAGTCCGTGCGCTTCAGCGGACCGGCGACGAAGGGGTTTTTTTCGCTTTCCTGCCGGCAGAACTCGTAACCGAAATCCTTGCGCATCTGCGCATAGGGATTGTCGACGCCGTTCTTGTGGTTCTTGGCGGCGATCATCGCCAGCGCATCCGACTGGTCGCCATAGCGCTGGAAATAGGCTTGGGCGATCTTGCCGAAGACGCCGGCGAAGCCTGCCGGTGTGTCACCGTCCTCCGGCAGATACGAGGCCTTGAGCAGGTTCTTGCCGATCTCAGGACCTGATGTCGTCGTCATCTGCTCGGCGCCGACCACCAGCACGATACGGGCGGCATTGGCGTCGATGGCGCGGATGCCTTGCCTGACTGCCGCCGAGCCGGTGGCGCAGGCGTTCTCGACGCGGGTCGCCGGCTTGAAGCGCAGCCGGTCGTCGGCCTGGAGGACCAGGCTCGCGGTGAAATCCTGGGCGGAAAACCCGGCGTTGAAGTGGCCGAGCACGATCTCGTCGACGTCATCCGGACCGATGCCGGCATGATCAAGCGCCTCGACTGCCACCTTGGTGATCAGGCTCTCCAGTGTCTCGCCTTCGAGCTTGCCGAAGCGCGAATGCGCCCAACCGACGATGCATGCTGTCATGGCGATCTCCATCCTGTGGACCCGGGCTACGCGATACTTGCGGCGCGCCTCAGCATTGTTCAAGCATGAACCGTTCCGCCGGCTTCGTGAAGGGGCCAGAACCGCACAATCGCTTGATCTTGAACATCTGGTCATAGTGCCTGGCTTTTGCCAGCAAATCAGACCGGATTTTTGTTGATTGATGCGTCAATAAAAAATAATCTTGGTGCCAACAGGCCGGAGCAAGAATGCCGAAACTCGGAATGGAACCGTTGCGCCGCAGGGCGCTCATCGACGCAACGATCTCGGCGATCGGCGAGCGCGGTTCGCTCGATGTGACGATGTCGGAAATCGCCGGGCGCGCCGGCGTGTCCTCGGCGCTTGCCCACCATTATTTCGGCGCCAAGGACGAATTGCTGCTGGCGACCATGCGGCACATCCTCAGCGAGCTCACCGCCGATACGCGCCGTGCACTTCGCGCGGCCGGCACGGCGCGCCAGCGCGTCTCGGCGGTGGTCGCGGTCAACTTCTCCGACGTCCAGTTCCAGCCCGAAACGATCGCCGCCTGGCTCGCTTTCTATGTCGAGGCGCAGAAGTCGTCAGCACTTCGTCGGCTGCTCAAGGTCTATGCGCGACGGCTGCATTCCAATCTGCTCAGCGGGCTGACCGGCATCCTGCCGAGGAGCGAGGCCGACCGGGTCGCCGAGGCGACGGCGGCGCTGATCGACGGGCTCTATATCAGACGCGCGCTGAAGGACGGCGTCCCCGATGCCGCGACCGCAATCGCACTGGTCGAGGACTATCTCGAAACGAAGCTCAGCGGACGGCAGAAGCAGTGACATCCAAACCCAACATCCTGATCGTGATGGTCGATCAGCTCAACGGAACGCTGTTCCCGGATGGGCCGGCGGACTTCCTGCACGCGCCGCATCTGAAGGCGCTCGCCGCGCGTTCGGCGCGGTTTTGCAACACTTACACCGCCTCGCCGCTCTGCGCCCCGGGCCGCGCCGCATTCATGAGCGGCCAGTTGCCGTCACGCACCGGTGTCTATGACAACGCCGCCGAATTCGCGTCTTCGATCCCGACCTTTGCCCATCATCTGCGCGCTGCCGGTTATCACACCTGCCTCTCCGGCAAAATGCATTTCGTCGGGCCGGACCAGTTGCACGGTTTCGAGGAGCGGCTGACCACCGACATCTATCCAGCCGATTTCGGCTGGACACCCGACTATCGCAAACCCGGCGAGCGCATCGACTGGTGGTATCACAATCTCGGCTCCGTCAGCGGCGCCGGTACTGCCGAGATCACCAACCAGCTGGAATATGACGACGAGGTCGCCTTCCACGCGGTGCAGAAGCTTTACGATTTTGCCCGCGTCTCCGACGATGCCGCACATCGGCCCTGGTGCTTGACGGTTTCCTTCACCCATCCGCACGATCCTTACGTCGCACGGCGGCGCTACTGGGACCTCTACCAGGATTGCCCGGCGCTCGAGCCCGAGGTCGGCTTCATTCCTTACGACAGGCAGGACCCGCATTCGCAGCGGCTCTACCGCGCCAGCGAGTATGACAGCTTCGACATCACCACTGAGCAGATACGCCGCGCGCGGCGCGGCTATTTCGCCAACATCTCCTATCTCGACGACAAGGTCGGCGAGTTGCTGTCGGTACTCGAGCGCACGCGAATGCTCGACGATACGATCATCCTGTTCTGCTCGGATCACGGCGACATGCTCGGCGAGCGCGGCCTATGGTTCAAGATGTGCTTTTTCGAAGGTTCGGCGCGGGTGCCGCTGATGATCGCCGGCAAGGGCGTACACGCCGGGCTGATCGAGACGCCGGTTTCCAATCTCGACGTGACGCCGACGCTTTGCGACCTGGCCGGCATCGACATCAGCGCGATTGCCCCGTGGACCGACGGCCAGTCGCTGCTACCGTTGCTGAACGGAAAGAAACGCTCCGCGCCGGTGCTGATGGAATATGCCGCCGAAGGCTCCAACGCGCCGATGGTGGCGATGCGCGAGGGCCGCTACAAATTCATCCATTGCGAGATCGACCCGCCGCAACTGTTTGATCTTGAATCGGATCCGCGGGAATTGACCAATCTCGCCGCCGATCCGGCCAATGCGGCTTTGGTGGCCGCTTTCATCGACAAGGTGCGGGCGCGCTGGGACATGGCGGTGTTCGATGCCGCGGTGCGTGCCAGCCAGGCGCGCCGCTGGGTGGTCTACCCGGCGCTGCGCAACGGCACCCATTATCCCTGGGAATTCCAGCCGCTGCAGAAGGCATCGGAGCGCTACATGCGCAACCACATGAACCTCGACCTGCTCGAAGAGCAGAAGCGCTTTCCGCGAGGCAAATGATGGCAGACCGTCTCGTCCCCTCGCTCGACCATCTCAGGCAGGCCTATGCCGTCACCTCTAAGGCGACGCAGATCACGCCGCTGCTGGAATCGGCGGCACTCGCCCGCGAGACCGGCGCTGCCCGCGTCTTCGTCAAGGCCGAATCGCTGCAATGGGCCGGATCGTTCAAGGTGCGCGGCGCATACTGGCGGCTGAAGAAGCTCTCGCCTGACGAAACGCAAAACGGCGTCGTCGCCTACTCCTCCGGCAATTTCGCGCAAGGGCTGGCGGCGGCAGGCCAGGCGCTTGGCATTCCCGTCACCATCGTCATGCCGATCGACGCTCCGGCCGCCAAGCGCGACGCCACATCGGGTTACGGCGCGCGCGTGGTGCTGACTGACCATGGCGATCGCGCGCGTGAGGAAGTCGCCGCCGCCAAGGCGCGCGAGATCGCTGCGAGCGAAGGCCTGGCGCTGCTGCACCCGTTCGACGATCCGGAGATCGTCGCCGGCCAGGCCGGTGCCGGGCTGGAGGCACTCAACCAGCTCGCCGCCAGGCAAGCGGAGGCCGATCTCTTGTTCTGCTCAGTCGGCGGCGGCGGCCTGATCGGCGGCGTTTCGCTGGCCTTCCATTACCTGTCGCCCGCCACGGAGATCATCGGCGTCGAGCCCGAAGGTTTTGACGGCATGGGCTCGTCGCTGGCGCATGGCGCCATCGAAACCATGCCGATCGGGCCGAAATCGATCTGCGACGGGCTGATGTCGCGGCGGCCGGGCGACGCGCCGTTCGCAGCGGTGAAGGCGGCTGGCGTTCGCTGCGTCACCGTCGACGATGCTTCGGTGCGGCGCGCCATGCGCATCGCCTTCGAGCGGCTGAAGCTGGTGCTCGAACCATCCGGCGCTGCTTCGCTGGCGGCGGTGCTCGGCGGCAAGGTCGACGCGACCGGCAAGACCGTTCTCGTAGTGGCAACCGGCGGCAACGTCTCGCTGGCCGATTTCATTGCGCATATGAACCACGGGCGCGCATAAACCATGCTTGAAGCGGATTTCGTCATTATCGGCTCCGGCTCGGCCGGCTCGGCCATGGCCTACCGGCTGTCGGAGGACGGCAAGCATTCGGTCATCGTCATCGAATATGGCGGCAGCGATATTGGGCCGCTAATCCAGATGCCGTCGGCGTTGTCGATCCCGCTCAATATGAGCCTCTACGACTGGGGCTTTGCCAGCGAGCCCGAGCCGCACCTCGGTGGCCGCGTGCTGGCGACGCCGCGCGGCAAGGTGATCGGCGGCTCGTCCTCGATCAACGGCATGGTCTATGTGCGCGGCCATGCCCGCGACTTCGACCACTGGGCCGAACAGGGCGCGGCCGGCTGGGGGTTTGCCGACGTGCTCCCCTATTTCAAGCGCATGGAGGACAGCGCAGGCGGCGAGGACGGCTGGCGCGGCCATGGCGGCCCGCTGACTGTGCAGCGCGGCTCGAGGACGAACCCACTCTATGGCGCCTTCGTCGAGGCAGGCCGTCAGGCCGGCTTCGAGCTGACCGACGACTATAATGGCGCGAAGCAGGAGGGCTTTGGGCCGATGGAGCAGACCATCCGCGGCGGCCGTCGCTGGTCGGCGGCGAGCGCCTATCTGAGGCCGGCGCTGAGGCGGAAAAATGTCATCCTGGTCAAGGGTTTCGCCCGGCGGGTGATCATCGAGAATCAACGCGCCACCGGCGTCGAGATCGAAGCGCGCAAACGGATTCAGGTGGTCAGAGCGCGGCGCGAGGTGATCGTTGCCGCGTCCTCGATCAACTCGCCCAAGATCCTGATGCTGTCCGGCATCGGCCCCGGCCAGCACCTTAGGGAGAACGGCATTCCGGTGATCGCGGACCGGCCGGGTGTCGGCCGCAATCTGCAGGATCATATGGAGCTCTACATCCAGCAGGAATCGACAAAGCCGATCACGCTGAACTCGGTGCTGAATCCGTTTTCGAAGGCGATGATCGGGGCACAATGGCTGTTCTTCAAATCCGGCCTCGGCGCCACCAACCATTTCGAGGCGGCCGCCTTCGTGCGCTCGCGCGCTGGCGTCGATTATCCCGATATCCAGTATCACTTCATCCCGGCCGCGGTCCGCTATGACGGCAAGGCGGCGGCCAAGGCGCATGGTTTCCAGGCGCATGTCGGGCCGATGCGGTCGAAGTCGCGCGGTTCGGTCACGCTGCGCTCTCCCGATCCCAAATCGAAGCCGGTGATCCGCTTCAACTACATGTCGCATCCGGACGACTGGAAGGAGTTCCGCCACTGCATCCGGCTGACCCGCGAAATCTTCGGGCAAGCGGCCTTCGATCCGTACCGCGGCAAGGAACTGTCGCCGGGCGCGCATATACAATCGGATGACGAACTCGACGCCTTCATTCGCGATCACGCCGAAAGCGCCTACCATCCTTGCGGCACCTGCAAGATGGGCCGTGCCGATGATGCGATGAGCGTCGTCGATCCCGAATGCCGCGTCATCGGCATCGAAGGGCTGCGGGTCGCCGATTCCTCGATCTTCCCGCGCGTCACCAACGGCAATCTCAACGCGCCGTCGATCATGACTGGCGAGAAGGCCGCCGACCACATTCTCGGGCGCACGCCGCTGCCACCTTCCAACCAGGAACCATGGATCAATCCGCGCTGGCAGGTGTCGGACAGATAGGCCATGATCCGGCGGACGCATATTCCGCATGCCGCGACAAGACGATTTGGAGAACAGTCATGCGCGCCCAGCCAATGGCATCGCATTATGTCAATGGCCGCTATATCGACGACGAGCGCGGCGCAGCGCTGCCGGTTATCTATCCGGCAACCGGCGAGACCATCGCCATGCTGCGCTCGGCGACGCCAAACGTGCTGGAGCTCGCGATCGAGGCGGCGCGTGCGGCACAACCGGCCTGGGCGCGGCTGAAGCCCGTCGAACGCGGCCGCATCCTGCGCCGTGCCGCCGACATTCTGCGCGCGCGCAATGCCGATCTGGCGCGCATCGAGACGCTGGATACCGGCAAGCCTATCCAGGAGACGCTGGTTGCTGACGCCCCGTCGGCGGCCGACTGCCTGGAATATTTCGGCGGCGCCGTTGCCGCCTTTAATGGCGAGGCCGTCGATCTCGGCGGGCCCTTTGCCTATACCAAGCGCGAGGCGCTCGGCGTCTGCGTCGGCATCGGCGCCTGGAACTACCCGATCCAGATCGCCGGCTGGAAATCCGCACCCGCCCTCGCCATGGGCAATGCGATGGTGTTCAAGCCGTCGGAGAACACGCCTCTTTCAGCGCTGGCGCTCGCCGAAATCTATACCGAGGCCGGGCTGCCCGATGGCCTGTTCAATGTCGTCCAGGGTTTCGGCGATGTCGGCGCCGGGCTTGTCGGACATGATGTCGTCGCCAAGGTCTCGGTGACCGGCTCGGTGCCGACCGGCCGCAAGGTGCTGTCGCTCGCCGGCTCGAAGATGAAGCACGCGACGATGGAGCTCGGCGGCAAGTCGCCGCTGATCGTCTTCGAAGACGCCAACCTCGAAAATGCCATCGGCGGCGCGATGCTCGGCAATTTCTATTCGACCGGCCAGATCTGCTCCAACGGCACGCGGGTCTTCGTGCAGAGCGGCATCCATGACCGTTTCGTCGAGAGGCTGACCGAACGGACGAAGAAAATCCGCATCGGCGATCCGCTCGATCCGGACACGCAGATGGGGCCGCTGGTCTCGAAGGCGCAGCACGACAAGGTGGTCTCTTACATCGAGGCCGGCAAGCAGGATGGCGCGGTGCTCGCCTGCGGCGGCAATGTGCCTTCGCTGCAGGGTTTCCAGGGTGGCTTCTTCGTCGAGCCGACGGTGTTCACCGGTGTCACCGACACGATGCGCATAGCGCGCGAGGAGATTTTCGGGCCGGTGATGAGCGTGCTGAAGTTCGACAGCGAGGACGAGGTGATCGAGCGCGCCAACGATACCGAATTCGGCCTCGCCGCCGGCGTGTTCACCCGCGACCTGGCGCGCGCCCATCGTGTCATCGCCGAACTGCAGGCCGGCACCTGCTGGATCAACGCCTACAATCTGACGCCGGTCGAAGTCCCCTTCGGCGGCTTCAAGCAGTCCGGCATCGGCCGCGAGAATTCGCTCGCGGCGCTAGCACTCTATTCGCAGCTGAAGTCGGTCTATGTCGAGACCGGGGATGTCGCCAGCCCGTACTGATCCTTGCGGGCCGTGCCGTCGAGATACTGGGTCAGCGCGCAGACGAGATGATAGAAGATGCTGGCCGGCACCTCGTTTGCCAGCGAGCGGCCACGCTCGTCGATGCGGTCGATCCACAGGCCGAGCGGTGCCGGATTGATGTGCCAGCGGAACAGCCGGCCGACCCGCGCCTCGATTTCCGGCTTCAGGTCGGGCCCCCCCGAACCGTCCAGCGCGATCGCCGCCTTGATCGCTTCGGCCTGCGGCCAGCTGCGCGAGACACGGTCGAGCGGCAGTCCTTGCCGCGAGACGGCGCCGTAGGCGAGGCCCGTGGCGCGGTTCAAGCCATTGGCGATCGCCGACGCGTAGAGCTTCCTGGCGAGGCCGGTCAAGCCGCTCTGGCCGCTGCGGCCGGCAAAGTCGACCAGCAGCGAGGCCCATTCGAAATGATGGCCGGGTTCGGTCCACGTGCCCTTCTCACCAGGGGCCGGCCGCCATTCATCGTCGAAATACTCGCCAAGGGTCCAGCTTTCCGGGTCGAAGAAATGGCTGCGGAACAGATCGACGATGCGCGCGGCGCGGCGGAGATGAGCGCGCTCGCCGGTCGCCTGATGCCAGGCCAGGAACGCCTCGAGCAGATGCATGTGCGGGTTGGAGCGGCGCTCGCCCTCGCCGCTCGAGGTCTCGCGGAAGCCGGTCAGGCGTTCGTCCTCGAGATGCGCGTCGATGAACGCAAAGGTCTCCTCGCCAAGCCGCAACGCATCGGGATTGCCGCACATATGGGCATGCGCCAGCGCCAGGAGCACGCAGGAATGATCGTAAGCATCCTCGGCGCCGTCGGCGACGGTGCCGTCGATGTTGAGGGTGCGTACCCAGCCGCCATTGTCGGTACGTCCGTGCCTGGCCATGAATTCGAGGCCGTGGCTGATCAGCCGATCGGCCGGGCCGTTCCAGCCGCGCGCCTTGGCGACGGCGAAGGCGTAGATCTGCCTGGCCTGCGTGCGCATGCGTTTGGGTTTCATCAGCGGGGCGGCATCGAAGCCGAGCGCTTCGTGGAAACCGCCATGGCGCTCATCGACGCCGACCGTCGACCACAACGGCACCGTCTCCTCGAACAGCCAATGGTGCACGCGGCGCTGCCAGGCGCCGCTTTCGATGACGCGATCGTCGGCGGGCGTGAACCTGGTCTCAAGGCGACCGCTCTTTTCGAGCTGCTCGACGATTTTTTTGACATTTTGGCTGTGGCTGACCGGCGCGACGAAAGTGGCGTCGGCAGTCGACACGATGGCGACGTCCTTCAGGCCAATGGCCGACAGCAGGCGACCATCGCTGCGGATATAGGAGTTCTCGCAATCGATGGCGACAACATCGCCGACGATGACATTGCCCTGCCTGTCGGAGGGGCCGACGTCGAGCAGCGATTGCCAGGAGCCGAGATCGTTCCAGCGAAAGCCCGCCGGCACCATGGCGATGCCGCTGGCGCGCTCCATGATCGCATAGTCGATTGATGTCGATGGGATGGCGGCATAGAGCTCCAGAGGCATGTAGAGGCCCGAAAGGTCTGATGTCGCCGCCTGAAAGGCAGCCTCGGTGGCGCTCCAGATATCGGGCTGGAAAGCCATGAATGCGTCGCGCATGGCGCTGGCGCGAAACAGGAAGATGCCGGTGTTCCAATAGAAGTTACCGGCCTCGAGATAGCTCTGCGCCGTGGCGAGATCGGGTTTTTCGACGAAACGCGAGACGTCGCAGATGCCGTCCCGCTCGCCGGCCACCTCGATGTAGCCATAGCCGGTCTCGGGTTGCGCGGGCTTGATGCCGAAAACCACCAGCCTGCCGTCGCGCGCCGCCGCGGTGCCGGCTTCGACGCTCTGCCAGAATTGCTGCGCCGTCGCGATCTCGTGGTCGGAGGGCACCACCAGCACCAGGCTGTCGCCGAATTCCGACAAGGTGCGCAGGCTTGCCAAGGCAACGGCCGCGGCAGTGTTGCGGCCGGTCGGCTCGAACAGCGGGCCGCCGCCGGAAAGCTCGAGACCGGCAATATCGGCATGAACGCGGTCGGCGTGCCTTTCCGAGGCAATCAGGAAGACCGGCGTTTCGCCTTCCGGCCGTGCGGTCAGCCGCCGCAGCGTCTTGGCCAGCATCGAGCCGTCGCCGGAGAAATCATGGAACTGCTTGGGATTATCCTCGCGCGACAGCGGCCACAGCCGCGAGCCGACGCCGCCACTCATCACAAAACTGACGATCCGTTCGGTCATGAAGACGAGCCCCGCTCAAAAGGTCTGGTTGTAGGCGCCGACTTCGGGGCTGCGGCGCAGCACCGCATCGACGGCTTCGAACATCTGCCGGCGCCGCTCGGATGATACCGGGCTCTCCACCACCACCACAAGCTCCGGCTTGTTCGATGATGCCCGCACCAGCCCCCAGGTACCATCCTCCGCCACGACCCTGACGCCGTTGACGGTGATCAGTTCGGCGATCTTCTGGCCGGCGAAGACCGCGCCGTCGTTCTTCATCTTGCGAAAATCGCTTACGACGCGCTCGACGACGCCGTATTTGAGCTCGTCGGCGCAGTGTGGCGACATGGTCGGCGTGCCGAAGGTCAGCGGCAGATCGCGGTAGAGATCGGCCATGCTGCTTTGCGGGCTGCGATCCAGCATCTGGCATATGGCGATGGCCGTTACCAGGCCATCGTCATAGCCGCGGCCGATCGGCGGATTGAAGAAGAAATGGCCCGATTTCTCGAAACCGGCGGCGGCGCCGAGTTCGGCGACGCGCCGTTTGATATAGGAGTGACCGGTTTTCCAATAGTCGGTGACCGCGCCATTTTCCCGCAACGCCTTGTCAGTCATGAACAATCCGGTCGACTTGACGTCGACGACGAAAGTCGAGCCGGGATAGAGGTGCGAAATGTCGCGCGCCAGCATGACACCGACCTTGTCGGCGAAGATCTCGTTGCCCTCATTGTCGACCACGCCGCAGCGGTCGCCGTCGCCATCGAAACCGAGCCCGACATCGGCGCCCGTTTCCAGCACCTTGTCGCGAATGGCGTGCAGCATCTGCATGTCTTCGGGGTTGGGATTGTAATTGGGAAACGTATGATCGAGCTCGACGTCGAGCGGGATCACGTCGCAGCCGATCCTTTCCAGTGCCTCGGGAGCGAAAGCCCCAGCGGTGCCGTTGCCGCAAGCGGCCACCACCTTGAGGTTCCTCGAGATACGCTTTCCCGCTGTCAGATCGTCAAGGTAGGTTTTGCGGAAGTCCGCAACGAAGTCATAGGAGCCGCCACCTACAAGATCGAAATCGCCGGACAGCACGATCGCCTTCAACGCACTCATCTCCTCCGGACCAAAAGTCAGCGGGCGCGCCGCGCCCATCTTGACGCCGGTCCAGCCATTCTCGTTGTGCGAGGCAGTGACCATGGCGACGGACGGCGTGTCGAGCGCGAACTGGGCGAAATAAGCCATCGGCGACAGGGCCAGCCCGACATCCTTGACCCGTGCGCCGGCTGCCATCAGCCCGGAAACCAGCGCCAGCTTTATGGCAAGCGAATAGGAGCGAAAATCGTGACCGGTGACGATGTCGGGCCCGGCACCCACGCGACGGATCAGCGTGCCGAGCCCCATGCCGAGCGCCTGGACGCCGATCAGATTGAGTTCCGGCGTTTCGTTCGAGCCGGGATGGCCGAACCACCAGCGCGCATCATATTCGCGAAACCCGGACGGCTTGATCAGCGCCGAGGTTTCAAACTCAAAAGTGTTTGGTCTGACATCGCTAACGATCTTCATCGACAAGGCTGCAAACTCCAGGCTGCTGAATCAGGTGCTTCGAGGCAAGGCGACGGTTACCCAGAAGCCCTTTAAGCCGTGTTTGTGCGACAGGAAACTGAAACCTGTATGACGTGGCGGCGAAGCGAAAGAAATGCGACAGAAGCGCCTCCATTGGCGCTTGCAGTAACCAAACGCGGCGGCTATAAGCCCGCGGTCTGGTCACGGAGTGTAGCGCAGCCTGGTAGCGCACATCGTTCGGGACGATGGGGTCGCAGGTTCAAATCCTGCCACTCCGACCAGAAAAAACAGCGGCTTAGCTGTTTTTGTTCCCGAAACAACCACTATCCGCCGCAGTTCTGACCAATCGCTATGCGCTCAGGCGAAATCGCGTGACATCGATGGCCGCGGCCATCAGTGTCTGTGTGTAGGTTGCCTGCGGATTGCTGAAGATCGCCTCGGCCGGTCCCTCCTCGACGATCTTGCCCTGTTTCATGACGATGATGTAGTCGGCCATGGCGCGCACGACGGCGAGATCGTGGCTGATGAACAGATAGGACAGCTCGTGGTCGGCCTGCAGCTTGCGTAACAATTCGACGATCTGCTTCTGCACGGAGCGGTCCAGCGCCGAGGTCGGCTCGTCCAGCACCACCACTTTAGGCTTGAGTATCATGGCGCGCGCAATGGCGATGCGCTGCCGCTGACCGCCGGAGAATTCATGCGGATAGCGGTTGCGCGTGTTCGGGTCGAGCCCGACTTCGAGCAAGGCGTCGACCGCGCGGAGATCGCGCTGCCTGCCCGACAGATTGGGCTCGTGGACCAGCAGCCCCTCGGTGATTATCTGGCCGACGGTCATGCGTGGCGACAGCGAGCCGAATGGATCCTGGAAGACGAGCTGTAATTCGCGCCGCAGCGGCCGCATTGCCTGGCGGTCGGCGTGGGAAATGTCGCGGTCGCCAAGCCGGATGATGCCGTCGCTGGGCAGGAGCCGCAGCAAGGCGCGGCCGAGCGTCGATTTTCCCGAGCCGGATTCGCCGACGATGCCGATCGTCTGGTTGCGCTTCAGCCGTATCGAAATGCGATCGACGGCGCGCAGCAGCAGCGGCTCGCCGCCAAGAAATCCGCCGCCGATCTTGAAGGTCACCTCGACGTTCCTGCCTTCAAGCAGGACAGGGGCATTCGGAGCCGGCGGCGCCTTGGTGCCGGTCGGTTCGGCGGCAAGTAGCATCTTGGTGTAGGCGTGCTGCGGGTTGGCGAAGATCGCTTCCGCCTCGCCCTCCTCGACCACCTCGCCATAGCGCATCACATAGACCCGATCGGCAAAGCGCCGGACGATGCCGAGATCGTGGGTGATGAAGACGATCGCCATGCCGAGCTTGCGCTGCAATTCGGCGAGTAGCATGAGGATCTGCGCCTGGATGGTGACGTCGAGCGCGGTCGTCGGCTCGTCGGCGATCAGTATGTCGGGGTCGTTGGCCAGCGCCATGGCGATCATGACGCGCTGGCGCTGACCGCCCGACAATTCGTGCGGGTAGGATTTCATCCGCCGCTCCGGATCGGGAATATGGACCAGCCGCAGCAGCTTGAGCGCCTCCTCGCGCGCGGCGGCGGCGCCAAGTCCGCGATGCTTGCGGATCGGCTCAATCAACTGGTTGCCGATCGAATAGAGCGGGTCGAGCGACGTCATCGGCTCCTGGAAGATCATGCTGATCTTGCGGCCGCGTATCTTGTTGAGCTCGGGCTTGCTCAAGCTCAAAAGATTGCGGCCGCGATAATCGACTGTGCCGGTGGCTTCGCCGTTCGAGGCGAGCAGGCTCATCGCCGCCATCATCGTCTGGCTCTTGCCGGAACCGGATTCGCCGACGACGGCGACGGTCTCGCCTGATTTGACGTGGATATTGATGCCCTTCACCGCCTCCACCACACCGTCGAGGGTGCGGAAGCGGACCCGAAGGTCCTTGACGCTGAGGATGGTTTCGGAAGCAGCCATCTCTCAACGATCCTTCGGGTCGAGCGCGTCGCGCAGGCCGTCGCCGACGAAATTCAACGCGAACAACGTCGAGACGAGAAAGAATGCCGGGAACAAAAGCAGCCAGTTGGCCGAGCCGATGTTCTGGGCGCCGACCGAGATCAGCACGCCCCAGCTTGTCATCGGCTCCTGGACGCCGAGCCCGAGGAACGACAGGAAGCTTTCCAGGATGATGACCTGCGGCACCAGCAGCGTCATGTAGATCACCACCGGCCCGAGCAAATTGGGGATGACGTGGCGCAGCAAAATGCCACGCTGTCCGACGCCCATCGCCTCTGCCGCCTGGACATATTCCTGCCGGCGGATCGACAGCGCCTGTCCGCGCACGATACGCGCCATGTCGAGCCACAGCACCGCGCCGACGGCCAGGAACATTAGCACGAAGTTCCTGCCGAAAAACACAACCAGCATGATGACGAAGAAGATGAACGGCAAAGAATAGAGCACGTCGACGACACGCATCATCACCTCGTCGACCCTGCCGCCGGCAAGGCCGGCGGTGGCGCCGTAGAGCACGCCGATGACCACGGCCACAATGCCGGCAAGCAATCCGATGGCCAGCGATATGCGCCCGGCCATCAGCGTTCGCGATAGCAGATCGCGGCCGGTGTTGTCGGTGCCGAACAGGAAATATTGCTGCTTGATCGAGGCACTCATCACCATTTCGAGACCATCCGGCGATTTGCTCTCGATCTTTGTGTCATCAAAGGTATCGGAACGATCAAGGTAGCGAATGTTGCGGTCGTCGATCGGCTTGGACGATCTGACGGTAACGAACACACGGCTGCCCTCCTGCCGCCAATCCTTGATGTCGACGCGCATACGCCTGATCGCCTCATCGAGAGCGCCTTCGATCATGTCGGCCTGCGGATAGGCGGAGAAGCTCGGCGGCGTGCGCACATAGTCGGCATAGATGGTGGTATACTGGTGCGGCACGAAATAGGGCCCAAACACACTGATGACGGTGATGAATGCAAGATAATACAGACTGAACATGGCCGCGCGATTGGCCTTGAGGCGCGCCCAGGCGTCACCCCACAGGGATCGGCCGACGACCGGTGCGGCAACTGCGATATCAGTCATAGCGCACCCTCGGATCGACGACACCATAGAGGACGTCGACGATCAGGTTGAAGACAATAGTGAAGAGCGCGATGACCACCACCGTCCCCATAACCAGAGTGTAGTCGCGGTTGAGCGCGGCAACGACAAAATGGCGGCCGATGCCCGGTATAGAGAAGATGGTCTCGACGATGATCGAGCCGGTGAGAAGGGCTGCAGCTGCCGGACCGGTAAAGGAGACGATCGGCAGGATGGCGCCGCGCAGCGCATGCTTGACGACGACTGACCAGTCGGACAGGCCGAGAGCGCGCGCAGTACGGATGTGATGCGAGTGCAGCGATTCGATCATCGAGCCGCGCATCAGGCGGGCAACGATGGCGATCTGCGGCAGAGCGAGCGTCAGCACCGGGCCGACCTTGTTGATGAGGGCTCCATCGCCCCAGCCACCGATCGGCAGCAGCTTCCACGTCAATCCGAATACAAGCTGGATTACCGGGGCGATGACGAAGGTCGGAATGGTGCTGCCGGCGGTCGCCAGCGCGATCACCGAATAGTCGGCAAGCTTATTCTGGTTGAGCGCCGCAACAGTGCCGAGCACGCTGCCGAGCAGCAGCGCCAGAACGAGTGCCGAAGCGCCGAGTTGGATCGAGATCGGCAGGCCCTCCCTGAACAACTCGCCGACGGTAAAATCCGGCATGTTGTAGCTGGGACCGAAATTGCCGCGCAGAAGATTGCCCAGATAGTGGACGTACTGCAACCAGAGCGGATCATTGAGGCCGAACTGGGCTTCGAGATTGGCCCTGATCTCGGGGCTCAGACCCCGCTCCTGGTTGAACGGGCCGCCCGGCGCGACACGTATCAGGAAGAACGCTATGGTCACGATGACGAACAGCGTCGGAATGGCGGTCAGAAGCCGCCGGAATACGTAACGCAGCATCGGTGCCCCGCTTGATCCAGAGCGCGCGTCCAGCTGGACGATTGCGCTCTAGCCTTCAAATCTTCGCACCGACATTGCCGAAAATCTATTCCGGTTCCCGGGCCGATGCGATGGCAAACCAGCGCCGCCGCGCATTGAGTTGCGCGGCGGCCCAGCTAAGGGATCAGTCCTTGCTGATGAAGCGGGACGGATGGATGTCCATCACATTGTCGTCGAAGCCATGCAGCTTCGAGGAAACGATATCGTGGTAGCTGTAGTAGAGAAGCGGGATCTCGCCGACGTCGTCGACGAGGATGCGCTCGGCTT
Source organism: Mesorhizobium sp. M1334 (assembly GCF_040317995.1). Taxonomy (NCBI): domain Bacteria; kingdom Pseudomonadati; phylum Pseudomonadota; class Alphaproteobacteria; order Hyphomicrobiales; family Phyllobacteriaceae; genus Mesorhizobium; species Mesorhizobium sp. M1334. Next base: position 136,762 of record NZ_JAMYLM010000011.1, read on the forward strand.
CGGCGAGTTTCTTCATACGCTCTTCGGGCTTGCCGCCCGCGGCGGCCGCCTCGTCCATGGCTGCCTCGAATTTCGGACTGTTGTAAACCGAATAGTTGTTGCCGCTGGCCTTGCGAGAGATGCCGAGAAAGGTTTCCGGATCCTTGTAGTCGGCGATCCAGGCGGCACGCGCCACATCATAGTCACCCTTTTGCTCGAGGAAGGAGTAGTGGGTCTTGGTGTCGGTGTTGAGCAGCGTGACCTCGACGCCGAGCGGCTTCAGCTGTTCTTGGATGGCGACAGCGGTGTTCTTGTGGTTCTCCGAAGTGTTGTAGCGGATCTGCATCTTCAGCGGATGCTCGGGCGTATAGCCGAGCTTCTCCAGGATTTTCTTGGCTTCATCTTCGCGGTCGATCTGCGGCATGTCGGCGTATTTTGCCAGTGCCGGCGTGTAGCCTTCGATGCCCGGAGGTACCATCGAATAGCCGGGCAGCATCGAATTCTGCCAGACTTTTTCGGCCAGGAAGTCGCGATCGATCGCCATAGAGATGGCGTTGCGCAGTTCGACATTGTCCCACGGCGCCTTGTCGGTCTTGATCGCATAATAGTAGATGCCGAGATATGGCCCGACGCGGACCTGGTCGCCGAATTTGGCCTTGAGATCGGCGAGTTGTTCGGTCGGCAGGTCACCGTAACTGTCGAGTTCGCCGGCCTCGAACCGCTTCATCGCAGACGAGCGATCCTCGGTCGGGACGTAGTTGACCACGTCGAACTTGACGCTCGCGGCGTCCCAGAATTTCGGATTCTTGACCAGCTTCAGATGGTCGTTGGGAATCCACTCCGCCGCTGTAAAGGCCCCGTTGGAGACCAGCTTGCCTGCCTTGATCCAGTCGGCGCCAAGCTTTTCGATGGACGCCTTGTTAACCGGATAGGTCGCCTGATGGGTCAGCATCTCCAGGAAGTAAGGCGTTGGCGCCTTGAGCGTGACTTCGAGAGTATTTGCGTCAATCGCCTTGACGCCCATATCCTCCGGCTTGCCCTTCTTGGTGTTGACTTCCTCGGCACCCTTCACGGGATAGAGCATGGAAGCGTATTCGGCAGCGGTGGCCGGATCTTCCAGCCGACGGAACGAATAAACGAAGTCGTCCGCCGTCACCGGGCTGCCATCCGACCAGAGGCCGTCCTTGCGCAGCTTGAAGGTGTAGACAGTGCCGTCGTCGGAGACCGTCCAGCTTTCGGCGGCACCCGGAATGAGGTTCGTCTTCTGGTCATGCATGACGAGGCCCTGGAACAGGTCGCGTATGATATCGGCTTCGTAGACCGTCGAGGTCTTGTGTGGATCGAGCGTCTCCGCTTCGGCGGCGGCTCCGCGGTTGTAGACGGTCTCGGCGAAAGCCGGCGTGTAGAACGTACCGGCGGCCAAGGCCATAGTCGTGGCGAGTACCGTCGCCTTCAGCACATGTTTCAACATGGAGTTCTCCCTAATGACGTCGCCCTTCAGCCACGTCTCTAAGCGTTGACGCCCCGAAACCGATTGGCTGGTTCCTTTCGAGCGCGCAGCCGGTTCCCTTTCCGGCAGCTGGTGGCCAAACAGTAACGTGGAGATTTTTTATTTCAACAGTCTCTCGGGGTCACCCAAAGTAAGGCGCCGGGATAGTCGCCTTGCGAACGGCCAATCAATGATCGAACCATGGGCTTGGCTGCGTTTCATCGCCCAGAAAACGCCCGTGCGTGGGAGATAATCTGGCGGATCATTTCAGTTTGCGGGAATGTCTTAATTGGTTCTTAGTCAACCACGGGTTACATATTTGGACGGGTTCGGCACATCCCTCTTAAGTTCCGTGGACAAGGGCAATGGATAAGACAGACAGTAAAGCTGTCTCATTAGCGGCAAAAAACACGTGTCGAATAAGGACAAATCTACGCAAAATTGGAGATGAGTCCGGAACTTCCGCGATCGAATTTGCCCTGCTTTCACCGGTCTTCATCCTGCTCCTGCTCGGAATGGTTGCATACGGTATCTATTTTGGTGCAAGCAACTCCTTACAGCAGATCGCCGCCGATGCCGCCCGCACTGCGATTGCCGGATTGAACCAAACCGAGCGCCAGGCGCTGGTGGCGAGTTTCGTCAAAAACAATGCCAGTGGATACCCGTTCGTCGATTCCGGCAAGCTGACATATCAGGCGACGGACAGCACGGCCGATGGAAATCAGTTCGTCGTGTCGATCCAGTACGATGCGAGCAACCTGCCGATCTGGAACCTGTTACCGAGCCTTGCGATGCCGCAAACCACGATCTCACGCAGGTCGACCATAAGGATTGGAGGCATTTGAATGTCGCAGTTCTTGCTGAGGGGCATCGGGCGGATCGCTCGCTCGCTGGTTGGCGACGAGAAGGCGAACTTTGCCGTCATGACGGCGCTGATAGCGCCATTCGCCCTGGGGCTTGCCGCCTTCGCCGTCGACGAAGGTTCGATCTACACGGAGCGCAGGGAAGCCCAGGCGATGACGGATCTGGCGGCGATCACCGCGGCGTCGAACATCAACAATATGGAAGCCGCGGCAGTAACCACGCTCAGTGACAACCGAATGCCCGGCATCATTGTTCAAAAGCCAGGTCAGACAATCGTCCCCACGGCTGGGAAAACCGTCGTGTCCGTCACCGGCGGTCGATACTCAGCGGCTTCCTCCGTTGGTGTCGACAAGCGCTTCGAAGCCGGTAAAACGCCGTACAACGCCGTTCGCGTCACTCTGCACAAAATCCCCGCCCGGTATTTCGCCAGTTCGCTCATCCCTACTCCGGTTATCGGCACCGAAGCCATTGCCAGCGTGACCCCGCAAGCGATGTTCTCGGTCGGGTCAAGGCTCCTCAGCGTCAATGGTGGCATCCTTAACGCGCTTCTAAGCAAGTTGCTGGGCGGCAACATCTCGCTCAGCGTCATGGACTACAACGCGCTGATCTCGGCCGACGTCAACGTGCTTTCGTTCGTCGATGCCCTCGCCGTACAGTTGCAACTGACAGGTGTCAGCTATGCCGACGTGCTGGCGTCAAAAGCGACGGTAGGCCAGATCGCGACCGCCATGGCCAATGCGTCCGGGTCGGGCAGCGCCAGCAAACTTGTGCTGCAGACGATCGCGTCAAGGGCCACGAACACGGTCAAGATACCCCTCAGTCATCTTATCGATCTTGGCCCGATCGGTAAGCTCGGCCTCGGGCAAAAGTCTCCCGGCTTTTCCGTCGACGCAAGCGCGATGGGCATGCTGGGTGCCGCCGCCTCGCTGGCCAATGGCTCAAACCAGGTCCAGGTCGATCTCGGCGCCACTATTCCGGGACTTACCTCCACTACGCTCGCCATCGCCATCGGTGAACCGTTGCAATATTCACCCTGGCTGGCCGTAGGTGAAAAAGGCACCGTGGTGCGCACCGCGCAGACACGAATCAAGCTGGTCACCACAGTCGGCATCGGCAATTCCAATCTCGGCGGCGGCATCAGTCTACTGTCCGTCAATCTGCCTCTGCATGTCGAAGTCGCCTATGCGGAAGCCAAGCTGACTGACATCAGTTGCCCGACTGGCCGGCCGGATAGCATCAAGGTGTCGATCGCCGCGCAGCCTGGCGTGGCCTCGCTGCACCTTGCCGCCAGCGACGCCGACAACAATCCATCGGCCTTCGCCGATTTCAGCAATCCGCAATCGTTCTCCGACACCACAATTGCCCAGGTAAGCGTGAAACTTCTGCTGCTAACCCTCAATCTGCTCGATGTGAAGGGTTCTTCATCACTTGCCATCACCAACAACGATCCGACCACATTGACCTTCGACAGCACCGATATCGCCAACAAGACGATAAAAACTGTCGCCACGAAAAACCTGACGCAATCGCTCACGACATCGCTGGTCAGCGGCCTCTCGCTCTCCGTCAATGCATTGGGCCTCGGGCTGGATGTGACGGCCCTGCTCGGAACGGTTAAGCCGGCGGTGGTAACGGTTCTGAACGGCGTGACGGCGCCGGTCGACGCACTGGTCTACAACGTGCTTGCGGCTGTCGGCGTGCATGTCGGCGAGGCCGATGTGCGGGTTGTCGGCGCTACTTGCGGGCGCTCCGTGCTTGTTCAATAAGATGATGAAATAGGGCTCAGCCGATCTGGCCGAGGAAGCAGCCCAGCGGCGGCAGCGACAGAATTCTTTCCTGCAAGACGCCGGCAGCACCGCCAAGATCTCTCGGCTCAATCGCTTCCAGATCCGGTGGCAATAGCCAGCCGGCCGGCTCGTCGGCGAAATTGAAGACACACAGCAGCTTTTCGTCACCGCCTTCGCGAATGAAAGCAAGGACGTCGCCTTCGGCATCGAGGAACCGGATCGAGCCTCGAACCAGCGCCGGATGCTGCTTGCGCAAGGCCAGCATCGCCCGGTAGCTCGCCAGGACGGAGGTTTGCTCGCCATTCTGGACGTCGACCGCCCGGGCGCGATGGCTTGCCGGGACCGGAAGCCACGGCTTGCCGGTCGAAAAGCCGGCATTGTTGGCGCCAGCCTCCCAGACCATCGGCGTTCGGCACCCATCCCGCCCCTTGATTGCCGGCCAGAAGCGGATGCCGAAGGGATCGCGCAAATCCTCGAACGCCAGTTCGGCCTCCTCCAGCCCAAGTTCTTCGCCCTGGTAAAGGCAGATCGATCCGCGCAAGCAGGAAAGCAGCACGATCGAGAATTTCGCCACCCTGTGCGGATCGCCGCCCGGCCTTGTCCATCGACTGACATGGCGCACGACATCGTGGTTGGAGAACGCCCAGCAAACCCAGCCGTCGAACACCTTACTCTCGAAGGCCTCGACACAGCCACGCACATGCGACGCCGAGAATTGCGGGCCGAGCAGATCGAAGGTGTAGGACATTTGGAGCTTGTCGCCACCGCCGGTATAGGCGGCGAGTGTCTGCAAGGAACGAGTTTCGTCGCCAATCTCGCCGACAGCGACGCGGCCTTCATATTCGTCAAGCAAGGCCCGGAAGCGCTTGAGAAAAGCAAGGTTTTCCGGCTGGCTCTTGTCGAACAGATGCTCCTGATAGAGATAGGGGCTGGTTGCCGTATTGGTGCCGGCGACGCTTTCCGCCAAAGGCGGGTTGCTGCGCAGCCAGCGGTCGTGCACGTAATAGTTGACCGTATCCAGCCGGAAACCGTCGACGCCGCGCTCGAGCCAGAACCGCACCGTTTCCAGCAAGGCGTCCTGCACCTGCGGGTTGTGGAAATTCAGGTCCGGCTGCGAGGCGAGGAAATTGTGCAGGTAATATTGCCTGCGCGTCGCATCCCACTCCCAGGCGGGTCCGCCGAAGAGCGACAGCCAGTTATTGGGGGCGGTGCCGTCGGGCTTCGCATCGGCCCAGACGTACCAGTCGGCCTTGGGGTTGTCGCGGCTCGTGCGGCTTTCGACGAACCATTCGTGCCGATCCGATGAGTGCGACAGGACCTGATCGATGATCACCTTCAAGCCCAACCGGTGTGCCTCGGCAACCAGCGCGTCGAAGTCCTCTGATGTGCCGAACATCGGATCGACGGCGCAGTAATCCGAAACGTCGTAACCCATATCGGCCATTGGTGACTTGAAGAAAGGCGACAGCCAGACTGCGTCGACACCGAGCGATGCGACATGGGCCAGCCTCGAGGTGATGCCGCTGAGATCGCCGCTGCCGTCGCCTGTCGTGTCCTGGAAGGAGCGCGGGTAGATCTGGTAGATGACGCAGCCGCGCCACCATTCGGCATTGTCAGCCATCATGGCTTCCCCCTGCGCCCGCCGGCGCTGTCCTGCTTTCGATGATGAACATGACCGTTCGCCCAGGCACCGGCCGTGAGATGTCGCCAGTGTCCGGTTCGATGGCTGGGCGCCAATGAAAACCCGCCCGTTCCGGCAGCGTAAACACGCAGGCTCGGCGGTCGCCATTGATGACCACCGCAAGGCGACTGTTCTCACCGCTACCGAGAACCATGACCAGCCGATGTCGCCTGGCATCGTGCCAGGCTGCTTCATCGAGCGGCACGCCGGTTTCCGTCAGCCAGGCGACGTCAGGTATTCGCGAGCCGGCTGGCAGCTCTCCGGTCAGGAAGTTGGTGTCCGAAAGCGCCGGCGCGGCACGACGCATCTTGGCGAGCAGAGCCGTGTACCGCTCCAGCGCCCGGTCGCGCCCGGACCAGTCGAGCCAGGTAATGTCATTGTCCTGCGCGTAGGCGTTGTTGTTGCCGCGCTGCGTGCGGCCGAACTCGTCTCCGGCCGTCAGCATGATCGTGCCGCGCGAGGCAAAGAGCGTCGCCAGCAGCGCGCACTGGTCATCGAAACGGGCCGTAACGATTGACTGGTCGTCAGTCTCGCCCTCGACGCCATTGTTCCAGGACAGGTTGTCATCGTGACCATCGCGGTTCTGTTCGCCGTTGGCCTCGTTGTGCTTGTGCTCGTAGGCAACGATATCGGCCAGCGTCATGCCGTCATGCGCAGCGATGAAATTGAGGCTTCGGCTCGTTGTCTGGCCTGCTTTGGAAAAGACGTCGGACGAACCGGCAAGCCGCGTCGCCAGCGCACCGATCATGCCGCCGTCGCCGCGCCAGAAGCGGCGGATATCGTCACGGTATCTGTCGTTCCATTCTAGGAAGGGCGGCGGAAAATTGCCGAGCTGATAGCCATCCGGTCCGACATCCCAAGGCTCGGCGATCAGCACCCGGTCGCCAAGAACAGGGTCGTTGCGAATGGCGTTCAGCAGCGGCGCATCGGCGTCGAAAACGCCGTCGCGGCGGCCGAGGATCGGCGCCAGGTCGAAGCGGAATCCGTCGACACCAGCGCGCTGGACAAAGTGGCGAAGCGTGTCGAGGACCATGTCCCGGACGACCGGATGGTCGCAGGCCACCGTATTGCCAGTTCCGGTGTCATTGACCAGAGCGCCGTCGGCCTCGTGCCGGTAGTAGGCGCGGCTGTCGAGGCCGCGCAGCGACAATGTCGGGCCTAGCCGGTCGCTTTCGCCGGTGTGATTGAACACCAGGTCGAGAATCGTGCCGATGCCGGCCTCGCGCAGCGCGGCGACCGTTCCGCGCAACTCGGCCGGACCGCCGGGCGCCAGTCGCGGATCGAGCGCCATGAAGGTCACGGGATTATAACCCCAGGCGTTGCGCAGCCCGAGCGGCGGCAAATGCCGTTCGTCGATCGACGCCGTCACTGGCATCAACTCAACGGCTGCAACACCGAGTTTTTGCAGATGCTCTATAACAAGGGGGTGAGCGAGAGCTGCAATGGTGCCGCGCTGCTTCTCGGGGATGTCCTTATGCAGCTTTGTGAAGGCGCGTACCGGCACTTCGTAGATTAGGCCGCCGGGCCGAAACAGCGGCGGCAAGGCAGGCAGCGGCTTCGGCAAGGCGCCGGCAACGGCCTTCGGCATCAGCGGCGCGGTGTCGGCCCCCTCGCCCCGGCGCGCGGCCAGTCGGCCGTCATAGGCATAAGGCCTGTCGATCTCGACGGCGTAGGGATCGGCCAGCAGCTTGTCGGGATCGAACCAAAGGCCCTGCTCCGGCGCGTAGTCGCCATCGGCGCGGAACCCGTATCGGGTGCCGGCGGCGAGACCGGCAACAAAAAGCGCGTGCACACCCTCGCCTTCCGACTGGAGTTGCAGCCGGTCGATTTCGCGGTTGCCGCGCTGGTCGAAGATCGAGACCCAGATGCGCCGAGCCGACGAGGACCATGCGGCGAAGCGGATGCCTTCTTTGGTGATGGTTGCGCCGAGTTGGCTCATACGGCGTCTCCTTCTCCCCTTGTGGGAGAAGGTGGACCGGCGCGCAGCGCCGAGACGGATGAGGGGTGCTGGAAGAAACGAGGCATGGGCGATTTGTGCAAAGGTATGCGCCAAGCTGGAACACCCCTCATCCGACCGACCTTCGCTCGGCCACCTTCTCCCACAAGGGGAGAAGGGGGAGCCTCGCAACGCAGGCCGAACTCAGACGGCCGGCTGTCAACCAAAGTCACGTAATCACGCTCGGCTTGGCGCGACCGGTATGGCTGCGAATCCCGGCGATGTCGTCGGCCGCCGCGATCAGGTCGGCAAGCGCCTCCTGGGTGTCGAGATCGTGGCGGTTCTTGTCCGGCTCGTAGCGCTCGACATAAAGCCGCAGTGTCGCGCCCGAGGTGCCGGTGCCGGACAGGCGGAAGACGACGCGTGAGCCACCTTCGAACAACACCCTGATGCCCTGGTTCTTGCTGACCGAGCCGTCGACCGGATCGTGATAGGCGAAATCATCGGCGCTGGCGATCGTCATGCCGCGCACGCCGGTGCCAGGCAGCGAGCCGAGCTTGGCGCGCAGTTCGTCGACGAGCGCATTAGCACGGTCGGTCTCGACCTCCTCGTAATCGTGCCGCGAGTAGTAGTTACGGCCGTAGGCTGCCCAATGCTGGGTAACGATCTGCTTGGCGCTTTCGCCGCGCACGGCAAGGATGTTGAGCCACAAAAGCACGGCCCACAGGCCGTCCTTTTCGCGTACATGGTTGGAGCCGGTCCCCGCACTCTCCTCGCCGCAGATCGTTGCCATGCCGGCGTCGAGCAGATTGCCGAAAAATTTCCAGCCGGTCGGCGTTTCATAGATGCCGATGCCGAGCTTTTCGGCGACGCGGTCGGCAGCACCGCTGGTCGGCATCGAACGGGCTATGCCTTTCAGCCCGGCCTTGTAGCCCGGCGCCAGATGGGCGTTGGCGGCGAGCATCGCCAGCGAATCCGACGGGGTGATGAAAATGCCCTTGCCGATGATCAGGTTGCGGTCGCCATCGCCATCCGAGGCGGCGCCAAAGTCGGGCGCATCCGGGCCCATCATCTCGTCGTAGAGGTGTTTTGCATGCACCAGATTGGGATCGGGATGGTGGCCGCCGAAATCCGGCAGCGGAATGAAATTGCGGGCGGTGCCGTTCGGCGCGCCGAGCCGGTTTTCGAGGATCTCCTTGGCGTAGGGGCCTGTCACCGCATGCATGGCGTCGAAGCGCATGCGGAAGCCCGATTTGAACAGCGCCCGCAAGGCCTTGAAATCGAACAGGCTTTCCATCAGATCGGCATAGTCGGCAACCGGATCAATGATTTCGACGGTCATGTCAGCCGCCTTGACCGTGCCGATCGTGTCGATGTCGACCGGCCCGATATCGGCGATCTTGAAGCTTGAAATCGCCTTGGTTTTTTCGAAGATCGCGTCGGTCAGCTTTTCCGGCGCCGGGCCGCCGTTGCCGGCATTGTACTTGATCCCGAAATCCTCATGTGGGCCACCCGGATTGTGGCTGGCCGACAGGATGATGCCGCCGAAGGTCTTGTATTTGCGGATTACATGCGAAGCGGCCGGCGTCGACAAGATGCCGCCCTGCCCGACCATCACCTTGCCGAAGCCGTTTGCCGCGGCCATGGCGATGGCCTTCTGGATGACCTCGCGGTTATAAAAGCGGCCGTCGCCGCCGATCACCAGGGTTTTGCCATCGAATCCATCCAGCGCGTCGAAGATCGACTGGATGAAGTTCTCGGCATAGTGCTCCTGCTGGAACACCGGGACTTTCTTGCGCAGCCCGGAGGTGCCGGGTTTCTGGTCGGGATAGGGTTTGGTGGCGACGGTGCGGATCATCAGTCAGGCAGCCCTTTTCGAAAGCAGCAAGCGATAGAGTTGAACATATTTTTCGGCGCTTTTGTCCCACGAAACGTCGGCCTTCATGCCTTGCCGCTGCATCGACGTCCACACCGCGGGATTGGCATGCGCCTCGACAAGGCGGCGGACGGCGTGCAGCAAGGCGCCTGCATTGGCGGGCGCGAATTGGAAGCCGGTCGCCACGCCGGCCGAGATGGCGGCTTCGTTGGCATCGATGACCGTGTCGGCAAGGCCGCCGGTGCGCGCGACGACCGGCACGCAGCCATAGCGCAGGCCGTAAAGTTGCGTCAGCCCGCAAGGTTCGAAGCGCGACGGGATGATGATGGCGTCGCAGCCGCCCTGCATGGTGTGGGAGAGCCCCTCGTCATAGCCGACGACGACGCCGATGCGGCCACGATGGCGGGCTGCGGCGGCAAGCAACGCGCCTTCCAGCCCAGCGTCGCCAGACCCAAGGATTGCCAGCCGTGCACCTGCCGCGACGATGCCGTCGACGGCAGCAGCCAATATGTCCATGCCCTTTTGCCAGGTCAGCCGGCTGACGACGCAGACGATCGGGCTGTCATCGCGATCGAGGCTGAAACGGTCCTCGACCGCGGCCTTATTGGGCATTCGCGCCTTAAGCGTCTTTGCCGTGTAGTTGGAGACCAGATGCTTGTCGGTTTCCGGATTCCATATCTCGGTATCGATGCCGTTGACGATGCCATGGAGATCGACGGAGCGCATGTTGATCAGGCCGTCGAGGCCCATGCCGAATTCGGGCAAACGGATTTCCTGCGCATAGGTCGGGCTGACCGTGGTGATCGCCCAGGCGGCCTGCAGGCCGGCCTTGAGGAAGCCGACGCCGCCGTAATATTCGACGCCGTCGAGCGCCATCGCCGCCGCCGGCAGGCCAAGCTCGCCAAAGATGCTGGCGCCGAACTGGCCCTGGAAGGCGAGGTTGTGCACGGTGATCATCGACGGCGTGCCGACCGCCTTGCCGTAGCGCATGTAGGCGAGCGTCATTGCCGACTGCCAGTCATGGGCATGGACGATATCGGGCAGGTAGCCCGAGATGGAGCCCCCGGCGATGTCGCCGCCTACCTGGCTCAAGGCAGCGAACCGCCGCCAATTGTCCGGCCAGTCGGCGCCGGTCGCGTTGCCGTATGGACCGCCGGGGCGGTCGAAAAGATGCGGCGCGTCGAGCACGAACAGGTCGAGGCCGGCGATCTGGACGGCGTGCACCGACGCCTTGCCGCCCTGCAGCAACGGATATTGCTGAACCGCCTTCTTTTTCTTGAAGGCGCCTATCACCTGCGGGTAGCCGGGGACGAGCGTGCGCATGGTGACGCCCTTGCCGGCCAATGCCATGGGCAAGGCGCCGGTTACGTCGGCGAGCCCTCCGGTCTTGACCAGCGGAAAGATCTCGGGCGCCACCGACAGAACCTGCATGCACTACGATCCCAGCCTGTTGATCATGTCCTGCGTGACCAGGCAGATGCCTTTTTCCGAAACGCGGAAACGCTTGGCGTCGAGGACGGGATCCTCGCCGACCACCAGCCCCTCCGGAATCCTGACGCCGTGATCGATGACTACGCGCTTCAGCCTGGCGCTGCGGCCGACATGGACGTCGGGCAGCATGACGACCTCCTCCAGTGTCGAATAGGAATTGATGCGCGCGCCGGTGAAGATCAGGCTTCGCTTCAGCGAAGCGCCCGAAACGATGCAATCGCCCGACACGAGAGACGACACGGCCGACCCGCGGCGGCCATCCTCGTCATGCACGAACTTTGCCGGCGGCTTCAACTCGGCATAAGTCCAGATCGGCCAGTCGCGGTCGTAGAGGTCGAGTTCCGGCGTGATGTCGGTCAGGTCGATATTGGCCTCCCAATAGGCGTCGACCGTGCCGACGTCGCGCCAATAGGCCTCGTTCTCGGCGGTCGAGCGCACGCAGGATTTGGCGAAGCGATGGGCGATCGCCTTTCCGTGCTCGACGATGTAGGGGATGATGTCCTTGCCGAAGTCGCGGCTCGAGCCGGGCTCTGCCGCGTCGCGACGCAACTGCTCCATCAGGAACTTGGTCTTGAACACATAGATTCCCATCGAGGCCAGCGCAAAATCCGGTTTGTCGGGAATGCCCGGCGGATCGGCGGGCTTTTCGATGAAGGAGATGATGGTGTCCTTGGGATCGACATGCATGACGCCGAAGCCGGTAGCTTCCATGCGTGGCACTTCGAGGCAGCCGACGGTGACGTCGGCGCCGGCCTCGACATGTTGGCGCAGCATCATTTCGTAGTCCATCTTGTAGACATGGTCGCCGGCCAGGATGACCATGTATTCCGGCCCATAGGCCTCGATGATGTCGATGTTCTGGTAAACGGCGTCGGCGGTGCCCTCGTACCATTGCGTTTCCGACACACGCTGGCTGGCCGGCAGGATGTCGAAGCTCTCGTTGCGCTCGGGCCGCAGGAAGTTCCACCCGCGCTGCAGGTGGCGGATCAGCGAATGCGCCTTGTATTGGGTGGCGACGCCGAGGCGGCGGATACCGGAATTGAGCGCATTGGAGAGCGCGAAATCGATGATGCGGGTCTTGCCGCCAAAATAGACCGCCGGCTTGGCACGGCGGTCGGTCAGTTCCTTGAGCCGGCTGCCACGGCCGCCGGCCAGCACATAAGCCATGGCGTCGCGTGCCAGCGGCTGGGTTCGTTTTATTTCAGCCATTCTTATCCTCCCAGGTTAGATACTCCAGACATAGCTTAGTCTGGGACGAATTCGAGCATGATTGTCGACAGCGGCGGCAAAAGCATCGTCGCCGAAATGCCTCCTCCTTCCGCCTGAGCCTCGACGCCGCCGCTATTGCCCATGCCGGAACCGCCATAATCCGTGGCATCGGTGTTGATGATCTCGCGCCATTTTCCGGCCTGCGGCAACGGCACGCGATAATTGTCGCGCGGCACCGGCGTGAAGTTGGAAATGACGGCGACCGGGTTGCCGCCCGGCGCGCTGCGCAGCCAGGCAAAGACCGAGTTCGCGCTGTCGTCGACGATCAGCCAGGAAAAGCCCTCCGGCTCGCAGTCGCGGGCATGCAGCGCCGGGCGCGAGCGGTAGAGATAGTTGAGGTCGCGCACCGTCTGCCAGACGCCGCGGTGGAGCCGGAAATCGAGCAGGTTCCAGTCGAGCGCGCGCGCCTCGCTCCACTCGCGGCGCTGCGCGAACTCCTGGCCCATGAACAACAGCTTCTTGCCGGGATAACCCCACATGAAGGCGTAATAGGCGCGCAGCGTCGCGAATTTCTGCCAGTCGTCGCCGGCCATCTTGTTGAGCAGCGTGCCCTTGCCGTGCACCACCTCGTCATGGGACAGCGGCAGCACGAAATTCTCGCTGAAGGCGTAGACCAGGCCGAAGGTGATGTCGTTGTGGTGATGCTTGCGGAAGATCGGCTCCTTGGAAAAATACTCCAGAGTGTCGTGCATGAAGCCCATGTTCCACTTGAAGCCGAAGCCCAGCCCGCCTTCATGCACCGGCTGCGAGACTTTCGGCCACGAGGTCGATTCTTCGGCGATGGTCATCACGCCCGGATGGTGGCCGTAGACTTCCTTGTTCATGCGCTGCAGGAAGCTGACCGCCTCGAGGTTTTCGCGCCCGCCCTTCTCGTTGGGGATCCATTCGCCGGCCTTGCGCGAATAATCGAGATAAAGCATCGAGGCGACCGCATCGACGCGCAATCCGTCGACGTGATATTTCTCGGCCCAGAACAGCGCATTGTTGACCAGGAACGAAATCACTTCGCGGCGCCCAAAATTATAGATCGCTGTGTTCCAGTCGGGATGGAAGCCCTTGCGCGGATCGGCATGTTCGTAGAGCGCGGTACCGTCGAACTTTGCCAGACCGTGTTCGTCAACAGGGAAATGCGCCGGCACCCAGTCGAGGATGACGCCGATGCCTGCACGGTGGGCGCCGTCGACGAAGCGGGCAAAACCGTCCGGATCGCCAAAGCGGGCGCTCGGCGCATAAAGACCCGTCGTCTGGTAGCCCCAGGACGGGTCATAAGGGTGTTCGGAGATCGGCATGAATTCGATGTGGGTAAAACCGGTCTCGACCACGTAAGGGATCAGCCTGTCGGCGAGCTCATCCCACGACAGGAAGCTGCCGTCGTCGTGAAGCCGCCATGACCCGGCATGGACCTCGTAGATCGATACGGCTTCGCGCCTGTGGTCGGCATTGCGCCAGTAGTTCCGGTGCGCCTCGTCACCCCATTCATGCGCCGGCGGCAAAGCCGTCACCGAGGCGGTGGCCGGGCGCAGTTCGGACTTGAAGGCGAACGGATCGGCTTTGAGCGGCAATCTCACGCCATCCGGCCCGATGATTTCATACTTATACGGGCGGCCTGCGCCGATGTCGGGAATGAACAGCTCCCAGATGCCGGTGTCGCGGCGGACGCGCATGGTATGCCTGCGGCCGTCCCACTCGTTGAAGTCGCCGACCACCGAGACACGCCGTGCATTGGGCGCCCACACCGCAAAATGTACGCCCGATGCACCTTCATGGTCTATGAGATGGGCGCCGAGCTTGTCGAACAGCCTGAGATGCGATCCTTCGGCGATGTAATAATCGTCTAGCGGACCGAGCACGGGGCCGAAGGAATATGGATCGGTCAGCCACCAGTCACCGCCGGCGTTCCTGGCGTGGTAGCGCAGCGGCTGGCGTTTGCGCAGCGACAGTTTGCCTTCGAAGAAACCGCGATCGTCGCGTCTCGACAGCTCGCCAGCCTTCTTGCCGGTCAGCGTGTAGGCAGTGACGGACTCGGCATGAGGAACAAAGCAACGGGCGACAAATCCCTTCCCTGCCTCATGCACTCCGAGCACGGCAAACGGGTCGCCGTGCGTGCCCGCGACAATCGCCGCGACATCGCTGGTTTGCGCCAGTCCGTCCGGCCCGCTTGTCGCAACGGTCGCGCGCGGCTTGCTCATCGGGCAGTGTCCCTCCTCGGGCCCAAGTGTGTTTCTAGTGAAGTTTTGAATTCGACAGTCGCAGGCCGCCTGACCTTCCAAGGGATGCGAAGGTCAAATCACTCCACTAGGGCCACATTGTTCCTGGTCTCATGCAATCACATCAGGCGGGCACGTGCCAGATGTCTTTCGCATATTGGCGGATCGTGCGGTCGGACGAGAACCAGCCGACGCGGGCGACATTGCGGATCGCCCTGGCGTACCAGTCCGGGCTGTTGCGCCAGACGGCATCGACGTCGCGCTGGGTGGCGGCGTAGGCATCGAAATCCGCGGCGACCATGAACCAGTCGCTCTGGTAAAGACCGTTGATCAGGTCGCGATAACGGTCCGGATCGTCAGGTGAGAAGACGCCCGATGAAATCGCCGACAGGGCCTGCGCCAATTCGGGCGAGCCCTCGATCACGGCGCGCGGATCATAACCATTGTTGCGCCGCTCGGCGACTTCCTCTGTGGTCAGGCCGAAGATGAAGATGTTGTCGCCGACGCATTCTTTGATCTCGACATTGGCGCCGTCGAGCGTGCCGATGGTCAGCGCACCGTTCAGCGCGAACTTCATGTTGCCGGTCCCGGAGGCTTCCATGCCGGCGGTCGATATCTGCTCCGAAAGATCGGCGGCCGGCATCATGATCTCGGCCAGGCTGACATTGTAGTTCGGCACGAACACCACTTTCAGCAAGCCGCGCACCGCGGGGTCGCGGTTGATGACACGGGCGACGTCGTTGGCAAGTTTGATGATCAGCTTGGCATTGTGATAGCTGGGCGCCGCCTTGCCGCCGAAGAATTTGACGCGGGGCATCCAGTCGCGCTCTGGATGTGAGCGGATCTGGTCGTAAAGCGCGACCGCTTCGAGAATGTTCAAGAGCTGGCGCTTGTATTCGTGGATGCGCTTGACCTGGATGTCGAACAGCGCCGAGGGGTCCACCTTGATGCCGAGCCGGTCGGCAACAAGATTGGCAAGCCTCGTCTTGTTCGCCCGTTTGACGGCGGCGAACTTGTCGCGGAAGGCGGCGTCCTCGGCGAAAGGATCGAGCCGCTTTATCTCGTCGATGTCGTCGAGGAAGCCGTCGCCAATCGCCTCTCGGGTGAGTGTCGTGAGGCCGGGATTGCACTGGATCAGCCAGCGCCGCGGTGTGATCCCGTTGGTCTTGTTGTTGATGCGGTCCGGGTAGAGCCTGTGGAGATCGGCAAACACCGTCTCCTTCATCAATTCCGTGTGCAGGGCCGAGACGCCGTTGATCGAGTGCGAGCCGACGAAGGCCAGATTGCCCATGCGCACGCGGCGATCGCCATTTTCCTGGATCAGCGAGATGCGGCTGATCTGCTCGTCCGAGAACTGGTCGGAGGCGCGCGCCTCGAGCAGCACTTCGGCGTTGATGGCGTAGACGATCTGCATGTGGCGCGGCAACAGCCGCTCGAACAGCGGCACGGGCCAGCTTTCGAGCGCTTCGGGAAGCAGCGTGTGGTTGGTGTAGCCGAAGGTGCGCTTGGTGATGCTCCAGGCCTGGTCGAAATCCATGCCGTGGACATCCATCAACAGGCGCATCAGCTCGGCTACGGCGATCGCCGGATGGGTGTCGTTGAGATGGATCGCCGCCTTGTCGGGCAGCGATTGCAAGTCGCCATACTGGCTGAGATGACGCTGGACGATGTCCTGCAGCGAGGCGGTGGAGAAGAAATACTCCTGCCTCAGTCGCAGCTCCTGGCCGGCCTTGTGGGAATCGGCCGGGTAAAGGACGCGCGACAATGCATCGGCCTTGTTGCTTTCGGCGAGCGCGCCGATGTGATCGCCGGCGTTGAACTTGTCGAGCAGGATCGGGTCGACCGGCATGCCGGACCACAGACGCAGCGTATTTACGCGATTGGCCCGCCAGCCGACCACTGGCGTATCGTAAGCAACGGCCAGAACATGTTCGGTCGGCTTCCAGACGTGGCGCTCGAGCCTGCCGTCCTTCGAGGTGATCGATTCCACCGAGCCGCCGAAGCCGACCTCGAAGGAGCGCTCGCGGCGTTCGAACTCCCAGGGATTGCCGTGATCGAGCCATGTCTCGGGCAGTTCCACCTGCCAGCCGTCATGAATCTCCTGCCGAAACATGCCGTTGGCATAGCGAATGCCGTAGCCATGCGCGGGGATATCGACGGTAGCCATGCTTTCCATGAAACAGGCGGCGAGCCGGCCAAGACCGCCATTGCCAAGGGCAGCGTCCGGTTCGAGCGCTGCAATGATGTCGAGGTCGACGCCAAGCGACGACAGCGCCTCGCGCATATTGTCCATCAGGCCGAGATTGGAGAAGGCATCGCGCATCAGGCGGCCGATGAGGAATTCCAGCGACAGGTAATAGACGCGCTTTTCCTGCTGGGCGTAGGCCTCTTGGGTCGCCTGCATCCAGTGATCGACGATGCGGTCGCGCACAACCTTGATCGAGGCGGTAAGCCAATCGTACTGGGTTGCAACGTTGGTGCCCTTGCCGACCCTGTATTTGAGGGCCTGCAAGACTTCGTCGGCGAGCGTCTTGGGATCCGGGTTTTCGAGTGTGGGCGGAGGAGCTTCGGTTGTCATCGCGCGCGTCATGCTGCCTCTCGTGACGTTGCCAGGATCATGCGGCTTTCACCATCTCTGCCAATGCTAGTGCATCCCACCGGATGTTCAATCGATTCAGTCGACCGAAACCCGCGTTGCCCTGCGGCAATTTGGCATTTGGAAACAGCGCGTTCGGGTTCCTCGGCGATGGGCCTCAAGCTCTTGCTCAAGCTGCCAGCGCCGCTTCCGGCGGCACCTTGGCGCCGGTCATGAAGGCGACGGCGTCGGACATCGTATGCTGCTTGGGATCGATGACACACAGGCGACGGCCAAGCCGGTGAATGTGGATGCGATCCGCCACCTCGAAGACATGCGGCATGTTGTGTGAAATCAGCACGATCGGCAGGCCTCGCTTCTTCACGTCGAGGATCAATTCGAGGACGCGGCGGCTCTCCTTGACGCCAAGTGCCGCCGTCGGCTCATCCATGATCACCACCCGGCTGCCAAAGGCGGCGGCGCGCGCCACCGCCACACCCTGACGCTGGCCGCCGGAAAGCGTTTCCACGGCCTGGCTGATGTTCTGGATGGTCATCAGGCCAAGCTCCGTGAGCTTGTCGCGGGCGCGCTTTTCCATCGCCGGGCGATCGAGCATGCGCAGCCATTCGCCGAGGAACCCCGGCTTGCGGATCTCGCGGCCGAGGAACATGTTGTCGGCGATAGACAGCGCCGGCGACAGAGCCAGGTTCTGGTAGACGGTCTCGATGCCGGCCTCGCGGGCCTCCATCGGCGACTTGAAGGCAACGGGCTTGCCTTCAAGCCGGATCTCACCTTCATCGGGCACGACCGCGCCGGAAATCGCCTTGATGAGCGACGATTTGCCGGCGCCATTGTCGCCGATGACGGCAAGGATTTCGCCCGGATAGAGATCGAAATCGGCATTGTCGAGTGCGGTGACGCGACCGTAGCGCTTGACCAGGCTGCGCGCGGTGAGGATGGGTTCCTGGGTCATGGCTATGCCGAAACCTTTCTGATCCATTGATCGATCGCCACGGCGCCGATGATCAGCACGCCGGTGAGCAGCACCTTCCACTGCGGATCCGCGCCCAGCATGTTGAGGCCCATCGAGACGACGCCGACGATCATGGCGCCGAACAGCGTGCCGAGGATCGAGCCGCGCCCGCCGAACAGCGAAATACCGCCGATCACCGTCGCGGTGATGGCCTGAAGATTGTAGTCGGTCACGGCGGCGGAAGGCGAGATCGAGCCATTGCGGCCGATGGAGACCCAGGCTGCGAAGGCGGCGATCAGCCCGGCAAGGGCATAGACCGTCACCAGCACCTTCTTCGTCTGGATGCCCGACAGTTTCGCGGCCTCCTGATCGTCGCCAACCGCGTAGACATGGCGGCCCCACGCGGTGTGGTTGAGCACGTACCAGAGGACCAACACGAGAACGACCATGGCAATGACGCCAAGCGTCAGCACGGCCGTGCCGACCTTGAAGCTCAAGGCAAACAGGTGCAGCAGAGGCGCCTGAACGTCGACGTCGGTGTCGCGGATGGTCTCATTGGCCGAGTAGATGAAGTTGGTGGCCATGACGATGTTCCAGGTGCCTAGCGTCACGATGAAGGGCGGCAGCTTCATGTAGGCGACCAGCACCCCGTTGAGCAGGCCGCATGCGCCACCAGCGACAAGCCCGATTGCCACCGCGAGCACGGCCGGCATACCGTAGCTGACCGCGCAATTGCCCATGATCACAGCCGAAATCACCATGATCACGCCAATCGACAGGTCGATGCCGGCGGTCAGGATGACCAGGGTCTGCGCGGCGCCCAGAATGCCGACAATGGCGATCTGCTGAAGGATCAGCGTCAGCGTATAGGATGAAAAAAAACGCCCGCCGATGGTGATGCCGAAGATAATTATCGCGAGAACCAGCACGATCAGCGGCACCGCTGCCGGCGTGGAATGCAGGAAATGCTGGGCGCGCTTGACGGCCGATTTATGCTCGTCGAACGCGGCGACGCTTGTGTCGCTGCTCGATAGAACTTTTTCGAATTCTTGTGCTTGAGACATGTTTCCTCCCCTGGGCTTCAGCCAAGAGCCAACGCCGTCCACGCCTTCCGGTCTGCCGCCGGGACTATTTGCGTTTAGACCGGCACATCGTCCACCCTGAGCGGCCGGGGATCAAGCCCCGGCCGATCGCGATCTGTTGCCGGTCAGGCCAGCCTCAGCCCCAGCACTTGGCGAGGCCTTCCTTGGTGTCGATGGACTTCACACCGTTGGCGGGCTTGTCGGTGACAAGGTTGACGCCGGTGTCGAAGAAGTTCTTGCCTTCGGTCGGCTTCGGCTTCGTCCCGTCCTTGGCGAAAGTGGCGATCGCCTCGATGCCGAGCGCCGCCATTTGCAGCGGATATTGCTGCGAGGTAGCGCCGATCACGCCTTCGGTGACCGACTTCACGCCGGGGCAACCACCGTCGACCGAGACGATCAGCACCTGGCTTTCGAGACCGACGGCCTTGAGCGCCTGGTAGGCGCCGACAGCTGCCGGCTCGTTGATGGTGTGGATGACGTTGATGGTGTTGTCCTTCTGCAGAAGGTTCTCCATCGCCTTGCGGCCGCCCTCTTCATTGCCGTTCGTCACGTCATGGCCAACGATGCGCGGGTCGTCCTCGTCGCCAATCTTGTTGGGGTCCTTCACGTCGATGCCGAAGCCCATCATGAAGCCCTGGTCACGCAGCACGTCCACCGTCGGCTGCGACGGCGTCAGGTCGAGGAAGCCGATCTTGGCATCCTTGGCCTTATCGCCGAGTGTCGCGGCGGCCCATGCGCCGATCAGCTTGCCGGCTTCCAGATTGTCCGTCGCGAAGGTCGCGTCAGCGGCATCGATCGGATCAAGCGGCGTGTCGAGCGCGATCACCAACAGCCCGGCGTCCCGCGCTTTCTTCACCGTCGGCACGATGCCCTTGGTATCGGACGCGGTGATGAGAATACCCTTGGCGCCGTCGGCGATACAGCTCTCGATTGCAGCCACCTGGCTCTCGCTGTCGCCGTCGATCTTGCCGGCGTAAGTCTTGAGATCGACGCCAAGCTCCTTGGCCTTGGCCGTCGCACCTTCCTTCATCTTGACGAAGAAGGGATTGGTGTCGGTCTTGGTGATCAAGCAGGCGCCGACCCCGGCGGCCGATGCCGTCGACGCAAAGGCCATCAGGCTCAGTCCGGCCGCGGCGAACACGGTGGATTTCAACAGTTTTGACGTAGTCACGATTTTCCTCCCATGGAACCATTTAGGATGCCGGCCAACCGACATCTGCAGCGCGTCCGACGAGATCTCCCAGGATCGGCGCCGATCCCAAGAGACACCAGTCCGCCAGCACTGTCAATAATTAAATCACTCTTATTTATTATTGACAACGCAGGATTGTTCACCCACTCTAGACCAAAAGCATTGAGGGGAAACGACGGAGGAACAGGGTGGAGACCGGCGTTACGAGGCACGGTTCGCCCAATGCGGCCGAAAGCCGTCTGCACCGCGGCACCAATCAAAGCGGCATGCGGGACCACAATGAGCGGCTGGTGCTGTCGCTGGTGCGCCAGCATGGCAGCCTGGCCAAATCCGACATTGCACGCATGACCGGCCTTTCGGCGCAGACGGTCTCAGTGATCATGCGCGAGTTGGAGGAGGACGACCTGCTCGTCCGCCAGGCGCCGTTGCGCGGCAAGATCGGCCAGCCCTCGATACCCATGGCGCTCAATCCCGACGGTGCCTATTTCATCGGCCTGAAGATCGGCCGCCGCAGCGCCGAATTGGTGCTGATCGATTTCCTCGGCAACGTACGCTCGATGCTGCAGCATTCCTACCGCTACCCTGCCCCGCGCGAGACGGTGGAATTCGTCACAGGCGGCATGAACAAGATGCGCGGCGAGCTCACCCCGGCGCAGGATAAGCGCATTGCCGGGCTTGGCATCGCCATGCCGTTCGAATTGTGGAACTGGGCCGATACCGCCGGCGCACCGCGCGAAATCATGGACGAATGGCGCCATCGCGACATCCGCGCCGACATCCAGGCGCAATGCGAATTTCCAGTCTATCTGCAGAACGACGCCACCTCGGCCTGCGGTGCCGAGCTCGTGTTCGGCCACGCGGCGGGTGCGGCACGCGATTTCGTCTATTTCTACATCGGCGCCTTTGCCGGCGGCGGCATCGTGCTGAACGGCCGGTTGTTTGGCGGCCCAACCGGCAATGCCGGCGCGCTGGGCTCGATGCCGGTGCCCGGGCCGGACGGCAAGCCGACGCAGTTGATCGACGTGGCGTCGATCGCCATGCTGGAAAAGGCGCTCAACGCGCGCGGCATCGAGGCCTCGCATCTGTGGACATCACCAGGGGACTGGGGCGAGATCGGCGCCGAGCTCGACGACTGGATCGCCAGCGCCTCGCAGGCGCTGGCCTATGCCATCGTTTCGGCGTCCTCCGTCATTGATTTCGAAGCCGCGGTGATCGACGGGTGGATGCCGATTGCCGTGCGCAGGCGGCTTGTCGATGCCGTCATCCAGGCCATCGGCCGGATCGACGGCGAGGGCCTGAGGCTGCCGGCCATTCGCGAGGGAACCGTCGGCATCCATGCGCGGGCGCTGGGTGGCGCCAGCCTGCCGCTGTCGGAGCGCTTCCTTATCGGTTCGACCACGATTTCCCGGAGCTTCTGAGCATGCTGATCGGCATCCCGGCGCTGCTCGGCCCGGAGCTTCTGGCGATATTGCGCGCCATGGGCCATGGCGACGAGATCGCCTTGGTCGACGGCAACTACCCGGCCGAGCAGCAGGCACAGCGGCTGATCCGCGCCGACGGTCATCATCTCGTCCCGGTGCTCGATGCGGTATTGAGCGTATTGCCGGTCGACGACGCCGTGCCGCAGGCGCTGTTTCGCGCCTCGGCCAAAGGCGATCCCCTGCTCGCCGATCCGGTTCACCATGAGATGGAAGCGATCTGCGCCAGGCGTGCGCCGGGCCGCAAGGTGGTTGCGCTTGCCGGCGCCGACTTCTATGCACGGGTGAAGGCCGCGCACGCAATTGTCGCGACGAGCGAGCCGCGGCTTTATGCCAACATCATCATTCGCAAGGGCGTGATCTATCCGCCGGAAAGCAAGACTTCATGATCCTCTGCTGTGGCGAAGCCCTGATCGATATGCTGCCGCGGACCACGACGGAGGGCGAGTCGGCCTTTGCGCCCTATGTCGGCGGTGCCGTCTTCAACTCGGCAATTGCGCTTGGCCGGCTCGGCGCGCCCGCTGCCTTCTTCTCCGGCCTGTCGTCGGATCTGTTCGGGGGCCAGCTCAGGGAGGCGCTGGGAGCCAGCAAGGTCAGTTCCACCTATGCACACACCTCGCCGCGCCCGACTACGCTCGCCTTTGTGCGGCTCAACAACGGCCAGGCGACCTACACCTTCTATGACGAGAACACCGCCGGGCGCATGCTGACCATCGAGGACCTGCCGGAACTCGGCAGCGAGATCGAGGCCATGCTGTTCGGCGCCATTAGCCTGATCTCGGAGCCGGCCGGGTCGGCCTATGAAGAGTTCATGCGACGCGAGCATGAGCGCCGAGTGATGATGCTCGACCCCAACATCCGGCCAAACTTCATTCCCGACAAGGCCAAGCACCTCAGGCGCATCCGCGGCATGATGGCGATGGCCGACATCGTCAAATTGTCGGACGAGGATTTGAACTGGTTCGGCGAAGCCGGCTCGCATGAGGACGTCGTGCGCAACTGGCTGGAGCGCGGCCCGAAGCTGATCGTGGTCACCCACGGCAGCGAGGGCGCGGTCGGTTACAGCAGCCGGCACCGGGTCACGGTCGTGCCGGACAAGGTCGAGGTGGTCGATACGGTCGGCGCCGGCGACACATTCAATGCCGGCATCCTTGCCTCCTTGCACGAACAGAGCCTGTTGTCGAAGACGGCAATCGCCAGCCTGCCGGAGGAAGCCATCCATAAGGCGCTGACGCTCGGCGCGAAAGCCGCGGCTGTGACGGTCTCGCGGGCCGGCGCCAACCCGCCGTGGCGGCATGAAATCGCCTGACCGGCTGGCAACACGCTCAAGGACCTGCCTGCCGCGATCACTTTATGTTTCGTCGACCCGGCGGGACCGGCTGTGAAGGTCCATATCGAGCCGGCCGAGGCCCGGATTTCCCCACGTTTAAGAGGGCAGGTCGGAAGTCAGCGGTAACAGGCTGCGACATTTGAGCAATTCAGGGTTTTGCCCTGCGGCTTTCTCGGCCGTGCCAAGTCTGCTACCAGCGGCCGGTTATCTGACTAAAACCGTTGAGGCCGACATGCAGTTCATCGATCTTGGCGCGCAGCGCGAACGCATCCGCGACAGGCTGAAAGCGGCAATCGACCGGGTCGTCGACGAAGGTCGCTATATCCTCGGGCCGCAGGTCACCGAATTCGAAAACAACCTCGCCGCCTATATCGGCACCAAGCACGTGGTCGCTTGCGCCAACGGCACCGATGCGCTGCTGTTGCCGCTGTTTGCCGCCGGCATCGGCCCGGGCGACGCGGTGTTCGTGCCGAGCTTCACTTTTGCCGCCACGGCCGAAGTGGTGGCGCTGACCAAGGCCGAACCGGTGTTCGTCGATGTCGATGCCGACAGCTACAATATCGACACCGCCAGCCTCGAGGCGGCAATCGCCATGATCAAGGCGGAAGGCCGGCTGAGGCCGAAGGCAATCATTCCCGTCGACCTGTTCGGCCTCGCCGCCGATTACGAGGCGATCATGGCCATCGCTGATCGCGAAGGCCTGATGGTCATCGAGGATGCGGCGCAGGCGACCGGCGGCTCGGCCGACGGCAAGATGTGCGGCTCGTTCGGCACCGTCGGCTCGACCAGCTTCTATCCGGCAAAGCCGCTCGGCTGCTATGGCGACGGCGGTGCGATGTTCACCAACGACGATGCGCTGGCCGAACAGCTGCGCTCGTTCGCCTTTCACGGCAAGGGCGAAACGCAATACGACAATGTCCGCGTCGGCATCAATTCACGGCTCGACACGCTTCAGGCGGCGATCCTGATAGAGAAGCTGGCCATCCTCGAGGACGAGATGGTGGCGCGGCAAGCGGTCGCCAATCGCTATGCCGAAGGTCTCGGCGATATCGTCAAGGCGGCGCGCAATCTGGGCGGCGGCCGCTCGGCCTGGGCGCAATACGCCATCGAAACGCCGAAACGCGACGGGCTCAAGGCACATCTCGGTGAAAAGGGCATTCCGTCGGTCATCTACTATGTGAAACCGCTGCACAGCCAGATTGCCTATCGCGATTATCCGCGCACCCCGACCGGCCTTGCCGTTTCGGAAGAGCTGCCGAAGCGCATCCTGTGCCTGCCGATGCATCCCTATCTGAGCGAGGCTGACCAGGACCGGATCATCGAAACGATCCGTAACTATATCGGCTCGAATTCGGCGCATGTAGCGGCGGCATAGATTCGAAAGCTTCGAAGCGTGGTCGCGGATTACATCGACGAGTTCATCATGTTCTGCGCCGGGTTGTGGATGGCTGGCGTCGGGTTCGGATTTTTCTTGGACCCCTCTCAAGCTCGCCCCGGCCAACGGCAGGCATGGTGGACGAACTTTGGAACCCATTTTAAATGGATGGGGCCGCTGTTGATCATCATCGCGATAGTGCTCGCATTCGCGGCGCCTTCCTAGCGGACCCTATTTCGGCGGGCTATTCACGAGTTCGGTGTGATCAGCTTGAGCGACGGAAAGTAGGTACGGTAGCGGCCAACATCGCGCGTGAGTAGCGGCAGCCCATTGACGGCGGCATGAGCACCGATGAAGAAATCAGGCAGCACGCCGGTGCGCAATCCCCCCGATCGCCGGTACTGCGTAAAAACCTTTCCCGCGAGGAACAGTGCTGCCCGTGGCATAGGAGCCACTTCGAGACCAGCTTCATCAACAAAGGCGTCGAGATCCTCGATGCGCTCGTATCGGACGGCAAGCTCTGCATAGACAGCATCGTTGATCAATAACGGGCCATTCAGGCTTTGCGCCTCAAGCTGGGCGATCGACCAATCCGCCCAGTTCGGATCGTCCGTAACAAGATTAAGCAGAACGTTGGTGTCGACCAGCGTCACACGTCGCCACGCGTCAGTGCCATGATCGCGGCGGTACCGAGGCCCTTGCCGGCATGGCCGCGCAATTTCGCGAAGCGGCTCGCGGGCTGCTTCTTGTCACTGCGCGTAATCACGACGCTGCCGTCATCGGCGCGGCGGAAATCGACTCCGCTGCCCGGAACAATCCCAAGCAGTTCGCGAACCGGCTTTGGGATGGTCACCTGTCCCTTGGCTGTGACTTTGGTGGTCATGTTCACACCTCGGTAATACCAACAGCCAACAAGGTATTACCGGTCATGGTGGATTTCAACTGCTAGATCCGTATCCACCCGTCATTTTGGGGTCGCACATTGTGCTTCTGCATTGCCAAAACTCGTCCCCTGCCCTCACTCCCAAATCGGCCGGAGCGGCTTTGACGATTGCCGTGAGGGCAACATTTTTGAAGTGCTTTGCTCTGCGTCGAAGCATAGTCTGCGCCTGTCTTCCCTCTAGGCTGGCTATTTCATGAAGAAGATTGGTTTCCTCTCGTTCGGGCACTGGACGCCCTCGCCGCAATCACAGACGCGGACGGCAGCCGACGCGCTTGTGCAGTCCGTCGAGCTGGCCGTCGTGGCCGAGGAGCTGGGTGCGGACGGCGCGTATTACCGCGTGCATCACTTCGCGCGCCAGCTCGCCTCGCCCTTCCCGCTGCTGGCAGCGGTTGGGGCGAAGACCGGCCGAATCGAGATCGGCACGGCGGTGATCGACATGCGTTACGAGAACCCGCTCTATATGGCCGAGGACGCCGGCGCCGCCGATCTAATCGCCGGAGGGCGACTGCAGCTGGGCATCAGTCGCGGCTCGCCTGAGCAGGTGATCGAGGGATGGCGCTACTTCGGCTACGCCCCGCAAGCGGGCGAGAGCGATGCCGACATGGCCCGCAGACACACCGGAGTGCTGCTCGAAGTGTTGCTGGGCAAAGGCTTTGCGCAGCCCAACCCGCGGCCGATGTTTCCCAACCCGCCTGGGCTGCTTCGCGTCGAGCCACACTCGGAGGGCCTGCGCGAGCGCATCTGGTGGGGCGCCGCCACAAACGCCACCGCTGAATGGGCGGCGAAACTGGGGATGAACCTGCAGAGCTCCACGCTCAAATTCGACGAGGGCGGAAAGCCGTTTCACATCCAGCAGGCCGAACAGATCCGGGCTTTTCGTGAGGCCTGGAAGGCGGCCGGACACACGCGCGAGCCGCGGGTGTCAATCAGCCGGAGCATTTTTGCGCTGGTCGACGATCGCGACCGGGCCTATTTCGGCGGCAACCAAAGCGGAGATCATTTCGGTTACATCGAGGCAGACAGACGCGCCGTGTTCGGCCGCTCCTATGCCGCCGAACCGGACGTCCTGATCGAGCAGCTAAAGGGCGACGAGGCCATCGCCGAGGCCGATACGCTGCTGCTTACCGTCCCCAATCAGCTCGGCGTCGACTACAATGCCCACGTCATCGAGGCGATCCTAACCCATGTCGCCCCAGGCTTGGGTTGGCGCTGACGGGTTGTGTTAAGTAGAAACCTGCCTCTCTGCCCGGCTCAGGAGCCAAACAGGCGGCTATCCCAGTATACGGGTTGATGCTGGCTGGCCGTGATCAGGGAAAACTCCGGATGGGCCGGATTGATCAACACGTTGTTGTCGAGGCGAGCCACGACGCTTGGCACGATCAGGATCGCGCTGCGGCGCTCGACACACCATGTCTCACCGAATTCCTTGCTCACCGTTGCCGGCATCATGTCCCAGCCGGGCAACGACGGCTGAGAAAAGGTCTCGTAGCTCAGCCCGCGCGGAAGCATGATCTGGACGCAATGCTGGTTGGGTGGCAGTCTGCCGCTGCCGTGCACCAGCTTTTCCAGCAAGGCAGTCGAATAATGCTCGCTGGCGTAGATCACCGGGCTGCCGGGCGTGTTCCAGCGGCCGGGCGCGATGGTCGAGCCCGTCGCATCAAAGATCGGATAAGTGCCGGCAGGATCGCCGATCCTGAAGCACAGCAGCGTCCGATCGAGTATCTGCGCCGTCAAGCGGCGGTGCCGTACTTCAGGCCTGTAATGATATCGATCACCAGCTCGGCGCCGATCTCGTTTTGGATGACCATTTCGATCGGGCGCCGGTCTTCCAGCATGGGATGAGGCCGAAATAGAAAGTCACGAGCCTCATCTTCGACCTTCCAGACGTCGAGGGCCAAGTCCCATACACGAGCAACTCGTGCCACCCGCATGCCCTCTTCCGAAGACAGTCGAAGAGCACCCCTCTTGCGACGTTCATAGGTTGCCTTTGGAACGAGGCGATATTTGAACTGGGCATCGGCCGGTGCCAGCAATTGTGAGACGCGTTCGAGCGCGCCGATGGGCAATCCGTCTTCAATTCGAGCCATCAGCCCGAATGGCGACCGTGCAGCCGTTTCCTTGGGCGGCAAGCCCAGCACGTCGGCGACATTTCCGAACGCCAGCATCATCACTGCCTCCTTCATGTGAAGCATGATATACCTTCATGTGAGACTACGCGCAAGTGGGCTGCAGTCTCACGGCTGCTTTCCGTCGGCTCGTTTCAGCATCGTGAATGCGCGACTGATCCGTTGCAGTGCTGTGGCGTTGGCCAGCACTGCGTAAAGCCCGAACCCCCCCGCCAGAATCCAGGGCGATGCCGCGCCCAGGGCGGCCGCGACTCCGTCGGCGGCGAGCAGCACGCAAATGAAAACCAGACGTTCCATCCGCTCGAAGAAATCCGGCCAACCATGGTTTTCCACAGGGATTTCCAGCGCCGTCCGCGCCTTGGCGTAACTTGTGAGTATCCCGCCGGCGAACGCGAACATTGCGATCGCCCACAGATCGGCGACCCAGCCGATAGCCGCAAAGACGGCCAATTCCTGATAGCGGTCGACGACGGCGTCGAAATAGCCACCGGCCTTGGTGGTCATATTTGTTCGGCGGGCGACAGCACCGTCCAGCGCATCGAAGGTGAAGGCAAACGCCAGGCAAAGGCCAAAGGCAAGGCTTGAATGGTGATAGACGTAGGCCGCCGAGGACACAGCGACGAGCACGAGCCCGCTAGCCGTAACCTGGTTCGGCGTCATGCCGATCCCGATCAGCGGAGAGGCGGCCTGCTCCCATAGCGGGTCGATGCGACTTTTCATGAGACCGGCGATCATGGCGGCTCCTCTGATGATGTCGTTTCACCGAGCTTTACCAGCAATTTGCGGGTTTGTTCCACCGTCGCCACCGTTCGACTTGGTCAACGCAGACGGAGAACTGGCTCAGCAACGTTCTCAACCGGCCGCAACAGCGATTTCTTTTTGGCGGATGCGGCCGGCGGATTAAGGCGCTCGCCGAGCTGACGGAGCAAATCGACCGGCGGTCTGGCGGCCGCACCCGAACGATGTGAAACTATGAATGCTTGCCATCCGTCGGAAGCCGGCCGAAACTCGATGCATAGATTTTCACCCAAGTTTGCCTACCTGCTCGCGACCTCTCTTGGCGCGGGATTATCTCCAATATGGCCGGGCACGGCCGGCGCAATGGTTGGAGTGGCTGTTGCCGCAGCTCTGATAGCTGCATCGCCTTGGCTGACCGTGCTTGCCTATGCGGCCCTGTTCGCCGTTGGCGTATGGGCGTCGTCGCATGTCATCTCCCGTACCGGGACGGAGGATCCGCAGATCGTCGTCATCGATGAGACCTTCGGCACCGCCGCGACACTTTCCATGCTTCCGATCGACCCACTCTGGTGGGCAGCAGGCTTCCTTGCTTTCCGGTTTTTCGACGTCGTCAAGCCTTGGCCCATCCGTATCATGCATGACAAGGTAAGGGGTGGGGCCGGCATCATGCTGGACGATGCTGCCGCGGCTGTCGTCGCTGCGGCGTTGCTGCTCCTGCTGAACGGTTTGATTGACCATTTGCGGTAACGGCGACACTCGGTCTGCCAAGGCCACGGTGGTCCATCGGAGTTTAGCGCCACAAGGGGAGACTGCACCATGCGAAGCTACAGGATCGCGGCCATTCCAGGCGATGGGATCGGCAAGGAAGTCGTAGCGGCCGGGCTTCGTGCGCTGGCCGTCTGCGCCACGCGCGACGGTGGTTTCAATCTCGAAGTGCAGCATTTCGACTGGGGCTCGGACTACTACAAGGTCAACGGCGTGATGATGCCCAAGGACGGCACTGAGCGGCTGAAGGCCTTCGACGCCATCTATTTCGGCGCCGTCGGCGCACCTGACGTGCCTGACCATCTGACGTTGTGGGGGCTGCGGCTGGCGATCTGCCAGCCCTTCGACCAATATGCCAACGTCCGCCCGACCCGCATCCTGCCCGGTATCGAGAGCCCGCTTCGTGGTGTCGCGGCAGGGGATCTCGACTGGGTCATCGTTCGGGAGAATTCGGAAGGCGAATACGCCGGCCAGGGCGGGCGCTCGCATCTCGGCCTGCCCGAGGAAGTCGCCACCGAGGTCTCGATCTTCACCCGCACCGGCGTAACGCGCATCATGCGCTTCGCCTTCGAGATGGCGCGGTCACGGCCGCGAAAGCTGTTGACGGTGGTCACCAAGTCGAACGCCCAGCGTCACGGCATGGTGCTCTGGGACGACATCGCGCATGAGGTCGCGGCCGATTTTCCGGATGTCGCATGGGACAAAATGCTGGTCGACGCGATGACGGTGCGCATGACGCTCAATCCGCGGTCGCTCGACACGATCGTCGCGACCAACCTTCACGCCGACATCCTGTCGGATCTTGCGGCCGCACTTGCCGGATCGATCGGCATTGCGCCGACGGCGAACCTCAACCCCGAGCGGGGGTTTCCGTCGATGTTCGAGCCGATCCACGGCTCGGCCTTCGACATCACCGGCAAGGGCATCGCCAATCCGGTCGGCACGTTCTGGTCGGCGGTGATGATGCTGGAGCATCTCGGCGAGCCGGCTGCCGCGGCGCGCCTGATGCGCGCCATCGAGCGCGTGACGGCGGACGCCTCACTGCACACGCCCGACCTCGGCGGAACCGCCACCACCGACAAGGTCACCGAAGCGGTTTGCGCGGCCCTACTCGGCGACAACGAGTAGGAAAAGGAGCAAGCGCCTGGCATCGCTGTCATTCCCAATGATGGCATCGGCAAGGAAGTCATGCCCGAAGGCGGGAAGCATCCGCACTCGCCGCCGCTCACCGATGATGTTCGTGCGCCTCCGTGCGGAAACCGAACCCATCAAGTGTTTCGATCAGCACCTGTACAGGATCAGGCACACCGTGCGTTGACCCCCACGCGACAAAGCCGTCCGGCCTGACCAATGCGGCACCGCCGCTACGCATACTCGGAAGCGTATGAAGCCTAAAATACGCTAGGGCGTATAACCTTCGGTCCACATGGACCTTCACGGCCATGCTTTCAGCTTGTCCGGCCGCCGCCGGCCAATGTGACCGAAGCGAATAGTCGGCACGCTCATAAAGCTCCAAGGCAAAGCGAGGTCAGTCCTAGCAGACTGCGGCAACGGATCGGTTTTTCAAACGGATCGTGCGGCACTCACCCAATCGAGTCGTGCGGCAGGGACAAGGCCGTAATTGTAAAAATTGATGCCGTCGACATCCGGCGCCATCGCAGGTTTCACCTTGGCGGTGAGGAT
Organism: Mesorhizobium sp. M1334; assembly: GCF_040317995.1. NCBI lineage: Bacteria > Pseudomonadati > Pseudomonadota > Alphaproteobacteria > Hyphomicrobiales > Phyllobacteriaceae > Mesorhizobium > Mesorhizobium sp. M1334. The sequence continues at coordinate 167,601 of NZ_JAMYLM010000011.1, forward strand.
GTCGGGGCCTGCCATTTCCGGATAGAACAGCCGGTAGCCGGCGCCGAGGAATTTTTCCGCGCCAAGTGCTGCGCGTCCGGCCGCCATCAGGCTGGCGACATCGCCGGGCTGCATGTCGTAGGCACACAGGATTGCCCCGTCACAGACCTTGCCGAGCGCCGCGAGATCGCAGCCGCCAAGCCAACCGTCTTTCAAATCGATGATGACAACGCGGGTCGCCGGATTGGCCACCTCGCGCAGTTCGGCGACCAGGCTGGTCACCGGCTCGAACCGCCACAGCAGATAGTCGTATAGTTCTGGCCAGGGCCGGAAGATATCGAAGCTGCTCTTCGGAAAGTCCGGAAAGCGCGGTGCCGGAACGGCACGGTCGCAGGTCTCGACGATCCAACCTCTGACAAGCTTGCGCGCCGCCTCGCCTTCGATGCCGGCACGAGCGGCGCGGGCGAGGCAGGACGGGCAGAAGCACAGCGACAGAAGGAAGTCATCTTCCGGCGTCAGCCCGACACCATCCTTCTCGTGATGGTATTCGTGGGCGAAGCTCATGAAGGACGGGCTTTCGAGCTCAATCCTGTCCGGCTTGTAAGTGTGCGTAACGTCGGCGACCAGCGCGCGGACATAGGCGCGCGCATCGGGATGCGACGGACAGAGGTTGTAATAATTGGGATCGCCGAAGGCATTACGGGTGACGGCCTGCGGATAAAGCATGCCGAGGCGGGTATTGTGCAGGCAGACCGTCCAGCACGAAACACCCAGCCCATTGGCGTCTCGTCTGCGGACAAGCTCGCCAAGCACGTCGCCGCATTCGGAGATCACGTCCGCCACCTTGGGCTGAATTGCGAGGTCGGCCCATCGCGCGGCGGTTGGCCTGAAGTAGATTGTGCCGTCCTCCGGGAAATAGGCTTTGCGGCGCGGGCTTCGCGGCTGCAGGAACCGTCCCGCATGATATGAGGTTGCAAGGCTGATCATGTTGAGCCCGGCGCGTTCGACAAGATCGCGTTCGACCATCTCGAAACCCAGATCCTGGACATCCCAGGGGTAGGTCCACATGGAAAGCTGCATAAGATATCCTCAGTTCTCCGGAGTGACGCAGAAGGCAGACGCCGTGCGGTTTCCCGTTAGGCTTCCACGGGTTCGGCGACCTGCATGAGGCAGTCTCCTGCCTCGCACATTGTATGCAGCCGGCGCGAAAGCACGATGCCGCTTTCGGCAAAATGCAGAGTTTCCTCAGCAAGATCGAGCCTTTCGAGGTCGTGATACCAGCCAGCCAATTGTTCGGCGTTCACGCTGTCGCCAAGCTTGACGGCGGGTTCAAACCAGCCGCGGCGGGTGGCATAGAGACCTTGGCTATGCCGCGAAAGCGAAAGCAGTCGCGTCGGCGCCGACGGCTTTGACTCCGCGCCAAGAACTGGCCCTTCAACCACGCCGAGCGCAATCAGCAGATTGTCGATCGCGCGAGCGGTGATCGCCATCGTGTCGACCGTGGCGGTGCCGCCGCCGCCGAACTCACCGCTAACGCCGATGGCGCCGGCACGGCGCGCTGCACCCATGGAGGTCGGCGAGGCCTGGCCATTGTCGGCCACGAACCCATAGGGCATGCCGAGCGCCCGCATCAGTTCCACCCCGCGCCTGTGGCGCTCGGGATCGGTATTGCGCTCGACCAGCGCGGTCGGCAGATGCTCCATCGAGGTGCCGCCAGAATGAATGTCGAAGATGACGTCATGGCGGGGAAACAGTTCCATCTCCAGGAAATTGGCAAGCCGGCTTGTTGGCGTGCCTGACGGGTCGCCCGGAAAGGCGCGGTTGAGATTGCCGCCGTCGAGTGGCGAGCAACGCTTTGCGGCCATCCCCGCCGGCACGTTCGCCAGCGGCAGGATGGTGACGCGACCCTTGATCCGCTTGGGATCGAGCCGGCGCACCAGCTTTGCCAGCGACAGCTCGCCTTCATATTCGTCGCCGTGATTGCCGGCCATCAGAAGCACCGACGGGCCTTCGCCGTTGCGGACAAGGCAGATCGGGACCTTGACCTGGAAATAGGGCGAACGGTCGATCGAAAACGGAATGCTGAGATGGCCGAGTGTCTTGCCGTCCCGGTCGAAGTCGAGCGTATGGCTGAGGCCGGTGTGCATGGCGGGGGCTCAGACAGCTGCGATCGCAGTGACCTCTATGCGGAGGTCGGGATCGGCGAGACGCGCCTCGACACAGGCGCGCGCCGGCAGGCGCGCAGGATCCACCCAGGCATCGTAGATCCCGTTCATGGCATCGAAGTCGGCGATCTGCGGCAGGAAGATGTTGATCGCCACTAGCCTCGACTTGCTGCTGCCGGCCTCGACAAGGAGTGCCTCGACCTTGGAGAGCACGTCGCTCGTCTGACCCTCGATGCCGGCCTTGCGGTCGTCTGCCACCTGGCCTGCGATGTGCACGAGGCCGCCATAGACGACCGCCTGAGACATGCGGGAGCCGGACTGGAAGTACTTGATCATATCAGATCCTTTCGAGGTTCTCTTTTTTGGAAGTGGCCCGATATCTGGTCAGCCGAAATAGGTAGGAAAGGCGTGGCGGACATACCCGGCCGCGTCGGCGCCGAAGATCACGCGATAGCGATCGAGGCAGGTGCAGGGGTGCGAGATGCCGAATTCAACGACGTCACCAACGGCAATATCGTCGCCCGACCCAATTGTCAGGAAGGCGTGCTGGTCGTTGAGCTTGAAGACCTCGGCACGCGCTTTCGGCAGCTGCTTGCCGGCACGAAAGATGGTCACTACCGTCGGAAAGCCCTGGTCGAACGACACGTCGCGCATGCCCATACCGCAGATAGCAAGGCCGGGCTCCGGCCGCGACAGTACCTCGGCCCACAGGCGCAAAGCCGGATGGAACGAATTTCGTGCGGAAGCACTGACGCCGCCGATCGCAAAACCGTCGCGGGCATCGAGTGCGCCGAGTGACCTGTCGTAGACGCCATGGTCGTGAAAGAAGATGGCGCCACTGCGCAGCACCAGCGTGGCATTGCCGTCCGTGGAGACAAGGGGCGAAAGCGCTGCGACCACCTTGTCGAAGTACACCGAGCCGCCGGCGGTGACGATCAGCGGGGTGTCGCCGCCGACGCGGGCGCGGAGCCGCAGGAACATATCGGCTGTCATTGCCAACAGGGCGGATATCGCCTCATCGGTGCGGCCAGGATCGGCTTGCGCGGCGGCACCTTCGTAGGTTGCGACGCCGGCGATCAGCAGCCGCCCTCCGGCTGCTACAGCCGCGTCGGCGATCGCCTCGGCTTCGCCGGTGGTCCGGGCGCCTGCCCTCCCCGCACCAAGTTCGACGAGCACGCGCAATGGCGGCAGCGTCGCATTGGCGCGCCAAGCTTCAGCAAGCGCATTCACGGCATCGAGAGAGTCGGCAAAGACGTAGAACTCGGCGTTTGGCCAGGCGCCGACAAGGACAGCAAGTCGGTTCGCACCACCTGGTCCGCCGACCTCATTGGCGATGATCAGCCGAGAGAGCCCGGCTCTGAGCATCACTGTGGCCTGCCTTATGTCGGCGACGGTCGTGCCCCATGCTCCGGCCTCGATCAGGCACCGGGCAAGGTCAGGCGCCATCGGGGTCTTGGCATGCGGGGCGATCACGGCGCCCTGTTCTCGCGCATACCCCAGGAACAGGTCACGATTGGCGATGAAGGTCTCCTCGTCGAGGGTCAACACCGGCAACGACATACGTCCATGCGCTGGATGCCAGCGCTCAGATGCGACAAAGCTGCTGTCCAGCCCGAGGGTGCCAGGCGGCACGCCGCGGATACGATCGTCGAGGAGGAAATTTTCACGGGTCGCGAGCGACAGTACGGGTGAGTTTTCGGTCATCCGATGCTAGTCCTTTCGCTTTCGCAGGATGAAGTCCGGATCGATTTCCGATGCCGGCCACCATGAGAGAGATGCGTGCCAAAGCGTTACTCCGGACCGATCATCGATGCCCACCATCACCTTTGGGATCTCGGCCTCGGCCGCCATCCCTGGCTCACGCCCACGGCTGGCGAACGCGGCGGTCTGGGCGAGCTTGGCCCCTTGCGGCGAAACTACCTTCCTGAAGATTATTTGCGCGACGCCGGCCAGCACAGTGTCGTCGCCACCGTCCATGTTGAAGCCGGTTGGGCCGGGGATGACTGCGTCGGTGAAACGCGGTGGCTTGAAACCCTCGACAAGTCGCGCGGCGTGGCCGCCCGTTACGTCGTTCACGTACCTCTGGCGAACCGCCAAGCGCCGGCGCTGGTCCAAGCGCAGGCGGCATTCGACCGTGTCGTCGGCGTACGCGACATACTGAGCTGGGATCCGGATCCCGCCCGTCGTTTTGCCGCCCGTGACGGCATCATGGACGATCCGGCCTGGCGTGCCGGCCTGTCCCTGCTTGGGCGCCGCCGGCTGGTTTTCGACCTGATGGTGTTTCCGCGCCAGCTCACCGGCGCGGCGCGCCTCGCAGCGGCCTTTCCGGACCAGCTCTTTGTTCTCAACCATTGCGGCAGCCCGATCGATCGCGATGCGGACGGGATGCGGGTGTGGCGCGAAGGGCTGCGGCTTTTGTCGGAGCGCGAGAACGTCGCCATCAAGATATCGGATCTGGTCGCCTACGATCATGATTGGACGCTCGACAGCCTAAGGTCGGTTGTCATGCATTGCATCGACTGTTTCGGTACGCGGCGCGCGATGTTCGGCAGCGACTTTCCGGTCGCCGGCCTGCATGCATCGTTCGATGCGGTGTATGACAGCTTCAAGGCCATTGCAGGAGAGCTTTCCGCGGACGAGCAGACGGCACTGTTCTACGGCAATGCACGGCGCATTTATCGGCTGGACGATATGTCATCGGCGGGCCTGCTCTCTGCCTGAGAGAAGCAGCAGCCCCAGGATCAGCGACCCGAACAGGATACTGCGCCAGCCGGGCGAGGCGTTGACCACGGTGATCAGCGCCGTGATCGTAACCAGCAGGATGGCGCCGGGGACCGTGCCGGCATAGGTGCCGAGCCCGCCGAGGATCGAGGTGCCGCCAAGCACCACGGCGGCAATCGAGGCGAGCAGATAAGGATCGCCGATACCGACATAGCCTTGTCCGTTCATGCCGAGGACCAACACACCGGCAAGTCCCGCACAGAAGCCGCTGATGCCGTAGACCGCCAGCGTGGTCGAGGCGACTGGAACCCCGGACAGCGCCGCGGCGAGCGGATTGGCGCCCATCGCGAATATCCGGGCGCCAAGGGATGTCGCATGCATCGTGGTCAGAACGATCACTGAAATGACCCCCCACAAAAGGACGCCTGCCGGAATACCGACCGGCCGCGCATTGCCGAGCCAGCGGACCAGCGGGTTCTCGGCGGTCACGGCACTGCCGCCGGCGATGATGATCAGCAGACCTTGCAGGAATGTCGCCATCGCCAGTGTCATGATCATCGGATGAACGCGCAACAGCGCCACGCCCAGCCCGTTCACCAGACCGATTGCGCTCGTCAACGTGAGAACTGCAAGAACGGCGGTGAGCCCTGTCGGATCCGCCTGCCACGAAAGCAGCGGCAGGCTGACAGCGCTAACCGTGACGATCGCCGCGACGGAAAGGTCGATGCCGCCGGCAATCACCACGAAAGTTTGGCCCGCCGCAACCAGGCCGATCACCGCGCCCAATTCAACCAAATAGCGCAAATGCCCATAAGCGCCGAAGCCAGGTGAAGCGAAGCTCGCCGCGATCCATACCGCCGCAACTATAGCGATCGTAAGGAAGGGCCGGCTGCGCAGAATCGTCAGGGCGCGCCTGCCGCTCACGCTGTCTTTCCGTGCTGTCATTGCTGCACCCTGCGGAATTGCGGGATGGCGACCGCCCCGATGATGATGAGGCCTTGGGCGACATATTGGGCGACCGGCGTGAAGCCGAGGAAGAACATGACACTGATCATCAGGCTGAGCAGCAGGCTGCCCGCAAGAGCGCCGCGCATGGTACCCTGGCCGCCAAGGAAACCGATGCCGCCGAGCACTGCGGCGGCAATGGAATTCAGCGTGAACGCCGTGCCGATGACTGGATCTCCCGAACCCGTTTGCGCGGCGACGAACAGGCCGGCGCCTGTGCAAAGCAGTCCGCTAATCGCGTAGGCGGCGATCCGGGCACCGTCGACCGGCACGCTGGAGCGGTAGGCGCCGACGGGATTTTCGCCTGCAGCATAGATGCTCAAACCAAGCGGCGTGGCGAGATAGAGTTTCCACAGAAGCACGATGAGTACCAGCAGCACGAATGCCGCCGGCGTGTTGCCGGCAAGCAGGTCCGACAGCCACTCGGGTATGGCGCCGCCCGGCCTCGGCAGGATGAGCAGCGCAGCGCCGCCGATAATGAAGGAGCCAGCGAGCGTCACCACAATCGCCGGTAACCGAAGTTTCACGACGATGAATCCGATCGCGGCACCGATGCCGGGACCGGTCAGCGCCACCGCAGCGGCACCGCCGGCTACGCCCAGCGGTCCAGTCATCGTCGTCGCAGCGATCACCGCGCCCAGGCTGACCATTGCGCCGATGGCCAGGCTTATGCCGCCGGTGAGCATGAGAATCGCCTGGGCCATGGCGACCAGCGCCAGCGGAAACCAGCTCTGGGTGAATTTGGCGAAACCGGACGCTGTCAAGAGGCCGGGAAACAGGAAACCGTAGGCAATGACGAACGCCAGGACCACAGCGAACAGGCTGCGTACGCCCATATTGCGGCGCAGCTGAACCGGCCAGTAGAGAGCACCGGCTTGGCTTGAGGATGCAACCCTGCTCATGCTGCAACTTTCTGCTGTTCGGCGCCCATTGCGGCGGAAACGATGGCTTCCTCGCTCAGTGCCTCGCGCTCGAGCATGGCCACGATGCGGCCTTCGCGGACCACGCCGACACGATCACAAAGGTGCACCAGTTCGGGTGTATCGGAACTGAGCAGCACGATCGCCTTGCCAGCGGCAGCGAGTTTGCGAAGCATCATGTAGATCTCACGCTTGGTCTCGACATCGACGCCGCGCGTCGGGTCGTTGAGGAGAAGCACAAGCGGTTCGTGTGGCATCCATTTCGCCAGCGCGACCTTCTGCTGGTTGCCACCTGAGAGTGCCTGCGCCGGGCGGTCGAGGTCGCCCTTGATGGCAAGCTGGGCGGCGAGGCCCCTTGCTATATCGCGCTCGGCACGCCGGCTGCGCAGTTTCAGCGCCGGCAGCCTTGCGAACGCGGGCAGCATCATATTGGTGATGATGGGATGGATCAGGTGCAGGCCTTCGCGCTTACGGTCAGCCGGGACATAAGCGAGGCCGAGCGCATTGGATTTCGGCACGCCGCCGGGCAAACCCGAAACACCGTTTACCGTCGCGGATACCGTCCTGGCGGGGATCGCGCCGTAGAGGCCAAGCAGCAGATCTTCCTGCCCCTGGCCGACCAGGCCGCCAATACCAAGCACCTCGCCCGTCCTGATGTCGAGATCGACATCGCTCATCAGGCCGGCCGAAAAATTGCGAACCGAGATGGCGTCGGCCGGCGATGGCGAAGGCCGCCATCGTGGAAAGAGATCGCCGGGGTCGCGGCCGACCATCAGCCGTACTAGTCCTGCGGCATCGGTTCCTTCCAGCGAGCAGTCCGCCGTGCAGGTGCCGTCCTTGAGCACGGTGACATGCTGACACAGCGTCATCACCTCGTTCAGTCGGTGTGAGATGTAGAGAATAGCGATGCCCTCGCCCCGAAGCCTCTCCAGCAGGTCGGTGAGGATTTTTGTCTCAGTTGCCGATAGCGATGAGGTGGGTTCGTCGAGAATGAGCACGCGCGGCCGGCGGTAAAGCGCCTTGGCGATCTCCACCATCTGCCGGCGGCCGAGGGACAGCTGCCCCACCGGCGTAGACAGAGGTTCGTAAAGCCCGACAAGATCGCATGCGGCCCTGGCCCGGACGGCAAGCTCGTTGTAGTCGATCAAGCCGAACCGCTTTGGATAGGCGCCGAGCCCGATGTTTTCGGCAATGGACAAGCTGGCCGTAAGGCTGAGTTCCTGCTGGACAACGGCGATCCCGGCCTGTCGCGCATTAGCGGGGGTCATGCGCGAGACCGGGCGCCCATCGACCTCGATCGCCCCGCCGTCCGGGCGCAAGGCGCCGGACAAAAGGTTGATCAGTGTCGACTTACCTGCGCCGTTCTCGCCCAGCAGCGCATGCACGCGGCCCGGCTGGAGAGCGATTGAAACGTTGCGCAGAACGGGGTTGCCGAAAAAGGACTTCGACACCCCCTGCGCGGCGAGAAGCGGAGCCGTGGTTGTCAATGCTACAACCCTTCAGGCCTATTTCTGGGCCAGCAGCTTCTTGAATAGATCCTCATCGTACGGCGAATAGATGTAACCGTCAGCCGGGAAATCCTTCGCCCGGGCGAGGTATTCGTCGATGTTGGAATTGTCGATCACCGGCAGCGGGATCTTGACGAAAGCCGGCACATCCTCGCCCTCCAGTGCCTCCACGGCGGTGTAGGTGGCGAAGGCGCCGAGCCAGTTCGGCTGCATCGTCGCCCAGCTCTTCAGGCCCTTTTCCTTCCACAGTTCGAGGAACTGGCGCGCATTCTCGCCGGTGATCGGTACCTGGTCGCGGCCCTGCTTGTCGAGCGCGAGCACGGCGCCCGCCGACAACGCGCCGCCCAGCGACAGGATGCCGTCGATTTCGGGGTTGGCGAAAAGCAGGCTGGTGACGGCCTCCTGGGCGGGCGCGACATTGTAGGGCGTGTTCGTCTCGGCAAGCACCTTCACATCCGGATGGGCCTTAAGCTCGGCATCGGCGCCTTTGCGCCGGTCGTCGCTGACCGAAACGCCGGCTGGGCCATTGAGGATGAGGATCTTGCCCTTGCCCCCGATGGCGTCGATCAGGAACTTGGCCGCCTGATCGCCCCACTGTGAGGAATCGGTGTTGACCTTGGCGGTCACCTGGTCGGTATCGACGAGGCTGTCGAAGTTGATGATGGCGATGCCCTTGGCGCAGGCGTCCGCCAGGACGCGCGCCGGCGCGGTCGACGAACCAGCGATCAAGATGATGGCATCGACATCGGAATCGATCATCGACTGGATCTGCTGAATCTGGACGTTGGCGTCGCCCTGGGCATCGGTCACGACTAGCTTGTCGACCAAGCCTTGCTTCTTCAAAGTCTCGACTTCGGCTTCGATCGTGCCCTGTGTCTGCTTCATCCAGGTCGGCACTGAATAGATATTGGCCCAGCCGATCGTATATGGCGCTTTGCGATCGCCCTTGATGCATTTAGCGGCGGCGTTGGCCTGTGAACCGGCGCCGAGGCTAAGGAGAAGGCCGAGGCAAAGGGCACTGGCGGATGCGAAAAACGATAGTTTCGTCATGATTGTTCCCTTCTGAAGTTATGCCTGGACGTGCGGGGTCGGGACGAGAAAACCCGCCGGTTGCCGCATCTCGGAAACCGCCTGTTTTCTCGTCAGGACCTTCTGCGCCTAGCTCGTTAATTGTCCGATATTTCAGACAATAGGCCTGTATACCGGACAAATGAGATGCTAGACTGAGCCTTGACATCTTTCAAGCGTCTTGAGACGAGGGCCGAAATGATTTTTGCGCGGGTGCGGCCTATATGAGCGATGGCGTCACTGGTCTAATTGAAACGGAAGCCGGCGCCGAGCCGCGCAATGGCGAGCGGCGTCGCGGGATCGACCGCGTCATCATGCTACTCGAGGCCCTTCTGCGGCACCGCGCACCGATGCGCGTCGGCGACATCGCCAAGATGATCGGCGCGCCGCGTTCAACCACTTATGAAATCGTCAACAGCCTGCTGGAAGCCGAAATGCTCGAGAACGTCGGAACCGAAGGCTATGTCTATTTCGGAAAGGCGATGCATCTGTTCGGCTGGGCCTACTCACATCATAATGCCCATTACCGGCGCATCATCGAAACCCTGGACAGACTAGCGGCGGAGACGGGCGAGACCGTCCAACTGTGCGGCCTGCGCGGGAACAAATACGTCGTCCTTGATTGCCGGGACTCGCCCGGCCCGTTCCGGATTTCAAGCGATGTCGGAGTCGAGGTGCCGATACCATGGACGGCGTCCGGAAGGCTGCTGCTCGGCCATATGAGCGAGCAGGAAATACGGGACTTCATTGCGCCTGGCGACTACACGCTTCCCGACGGCCGCGTCATTGCGCCAGCCGAGTTCTTCGGCGATGTCGCTCTGGCGCGCCAGCAAGGTTTCAGCGAGACCGCCGCACTGGCCGACCGCTTCACCTGGTGCATGGCCGCGCCCATCCGCGATGGCAAGGGGGCCATCAACAAGACGCTTTGTTTCGTGTTGCCCGTCGACACGCCGGAAGCGCGGCGCAGCGAATTGCTCGCCCTGTTATGCGAGCGCGCCAGTGGGTTGTCGCTCGCGGTAAGCTAGTAAAAAATCGGCGCGCGAAGGCTCCGTTCGTTCACCAAGCCAAGGCTCAGCTACGCTGTCGCGCGGCGGACCTGATTCCCGCCTTGGCCGGCACCTATCTCCCGCCTTTCCCCCTCTCCCGATGGGTGCTGGCTATCTTCAGCGCGAGGCGGATTGCGCTTGTGTAGCCTACGGGCCCAGGGTCAGAGACAACTGGACAACAGGCGTGTCATGTTCACGGACATCAATCGCTACGGGATGTTGCTCCAGCCTTTGCACCTGATCTTTCGCTAAATTCGAGCAAGGCTCGAACCTGTTCGGTTTTTACAATCCTCATGGTGAACCCACCGCCGGCGTGCGCATCGGGCCTTCGAATGTCGGCGCATCGACGATCTTGCTTTCAAGATAGCCGTCGTTGCTGCGGTAAGGCCCTTCTGACCCACCGGGTAAATCCAGCAGTCGACCGGAGGCGACGGCACGATCAATCCACTCCTGTATCGCCCGCGCCCTCTGAGGCCGCGAATGCTGCGCACTGACCACCCGCTTGGCGGAATGCTCTCGTCGCACCAATTGAACTCGCGGGAGACGGCTTCGCAGACGGTGCGTCTGCCGCCCTGCCAATGGATCAAGGAGGGCGGCATGATTTCAGATCAGCTCTTCAACAATTCCGCCAAGTCGCTTCAGGCCGACGAGCGGAGGCCTTTGCTTAAGAAGGCCCTGTTCGGCTGCGGCCGCCTTGAAGGCATCGATCGCAGCTTGTTGATTGCAATGACCGGCCAAGCATTCCTTGATCATTCGGACCGCTTCGAGCCGTCGCGGTTTGGCCACGTATGGCCATGGTTGTTCAAGCGCTTTCGCAGCATCGGATATCGAGGCGACCACCGTCGACTTGCCATTCAGGTAGATTGTAATCGGGATAAATGCTGTCATTTTTCTCGCTCGCCGCAGTTGAAGGCGGTTAAACGCGAAGACACGGCGAGGGTTGCATGAACGCGCATCCCCGCGAAATGGCGGCGGCAAAACATCGTTCAGCCTGCAGCCCGCGATGTCCTAGGCCTCACTCAATGGCATGAAGAACGCGCGGCAAGGGAAGCTGCACGGCAGGAGGAAATGCTTGGCGGGGCGTCGTCATTGAGCGCAAGAAGGTGCGGGCACGATCGATCCGCGCGCCCAAGCCCTATGCGATGAGTTCGGCATCAGGTCGTCGATCGCCAACGCTGTCCGGATCCGGGAGAGACACACGCCGTCGAGACGCTGGCCCGCATCATGCGCCGGTGCGAGGAGCGGCACTTGCGCCTGGTGCTGTCGACCCGGGCGGAACAAAGGCCGGCTCGATGAGATGCTGTTCTGGGCCGCATCTGACATGGTGCGGGCCTGTCCGAGATAGTCGAGCGCCGCGCCCGCGACTGGCTGACGATGTGGGCTTTCTGCCCAGTCGGTGAGCTGCAGTTTATCGCGTGGTGTTGTCCCACTAAGGTTTGCACTTGACGGCATGCTATACGAGCGGGGTGTCAAAGCATTTGGCCCGCGAGCAACCTAGCTGATTCCGAACACCGACCGCGACAGAAAAACCGCGCTTTGCAACAAATTTCGGCAATTCTCACCCAAAGGACGTCGCAGAATAGCGAAAGCGCTGAAATCAGGCTGTTGCATCACACCCATGAAATCAGCGATGTTTCGGCTACGATCACAGAAGATGCGGGCGAGCGGGACTGCCTCAATTCGTGGATCGCAGACGGCGCGGCGAAAAGCGGCCTGAAGACTTCGTGCCCGAAGCGCCTAGGATTTCGCAGAGGCAGAGGTCGGCGCTTTTGCGTCGCGGATCAACTTGAGCGCCTCGTCCTTTGTCAGCCCGCATTTTCGCGCATAGAAGTCGGCCTCCTGAATCTCCTCCGGAGACGGTGGCACCTGGCGGCTATCGAGCTTTCGTTTCTTCTTTGCCATTTCAGTCTGAGTGGGTGAATCAGTTAGTCAGCTAATGTGTCACTTTTGGGCGCTTGGGCAAAGTTTCGTGCTGTGAGTTCCAGCCCGATCCCGGCCGTGCCGGTAATCCCCCCTCCCGCAGCATGCGTGATGGCATTGATGAGATAGTCGTCGTTCCAGGCGCATTTCTTGATGCGATGGCTGATGGGGACTTTGGCAGCATCGGCGGTCTGAAGGATGTTTCTGGCGA